>NZ_JBHTWG010000015.1:8797-152052 GCF_042792555.1 Streptomyces sp. NPDC056628
CCGGCTTCCGTGTCTCGGTTGCCCGGGGGGGGCCGGGCGCGGGGCCGTGCCACTACTTCGCGGTCGGGGGTTGCGGCCTCGCCCTGTGGCGCTCCCCCCCCGGGGGGGGGGGGGGCCCCCCCGGGAGCCGTCGTCGGTCAGGGATACGACACCACCGTCGACGGCACCGTCGACGTCCCCGACGTCGGGTTGCCCGTGTCGTTGATGACGCGTTCGTACTGGCCGTTGCCGCCCAGGGAGACGACGAGCAGGTTGTGGAAGCGGACGTTCGGGCGGGTCGGGGCGGCGAAGCCGTGGTGCTGGACGATCGTCGGGTCGACGTTGTAGTAGCAGTAACTGCCCAGGCCCCAGCCCTCGTGCGAGGTCACGGCGTCGCCGACCCGGTAGGCGGCGTAGCCCTTGACCGAGCCGTTCTGGATGGCCGCCTGGTTCGGGGCGTCGTACGCCTTCTCGTTCTGGAAGAAGATCGTGCGGCCCCGCTGGCCGAACCACTGCACGTCGTACTTGTTGAAGTGCTCGACGAACAGGCCGGTCGCCAGGACGTCGTCGCCGTTGACGACGACGCCGTAGTCGGCGCGGTTGGTCTCCCAGCCGACGCCCTCGCCGTGGTCGGCCCGCCACACCCAGGTGTGGTCGACGATGGTGTGCCGGTTGTTGATGACCATGCTGGTGGTGGCCTTGCCGGCGCCCGCGCCGCCGATGCGGATGAACACGTCCTGGAGGGTGGTCGGATTCGCGGAGTGGTCGCGGGAGGCGCCGGGGGGCCCGATCTCCAGCAGGGTGGATGAGTTGACCGGCCCGGCGTCCACCAGGAAGCCGGCCAGCCGCACCCCGTCGACGTCGGCGACCTTCACGGCGGTGACGCCGCCGTCCGGGATGAGGGTCGCGTAACCGAGGCCGAGGACGACCGTGTTCGCCCGGTTGATCCGCAGGGGCTCGTCGAGGTGGTAGATACCGGGCGTGAGCAGGAGGTGCAGTCCCTGCGTCAGCGCCTGGTTGAGCGTGCCGGCCGAGACGCCGGGACGGGCGACGTAGAACTGCGTGAGCGGCAGGGAGGTGCCGCGCGGGGTGCCGTTGCCCCAGGTCACGCCACGCGCGTCGGTCCGCTTCTCGGGCAGGAACACCCGGTACTCGCCGCCCTGGAGGTACAGGAACGGCTTCTCGCGGGAGACCGGCGTGGTGGCCAGGGTGGTGTACGGCGGGTTGGGGAAGCTCTGCGCGGGGGCGCCCTCGACACCCGAGAACACCATGTTCCAGACGCCATTGAGCCAGCTGCCGATCGCGCTGTCGCGGGTGTACCACTGCTGTTGCGAGTACGGTCCGACCTGCCCGTCGACGCGGCTGTCGGCGATGTAGCCGCCGCTGGCCCAGCCGTAGCCGGTGGGGGAGAGGTTCAGCCCGCCGCGGACGTGCATCCGGCGGAACGGGGCCGCCTGCGCGACCGCCCAGCGGTTGGTGCCGTTGACCGGGACCAGGGCCAGGTTCTCCGCCGAACGCCAGAAGTTCTGCGTGGCGTTGCCGCCGAACCAGCCGGCGTCGACGGTGACGTCCCCGTTGATGGTGGTGTCGTCGGGGGACAGGCCGAGGCCCGCGATGGAGGTGTAGAAGCCGAGCTGGGCGTTGAGCCCGTGGTAGGTGCCCGGCTTGAACAGCAGCGCGTAGCGGCCGGTGCCGAACTGCGCGGACTCCTGCTGCCGGAACACCTCGTCGAGACGGGCCTGGATGCCGGGGGTCGACGGGTCGAAGACCAGGACGTTGGGGCCGAGGTCGCCACCGCCGGGGAGCGCGCGCGGCCTCTTGCGGGGGGCCGGGGCGGCGGAGGCGTGGGCCGAGGCACCCAGCACCACGGGGGCCGCTGTGACGGCCGCGGCGGCGCCCAGCAGGGTGCGGCGGCCGACCGGGGACGGGCGCGACGAGGACGGGGAGGAATCATGCATGGGGCGGCTCTCCTTGTTCAGGAAGTGAACGTGGTGGGGTCCGGGAGCGCTCTCTCGCCGCTGAATGGTTCAACTGCGAAACGAGAGAGTCAAGAGGTTCGACCAGACTCCGGCAACTGCGTCCAAAGCCTTGACGCCGCCCGGTCCAGAGGCTTAACTCACGCTCTAAATTAAGCAGCAGTACCCCCGGAAGGGACACCGGAGCCATGCGCACAACGCGAGCCGCGGCCGTAGCTGCCGTCACCATGTCTCTCGCCCTGGCCGCCACGGCCTGCGGAGGCGGTTCGTCGACGGACGGCGGGGGGTCGAACGACTCCCCGAAGACCCTCACCTACTGGGCCTCGAACCAGGGCGCCAGCATCGAGGTCGATAAGAAGGTCCTCCAGCCCGAACTCGACAAGTTCGAGAAGCAGACCGGCATCAAGGTGAAGCTGGAGGTCGTGCCCTGGTCCGACCTGCTCAACCGCATCCTCACCGCCACCACTTCCGGACAGGGACCCGACGTCCTCAACATCGGCAACACCTGGAGCGCCTCCCTCCAGGCGACGGGCGCCCTGCTGCCCTGGTCCGCCGGGAACTTCGACAAGATCGGCGGCAAGGATCGCTTCGTCGACTCCGCGCTCGGCTCCACCGGCGCCGAGGGCAAGGACCCGGCCGCCGTCCCGCTGTACTCGATGGCGTACGCGCTCTACTACAACAAGAAGGCGTTCGCCGACGCCGGCATCTCCGAGCCGCCGGCCACCTGGGACGAACTCGTCGCCGACGGCAAGAAGCTCACCGGCGGCGGCAAGTGGGCGCTCGGCGTCGAGGGCTCCAACCCCTCCGAGAACATCCATCACGCAGTCGTCTTCGCCAAGCAGCACGGCGCCGACTTCTTCACCGCCGACGGCAAGGCCGACTTCACCTCCGACAAGGCCGTCGCCGGCGTCAAGCAGTTCGTCGACCTGATGGCCAAGGACAAGATCGTCGCGCCCGGCAACGCCGAATACGCGCAGAACCAGTCCGTCAGCGACTTCGCCAAGGGCAAGACGGCCATGCTGCTGTGGCAGTCCGCGTCCGCCAACCTCAAGTCCCAGGGCATGAGCGAGGACGCCTACGGCATCGCCCCGGTGCCCGTGCGGTCCGGCACTCCCGGCACCGGCGCGGGCGTCAACTCGATGGTCATGGGCATCAACATGGCCGTCTTCAAGAACACCGACAACATCGACGGCGCCACCAAGTTCGTGAAGTTCATGACGAGCGACGCCGAGCAGAAGATCCTCAACCAGGCCTACAGCTCCATACCGCCGGTCAAGGGCGCCCAGGCCGACGCCGCCTTCAACACCCCGGCGAACGCGGTCCTCAAGGACACCCTCGCCAAGAGCGCCGTCGCCGCCCCGCAGGTCGCCGACGAGTCCCAGTTCGAGACCGCCGTCGGCACGGCCATCAAGGGGCTGTTCGCCGACGCCGCCGCCGGACGCAAGGTCACGGAGGACTCGGTCAAGGCCGCCCTCGAGAAGGCCCAGCAGCAGATGCCGGCGAAGTGAGCACGATGACGACCACGGTCCCCACCGAGGCCGCGGTGCGTCCGAGCTCCCCCGGGACGGCGAGCGGCCCCCGCCGCCGTCCCGGGCGGATCCGCCGTATCGGCCTGCCCTACCTGTTCCTCCTGCCCGCCCTGCTCCTCGAACTCCTCGTCCACCTCGTGCCGATGGTCATCGGCATGGTGATGAGCTTCAAGGAACTCACTCAGTTCTACATCCGCGACTGGACCACCGCGCCCTGGAACGGCCTCGACAACTACTCGGTCTCCGTGGACTTCGACGCCCCCGTGGGCGAGGCGCTGCTCCACTCGTTCCTGGTCACCGTCGCCTTCACCCTGCTCTCCGTCGGCCTGTGCTGGTGCATCGGCACCGCCGCCGCCCTCTACATGCAGGAGACCTTCCGCGGCCGGGGCCTGCTGCGCGCCCTGTTCCTGGTGCCGTACGCGCTGCCCGTCTACACCGCCGTCATCACCTGGGTCTTCATGTTCCAGCACGACAACGGCCTGGTGAACCACGTCCTGCACGACCAGCTCGGCATCACCGACAAGCCCACGTTCTGGCTCATCGGCGACAACAGCTTCTTCGCGCTGCTGACGGTCTCCGTGTGGAAGGGCTGGCCGTTCGCCTTCCTCATCGTCATGGCCGGCCTGCAGAACATCCCGAGGGAGCTCTACGAGGCCGCCTCCCTCGACGGCGCCGGCATGTGGCAGCAGATCCGCCGGATCACCCTGCCGTCCCTGCGGCCCGTCAACCAGGTCCTCGTCCTCGTCCTGTTCCTGTGGACGTTCAACGACTTCAACACGCCGTACGTCCTGTTCGGCAAGACCGCGCCCGAGGCCGCCGACCTCATCTCCGTGCACATCTACCAGGCGTCCTTCGTCACCTGGAACTTCGGCACCGGTTCGGCGATGTCCGTGCTCCTGCTGCTGTTCCTGCTCGTGGTGACCGGCGTCTACCTCGTGATCACCTCGCGCGGACGGAGGACCGCCGATGTCTGAGTCCGCCCGGCCCATCAAGTCCCCTGCCATGCCCGCCCGTTCGCCGATGGCACCGCCCCGGTCCTTCCTGTGGTCCCGGCGGATCTTCCTCACCCTGCTCACCGGTTTCGTCCTGGTCCCCGTCTACGTCATGGTCTCCAGCTCGCTCAAGCCGCTGGCCGACGTGTCGGGCACGTTCCGCTGGCTGCCCAGCGGTCTGACGATCCGCCCCTACATCGACATCTGGTCGACGGTGCCCCTCGCGACGTACTTCGTGAACTCGCTCGTCGTGGCGGGCGCGGCCACGGTCTGCTCGGTGGTGATCGCGGTCTTCTCCGCGTACGCCGTCAGCCGGTACGACTTCCGCGGCAAGCGGGTCTTCACGGTCACCGTCCTGTCCACGCAGATGTTCCCGGGCATCCTCTTCCTGCTCCCGCTGTTCCTCATCTACGTCAACATCGGCAACGCCACCGGCATCGCCCTGTTCGGCAGCCGCGGCGGCCTGATCCTGACGTACCTCACCTTCTCCCTGCCGTTCTCCATCTGGATGCTCATCGGCTACTTCGACTCGGTGCCGCGCGACCTGGACGAGGCGGCGCTGGTCGACGGCTGCGGACCGCTCGGCGCGCTGTTCCGGGTCGTCGTCCCGGCCGCCGTCCCCGGCATCGTCGCCGTCGCCGTCTACGCCTTCATGACCGCCTGGGGCGAGGTGCTGTTCGCGTCCGTCATGACCAACGACACCACCCGCACCCTCGCCGTCGGCCTCCAGGGCTACTCCACGCTCAACGACGTGTACTGGAACCAGATCATGGCCGCCTCACTGGTCGTGAGCGTCCCCGTGGTCGCCGGCTTCCTCCTCCTCCAGCGCTACCTGGTCGCCGGACTGACCGCAGGCGCCGTCAAGTGACCGAGCACCCCCGCCCCGAAAGGAACTCCGTGCCCGACCGTATCGACCTCGCCGCACTCCCGAACGACTTCCTGTGGGGCACCGCCACAGCGGCGTACCAGATCGAGGGAGCCGTGGCGGAGGACGGCCGCTCCCCGTCGATCTGGGACACGTTCTCGCACACCCCCGGAAAGATCGACAACGGTGACACCGGCGACGTCGCCTGCGACCACTACCACCGCTGGCGCGAGGACCTCGCCCTCATGCGCACGCTCGGCACCAACGCCTACCGCCTCTCCGTCGCCTGGCCGCGCGTCCTGCCGGGCGGCGACGGCCCCGTGAACCCCAAGGGCCTGGCCTTCTACGACGAGTTGGTCGACGCCCTGCTGGAGGCGGGCATCACGCCGTCCGTCACCCTCTACCACTGGGACCTTCCGCAGGCCCTCCAGGACCGGGGCGGCTGGCCCGAGCGGGAGACGGCCGAGCACTTCGCCGAGTACGCCTCGGTGGTCGCGACCCGGCTCGGCGACCGCGTCCGCCACTTCGCCACCCTCAACGAGCCGTCCTGCTCGGCCTGGATCGGGCACCTCGAAGGCACCATGGCCCCCGGCCTGACCGACCTCACGGCCGCCGTCCGCGCCTCCTACCACCTCCTCCTCGGCCACGGCCTAGCCACCGAGGCGATCCGCGCCGCCGCACCCGGCGCCGAGGTCGGCATCGTCAACAACCTCTCCACCGTGTACGCGGCCGGCGACCGCCCCGAGGACGAGGCCGCCGCCCGCCGCCAGGACGGCCACGTCAACCGCTGGTGGCTCGACCCGATCCACGGCCGGGGCTTCCCGGCCGACATGGTCGAGACGTACGGCGTCGAACTCCCCGAGCGGGCCGGTGACCTGGAGACGATCGCGGCCCCGCTGGACTGGCTCGGCCTGAACTACTACTTCCCGGCCCACGTCGTCGACGACCCCGACGGCCCCGCCCCGTACGCCCGCGCGGTCCGCCGCCCCGGCGTGCCGCGCACCGGCATGGACTGGGAGATCGACGCGAGCGGCATCGAGACCCTGCTGCTGCGCCTCACCGAGGAGTACGGGGCGCGCAAGATCTACATCACCGAGAACGGCTCCGCCTTCCCGGACGTCGTACGCCCCGACGGCACGGTCGACGACCCCGAACGGCAGGACTACCTGGTCCGGCATCTCGCGGCCTGCGCCTCGGCCGCCCGCAAGGGCGCCCCGCTCGCCGGGTACTTCGCGTGGTCGCTCCTCGACAACTTCGAGTGGGCGTACGGCTATGCGAAGCGGTTCGGCCTGGTCCACGTGGACTACGAGACACAGGTACGGACGATCAAGGGCACCGGGCATCTGTACGCGGACATCGTGCGGGAGCACGGGGGGAGGGGGCGGCGGGCGGCGTGAGTCCGGGCTGCCCGTGGCCGGAGCACGAGGCGGGTCGGCCGTCCGTGTCCGCGGCCGCTCACTTCCCCGCAGGGCGGAAACGGTCCACGTGCCGCAGGCCGAGGAGTTCTGCGGCTCCGTCCAGCCGGCGGGAGGTGTCCTCGTCGCCGTCGATCCCGCCGGCGGTGGTGGCCGCGCCCTCCAGCCAGGAGCGCACCACGGTCACCGCCTTGTCACCCAGGTACGGGTTCGGGCGGCCCGGCTGCGTACCGGGTACCCCCCGCTGTGGACCACCTCGGCGAGGAACGCCACATCCCGCGGTCGCACCCCGAGCCGGTCCAGCAGGACGGCGGCGCCCACCGCGCCGTCGCCGAAGAGGGCGGCGCGGCGCGGTCCGGTGAGGGAGAGGCCCTAGCGCAGCATCGACGGGATGTCCTGCCGCGCCGGCTCGTCGTCGGTGCGGCCGGTGGGCGGGTCCGCGGCGCGCAGTTCATGGCTTCCTCACGGTGACGGTGTAGCTGTGGACGGTGGCGACCGGGCTACACCGAGGAGCAGCTCATCGCCGACGCCCTCCACCAGTACGAGCGGCACCTGGAGTTCCTCCGGGTGCGCCACGACGCGTCCACCCGCTCGAAGCTGCCCGGCCACCGTCCGGACGCGCACCTGCCGGCTCAGTGAGGGACCGGGCGGGACGTCAGCTCGTCACCAGTTCCGGTCGCGCCCTGCGCTCGGCCGCCGCCGGCGCCACCCGTGTCGCCCGGTGCGTGCGCCCCAGCCACAGCACGTCCCGGCCGAACGACCACAGCAGGGCGCCCAGCGCCGTGGCCGTGACCGCGAACGTGGCGGCGTGGGGGAACAGGCCGGACGCGGCCACCAGGAGGAAGACGCCCTGCACCGCGGCGACCGTCTTGCGGGCCGTGCTCGGCGGCAGCGGGGCGTTCAGCCAGGGCCAGAACCGGGCGGCGGCGACGAAGCCGTAGCGCATGGCGCCGATCAGCAGCACCCACGGACCCAGCGACATCGAGACGTACACGCTGAGCACCAGGATCAGGAACGCGTCCACCTCCATGTCGAAGCGGGCGCCCAGCGCCGTCGAGGTGCCGGTGCGGCGGGCCACCTTGCCGTCCACGCCGTCGAGGATCAGGGCGACCGCGGTCAGGCCCACGAACAACGTGACCGGCGGCGAGTCCTGGAAGGAGTCCGCGACCAGTGCCGTCACCCCGCCGACCAGCGTGGCCCGGCCGAGCGTGACCCGGTTCGCCGGGCCGAACGAGCGGAGCCCGGACCGGTGCAGGGCCAGGGAGAGCAGCGCCCAGGAGGCGACGGCGAACGCGAGGCCGGTCAGCCAGCCCGCGGGACCCATGCCGATCGCCGATCCCAGCAGGGCCAGCAACAGGATCTGAACGCCCGCTCCCACCGCGGTCTCCTGCTGGACCAGCCTTGCTTCGTACGTGTTGTTCAGGGCCACCGCACATTCCTCCGGCCAGATGACAGAGTCGATCAAGGCCGCGTACTGTGCGCGGCCTGTGCACACCTCGGTACGTGGACAGGTCGCCGATCGTTCAGGAGGTTCCCGATGAACCGCACCGCACGCGCGTTCTGGCTCAGTGCTCCGGGGGAGGGCGAGATCCGGGAGGTCGCCCTGCCCGAGCCCGGCGAGGGGGACGTGCTGGTGCGGTCGCTGTACTCGGGGGTCAGCCGGGGCACGGAGACCCTCGTGTTCCGCGGCGGCGTCCCGGAGAGCCAGCACGCGGCCATGCGGGCGCCGTTCCAGGAGGGGAACTTCCCCGCCCCGGTGAAGTACGGCTACCTTAACGTCGGGGTGGTCGAACAGGGGCCGGACGCGCTGGCCGGCCGTACGGTCTTCTGCCTGTACCCGCATCAGACGCGCTACGTCGTGCCCGCGAGCGCGGTGACCGTCGTACCGGACACCGTGACCGCCGCGCGGGCCGTCCTCGCCGGCACCGTCGAGACCGCCGTCAACGCCCTGTGGGACGCGGCGCCCCTGGTCGGGGACCGGATCGCCGTGGTCGGCGGCGGCATGGTGGGCTGCTCCGTGGCCGCGCTGCTGGCCCGCTTCCCCGGCGTGCGGCTCCAGTTGGTCGACGCCGACCCGTCCCGCGCCGAGGTGGCCGGATCCCTCGGCGTCGCCTTCGCGTCCCCCGAGGACGCCCTTGGCGACTGCGACCTCGTGGTGCACGCCAGCGCCAGTGAACAGGGACTCGCCCGCTCCCTCGAACTGCTGCGCCCCGAGGGCACCGTCCTCGAACTGAGCTGGTACGGCGACCGGCAGGTGGCCGTCCCGCTCGGCGAGGCGTTCCACTCGCGGCGCCTCGTCATCCGCAGCAGCCAGGTCGGGACCGTCTCACCGGCCCGCGCCGGCCGCAGTTACGCCGACCGCCTCGCGCTCGCCCTCGACCTGCTCGCCGACTCCGCGCTGGACGCCCTCGTCACCGGGGAGAGCCCCTTCGAGGAGCTGCCCGAGGTGCTGCCGAAGCTGGCGTCCGGGCGGCTCCCGGCGCTCTGTCACCGCGTCAGGTACCCGGACGCGCCCTGACGCGCGGATTCGCCCCGCGGGACGCAAGAGCGCCTGACCTGAGAAAAGAGTGAGGACGCGCTGAACATGGGGAAGCGAAGAGCCGTACTACACGGCATCCCCGGCGGCGATCGGCCGGGGACTAGGCGCACCGCACCTGGAGGGTCGTCCGTTGTTCAGCATCACCGTCCGCGATCACATCATGATCGCCCACAGCTTCCACGGCGAGGTCTTCGGGCCCGCGCAGCGTCTGCACGGGGCGACGTTCCTCGTGGACGCCACGTTCCGGCGTGAGCAGCTGGACGACGACAACATCGTCGTCGACATCGGACTGGCCACCCAGGAGCTCGGTGCCGTCGTCGCCGAGCTGAACTACCGCAACCTCGACAACGAACCCGACTTCGCCGGGATCAACACCTCCACCGAGTTCCTGGCCAAGGTCATCGCCGACCGGCTCGCCGAGCGCGTCGAGAAGGGCGCGCTGGGCGAGGGCGCGCGGGGACTCGCCGGGATCACCGTCACGCTGCACGAGTCGCACGTCGCGTGGGCGAGTTACGAGCGTGCCCTGTGACCGACGTGACCCTGGAGAAGCAGCCGCGGCCGGAGAAGGTCAAGCTCGCCTACGTGCCGGCGCAGCACTCCGTCCTGAAGAACGCGGAGATCATCCCGATGTCCCTGCGCTCCGTGCACTTCGTCATGCCGGGCGGCGTCGACGACCCGGCGGCCCCCAGCGGCGGCAACGCCTACGACCGGCGGGTCAGCCTGGACCTGCCCGGCTTCGGCTGGCAGGTCCACAAGCACGCGGTGGCCGGCGCGTGGCCCCGCCCCGACGAGGCGGCCCGCGCCGAACTCACCCGCACCCTGCGGGAGTTCCCGGACGGGACCGTCGTCCTGCTGGACGGCCTGGTTGCCTGCGGGGTGCCCGAGATCATCGTCCCGGAGGCCGAGCGGCTGCGGCTCGCCGTCCTCGTCCATCTGCCGCTCGGTGACGAGACCGGGCTGGAGCCGTCCGTCGCGGCCGACCTGGACGCCCGGGAGCGCACGGTGCTGCGCGCCGCCGACGCGGTCGTCGCCACCAGCGACTGGGCGGTCCGCCGCCTCGTCTCCCACCACGGTCTCGCCCCCGAACGGGTCCATGTCGCCGCCCCCGGCGCCGACATCGCCCCCCTCGCCTCCGGCACGGACGGCGTGTCCCGGCTGCTGTGCGTGGCCGCCGTGACCCCGCGCAAGGGCCAGCACCGGCTGATCGAGGCACTGGCGACGGTGACCGACCTGCCGTGGAGCTGTGTCTGCGTCGGCGGCCTGAACCACGACCCCGACTACGTCGCCGGACTGCGCTCCCTGATCACCCGGCACGGCCTCACCGACCGTCTGGTCCTGGCGGGCCCGCAGTCCGGGGCCGAACTCGACGCCAGCTACAACTCCGCCGACCTGATGGTCCTCACCTCCTACGCCGAGACGTACGGCATGGCGGTCACCGAGGCGCTCGCGCGCGGCATCCCGGTGCTGGCCACCGACGTCGGCGGGGTGCCGGAGGCTGTCGGACGCGCACCCGACGGCGGTGTCCCCGGCATCCTCGTGCCGCCGGAGAACCCCGCCGCGATCGCCGCCGAACTGCGCGGCTGGTTCGGCGAGGCGGACGTACGACGCCGGCTGAAGGCGGCGGCCCGGGGACGCCGGGCCGCTCTGAACGGCTGGGCCGGCACGGCCCGCAGCCTGGCCGCGGTACTGGGCCGACTGCCTGACGAACCGCGGAGGGCGGCATGAGCAAGGCGGCGACGACACAGGGCGGGGGCGCGATCCCGGCCCAGCCGGGACCCCGCGACGCGGCCGGTCCGGCACGCCGGCGACCCGACGGCGGACCCGGCCAGGCGGAGGATGACATGAGCGACGCGTCCGTACCCGAGGCGCACGGCGCCGACTCCGACGTCGTGATCCTCGGCGCGGGCCCCACCGGCCGGTCCGGCGAACGGGCCACCGTACGGCTGCGGGAGGCATCCCCGGACGACCCGCCCCGCTACGCCCCCGAGTGGCTGGAGCTGCGCGAGGGCGCGGACGCCGCCGCCCGGGCGCACGACCTGCTCGACCCGCTGCGGATCCGGCTCGCCAACCTGCCGGGCCGACCCGGCGGACTGGTCATCCACGACCTGGGCTGCGGCACCGGCTCCATGGGCCGCTGGCTCGCCCCCCACCTGGACGGCGCCCAGCACTGGGTCCTGCACGACCGCGACCCCTATCTGCTGCACTTCGCCGCCGTCGCGTCCCCGCGCTCCTCCGCCGACGGCAGCCGCGTCACGGTCGAGACGCGCCGCGGCGACATCGGCCGGCTCACCCCCGACGCGCTACGCGGCGCCTCCCTGGTGACGGCGTCCGCGCTGCTCGACGTCCTCACCCCCGACGAGATCAACACCCTGGCCGCCGCCTGCGCGGGGGCGGGCTGCCCGGCGCTGCTGACCCTGTCGGTGGCCGGCCGGGTCGAACTCACCCCGTCCGATCCGCTGGACGAGGAGATCACCGAGGCGTTCAACGCGCACCAGCGGCGCACCGGGCTGCTCGGCCCCGACGCCGCCACGGTGGCCGCCGAGATCTTCTCCGAGCACGGCGCGACCGTCCAGCTGCATCCGAGCCCCTGGCGGCTCGGACCCGACGAGGCGGCGCTGGCCGCGCAGTGGCTGCGCGGCTGGGTCGGCGCGGCGGTCGAGCAGCGCCCCGAACTGAGTGAACGCGCCGACCGCTATCTGCGCGAACGCCTCGACGCCTGCGCGGCGGGCGAGCTGCGGGTCGTCGTCCACCACACCGACCTGCTGGCCCTGAGCCGGCCGACGGGCGGAGCGTCATGACCGTGGAGACGGTGGCGAGGACGCACACCGGGCGCGAGGGCCTCACCTCGCGCGCCCGGCGGGCGGACCGCACGGGGGAGACCGCGGACGCCCGGACCGGGGCGGCCACCGCGGGCGCACCCGTCTCCCGCACCAAGGCCCTCCTGGGCGACCCGAAGGTCCGCACCCACGTGGGCACGGTCGCCGGAGTCGTCATCCTCGGCGTGCTGTTCTGGCGGCTCGGCACCGGCGTGTTCCTCGACGGGCTGCGGCGGATCGACGGCCCCGCGCTGCTCGCCGCGCTCGGCATCGGGTTCGTCACCACCGTGTTCAGCGCCTGGCGCTGGCAGTTGGTGGCCCGCGGCCTGCGCATCCGGCTGCCGATCGGAGCGGCCGTCGCCGACTACTACCGGGCGCTGTTCCTCAACGCGGCGCTCCCCGGCGGCGTCCTCGGCGACGTCCACCGGGCCGTACGGCACGGACAGAGCGCCGGAGACCTCGGGCGCGGCGTCCGCGCGGTCGTGCTGGAGCGCACGGCCGGGCAGGTCGCCCTGACCGCCGTCGGCGCGGCCGTCCTGCTGACGATGCCGTCACCGGTGCTCGACCAGGCCCGTGACCTCACCCCGCTCCTGCTGTTCGCCGCCGCCGGCACGTGCGCCGTCGTGGCCGCCGTCCGTATGAACCGGGCGCCCTCCCGCCGGGCCGGGGCGCGGCCCACGGCCGTGCGCACGGCTCTCGCGCAGGCACGCGAGAGCCTGCTGTCGCGCCGCAACGGGCCCGGTGTCGCCGTCTCCTCGCTGGTCGTCCTCGCCGGTCACGTCGCGATGTTCGTGCTCGCCGCGGGGATCGCCGGCTCCACGGCCTCCGTCGCCGCCCTGCTGCCGCTCGCCGTCCTGGCGCTGCTCGCGATGGGACTGCCCCTGAACGTCGGCGGGTTCGGCCCCCGGGAGGGCGTCACCGCCTGGGCGTTCGCCGCCGCGGGGCTCGGCGCCGACACCGGGCTCGCCGTCGCCGTCGTGTACGGCGTCCTCAGCTTCGTGGCCGCCCTGCCGGGCGCCCTCGTCCTCGTCGCCCGCTGGTACACGGGTCTACGGACCCGCACCGGATCCGCCGGCACCGTGGCGGATCCGGAGGCCAGCGGCTATTTTCATCCGTCCGTCGTGTCCACGACGGAGTCGCCCGCGGAGGTCAGCAGTGACATATACGCGCCGAAGGAATCCGCGAGGCTCTCCAGCAGCCGCTTCCCCTTTTCCGCGGAACCCAGCGACGGACGGCCGATGACCCCCGAATCGGTATAGGCGGACATTCCGAGGGTGAGCAGATGACGCCGGTCGTCCGCGACGAAATCGGAAGTCTCGTAACCGGGTCGGATCAATTCGGGATGAGCGTGCAGAAGGACGGAGGTCTCGATTTCCCCCGCGTGCATGTCGGTGAGCAGCGAGGTCTCCACCCCCGCCCGCTCCAGCGCGGTCTCCCAGTCCTCCGGAGCCGGGAACAGCGCCATCCGCTCGCCGCGCGCGGAGGACTCCTGAACGACGTTGCCCAGTACGTAGTTGCCGCCGTGGCCGTTGACCAGCACCAGGGCGTCGACGCCCGAACGGCGGAGCGAATCCGCTATGTCCCGTATCACCGCATGAAGGGTCACCGAAGAGATGCTGACGGTCCCCGGCCAGGCCGCGTGCTCGTGCGAGCACGAGATCGTCACCGGCGGCAGCAGGTGTACGGGATGCACGGCGGCCAGCTCGCGCGCGATCGCGCAGGCCACAAGGGTGTCGGTGGCCAGCGGCAGGAACGCGCCGTGCTGCTCGAAGCTCCCGACGGGAAGGACCGCGACCTGTCGTGAGACGTCCGCTCCCCGCGCCCGAACGTCCTCGGTGGTGTCCGCCGGCACCAGCGAGTGTGCCGCCGGCCGCGTCTGCGCACCACTCATCTTTTACCGGCCTTTCGTCTCTGCATAGGAACTGAAGAATCATGACAGACAAGATTGGCGTGCTCGGCAAGAAGTCCGGCCAGCGGACGCAGCGTTCCGGAGTCGAACGCGTGGTGAGCGCCCCCCTGCCGACCGTGTACGGGCAATTCCGGGCGATCGGCTACATGGACCACGACCGCGGCGACGAACAGGTGGCCCTCGTCCACGGCGAACCGGGCACCGACGGCGTCCTGACCCGGCTGCACTCCGAATGCCTGACCGGCGACGCGTTCGGCTCCCAGCACTGCGAGTGCGGCGACCAGCTGGCCTCCGCCCTGCGCGCCGTCGTCGCCGAGGGCAGCGGGATCGTCGTCTACCTGCGGGGCCACGAGGGCCGTGGCATCGGTCTGCTCGCCAAGCTGCGCGCCATGGCCCTGCAGGCGGAGGGCCTGGACACCGTCGAGGCCAACCTGGCGCTCGGGCTGCCCGTCGACGCCC
This sequence comes from Streptomyces sp. NPDC056628, assembly GCF_042792555.1. Lineage (NCBI taxonomy): Bacteria > Bacillati > Actinomycetota > Actinomycetes > Kitasatosporales > Streptomycetaceae > Streptomyces > Streptomyces sp. NPDC056628. Next base: position 23,277 of record NZ_JBHTWG010000015.1, read on the forward strand.
GTGACTACGGTGCCGCCGCCGGCATCCTGCGCGACCTGAACGTCCGCAGCGTCCGGCTGATGTCGAACAACCCGCGCAAGCGCGAGGCGCTGGTGGAGCACGGCATCGAGGTGGCCGAGCAGGTCCCGCTGCTGATCCAGCCCTGCGAGAGCAACATCACCTACCTGCGCACCAAGCGGGAGCGCATGGACCACCACCTGCCCCACCTGGACGCCGTCGGACAGCTGACCTGACCGCGGGGCCGGCCGCCCGGACAGGAAGAGGGCACGCCCCGCGACCTCTTCCTGACGGGCCCGGCCGGCGGCCAGGTCATAGGCGCCCCGCGGCCCGTCCGCGTACCCTTCGGGGACGTCAGCCCGTCGAGCGCCGGCCGGCCCCCGGCCGACGCCCCGCGACCGGAGGCCCATCGCGTATGACCGAGCTGCATCTGTGGCTGCGCCACGAGGTCCGCACCACCGAGCGACGCACCCCGATCGTGCCGTCCGACGCGCGGCGCCTCGTCGACAGCGGGGTGACCGTGACCGTGGAGGAGTCCCCGCAGCGGATCCACCCCCTCCAGGAGTACGAGGCCGCCGGCTGCCGGGTCGCACCGGCGGGCTCCTGGGTGACCGCGCCTCCGGCGGCCGTGGTGACCGGGCTGAAGGAACTGCCCGACGAGCCCGAGGCGCTGACACACCGGCACCTGTACTTCGGGCACGCCTACAAGGGACAGCCCGGCGCCGGGGACCTGCTGCGCCGGTTCGCGGCCGGCGGCGGCGCGCTGTTCGACCTGGAGTACCTGGTGGACGACTCCGGCCGACGCCTGGCCGCTTTCGGGTTCTGGGCCGGCTACCTCGGGGCGGCCCTCGCCGTGCTCCAGCACCGGGGCCGGCTCGCCGCGCCCCTGACGCCGACGTCCAAGGACGAACTGGACGCCGGACTCCGGCCCGCCGCCGGGGACGAGGAGTTCACCGCGCTCGTGATCGGTGCCCTCGGCCGCAGCGGACGCGGCGCGCGGCTCGCCTTCCTCACCGCCGGTGTCGAGGCGACCCCGTGGGACCTCGCCGAGACCCGCGACCTGGACCGCCGGGCCCTGCTGGCGCACGACGTCCTGGTGAACGCGGTCCTCGCCACCGCCCCCGTCCCGCCCTTCCTGCGTGAGCAGGACCTCGACGTCCCGGACCGGCGGCTGCGCACCGTCTGCGACGTCACCGTCGACGTCGGCTCACCGCTGAACGTGCTGCCGGTCTACGACCGCGTCACCGAATGGACCGACCCGGTGCGCAGGCTGCGTGAGCGGCCCCCGCTCGACCTCATCGCCATCGACAACCTCCCCTCCCTGCTGCCCCGCGAGTCCAGCGCCGACTTCTCCTCCGCCCTGACACCCCTGCTGCCGGCCTTCGGCACGGACGCGGCGTGGGGCCGCTGCCTCGACCGGTTCCACCAGGCCCAGCGTGAACTCGGCATCGGAAAGGAGCGAGTCGAAGGATGACTGACGGACCGGCACGGGTCCCCGCGAGCGGCACCGTCCACTGGGTGGGTGCCGGACTGTCCACCGGCAGCGGACTGGCCCGGCTCCGCGACACCGCCTCCCGGGTACGGCTGTGGCACCGGACGGAGGAGCGCGCCGCCGACGCCCTGGACCGCCTCGGCCTCACCGGACGCGCCGCGCCCCGCGGGTACACCCCCGACGCCCTGACCGCCGAGCTCGCGCCCGGCGACGTCGTCGTCTCGATGCTGCCCGCCACGGAACACGCCGTGCTGCTGGCGGCCTGCGTCCGTGGGGGCGCCCACTTCGCCTGCTCCAGCTATGTGTCCGACGCCGTCCTGGAGCAGGTCCCCGCGGCCGCCCGGGCCGGGCTGACCGTTCTCACCGAGGCCGGGCTCGACCCCGGCATCGACCACCTCTTCGCGCACAGTCTCGTCGGCCGGGCCCGGGCGGTCCTCGGCGACGACCTGGCCGCGTCGTACACCCTCACCTCGTACTGCGGAGGCGTCCCCGCCGTCCCGAACGACTTCCGGTACCGCTTCAGCTGGGCACCCGCCGGGGTGCTCAACGCCCTGCGCGCGCCCGCCCGGTACGTCGAGGGCGGTGCCGAACGGGTCGCCGAACGGCCCTGGGAGGCGACCCGCCGGCTGGACGTCGGCGGGGAGATGTTCGAGGCGTATCCCAACCGCGACAGCGTCCCCTTCATCGAGCAGTACGGGCTGCCCCCGGCATGGCGGCCGGCCGCCTTCGTGCGCGGCACCCTGCGCCTGGACGGCTGGCTGGACGCCTGGGCCGGCGTGTTCGAGGAGCTGACGGCGGGGGACGACGCCCGGATCGCCGCCCTGGCGGGGGAGCTGGCACGGGCCCACCCGACCACCGACGCCGACCGGGACCGGGTCGTCCTCGCCGTCGCCCTCGACGTACGCGGTGAGGACGGCCGGTCCTGGACCGGGAGCTGTCTGCTGGATCTGGTCGGGGACGCGGAGGAGAGCGCGATGGCCCGCTGCGTCTCCCGCCCGCTCGCCCTGGGCGTGCGCCACATCCTGGACGGCTCCCTTCCGGCGGGCCTGCACCGGTCCGCGGGAACGGCGGCCCGCTCGGAGGAGTGGCTGCGTGAACTCGCCGCCGAAGGAGTGCCGTTCACGCGGTCCGCGGACGCCTGAGGTCCCGTCAGTCCCCGGTGAGGGCCTCGTGCACGAACCGCTTCAGGTCCTGGAACACCGTGTGCGACGTCCGGTGCCGCACCTGCGTCATGAACTGCACGGTGAGGTCGTTGCGCGGGTCCACCCAGAACGTGGTGGTGGCGACCCCGCTCCAGCCGAAGGCGCCCCGCACCGACGGGTCGCGCGTGCGGTCGGGGTCGATCACCACGGACACCCCGAGGCCGAAGCCGACGCCGTCGTTGCCGGGCTCGTCGTGTGCGGGCCGGCTGCCGAAGGAGCGCAGGTCGGCGCCGCCGGGGAGGTGGTTGGACGTCATCAGGGCGACCGTCTCGGGCGTCAGCAGCCGGGTGCCGTCCAGCTCACCGCGGCGGCGCAGCAGTTCCATGAAGCGGTGCACGTCGTGCGCGGACGCCACCACACCACCGCTGCCGGACAGGAACCGGGGACGCCCGTGCAGCGGCAGACCGGCGATCGGCTCGATGCCACCGGAGTCGGTCTGGCCGTACAACTCGGCCAGCCGGCCCTCCTGTTCGCCACTCACGCAGAACCCGGCGTCGGTCATGCCGAGCGGGCCGAAGACGCGCTCGGCGAGGAACGCGTCGAGCGGCTGCCCGGAGACCACCTCGATGATCCGGCCGAGGACGTTGGAGGCCACCGAGTAGTTCCACTGCGTGCCGGGCTCGAACTGGAGCGGCAGACTCGCGTACACGTCGACCGTGGTGGCCAGGTCCGAGCCCGGGAGCACCGCGGAGTGCAGGTCGGCGTCCCGGTAGAGGGCGTCGACGGGGTGCTGGTGGTAGAAGGCGAAGGTGAGACCGGCGGTGTGGGTCATCAGATGCCGGATCGTCATCGGCCCGTCGGCGGGGCGGGTCACCGTGCCGGAGCCCGATCCACTGACGTACACGCGAGGTTCGGCGAACGCCGGGAGGTGGCGGCCGACCGGGTCGTCGAGGGAGAGCTTCCCCTCCTCCACGAGCATCAGGGCCGCGACCGAGGTGATCGGCTTCGTCATGGAGTAGACGCGCCACAGGGTGTCGGCCTCGACGGGCAGACCGGCGGCCACGTCCCGCATCCCGTGCGCGGTGAGGTGCGCGACGCGTCCGCGCCGGGCGACGGACACCAGGAAGCCGGGCAGCCGTCCCTCGTCGACCTGGTGGGCCAAGTGCTGGTCGAGGCGGTCCAGCGCCTTGACGTCCAGCCCGGCCTCGCCCGGGTCGACCTGTTGTGCCAGCAGTGCCATCGCGTTCCTCCACATCCGTACGACGAGGTGCGCTCCGGTGTACTCACCGCGGCGGCCTCCGGTCTCATCGTCGCTCAGGAACCGGCGGCCGGTCCCCCGAACGGCGATGATCATTCCGTACGCCGGGGCCCTGACCGGGGAGGGGAGGGGCCGAGGCACGCCCCGGCCGGGACCGGGACGGCCGGCGCGGTCGTTCACCGTGGTCCGCTCACCGCGGCGACCCGCCGGGCCGGCGGGCGATCTCCCGGAGGGTGAGCGCCCGGGCGCCCTCGCGGGCCACGAGTTCCCCACCGACGTCGACCAGCCGCTCCCGCAGAGCCCTTCCGTGTCGTCCACAGACACTGTCCACCAGGCATGAGGGGACAGTCTCCGCGTGTTCAGGCCGGCCGGTACCAGGACCTCGGTCCCAGGTCCAACGCCCGATGGTCCGTGCCGCACCCCGCCGCCTAGGCTGCCGAGCGGTTCAAGAACGTTCACCCCACCCCCGGAGGCATCGTGCCGGTCAGCGGCCGCAGTCACATCCGTATCGCCCGCCCCTCCCGCGATCTCGCGGCGGCCGAACGCTTCTGGGCCGACGGGCTCGGGCTGACGGTCGTGTGGCGGGCGGCCAGTGGGCCGGAACCCGGCGAACACGACCTGCTGATGCTCGGCTGGCCCGACGCCGACTGGCACCTCGAACTGGTCCACGAGCCCGCCCGCCCGGTCGAACCCCGGCCCACCGAGGAGGACCTCCTCGTCCTCTACGTCGACGGCCCCGTGCCGGACGACCTGCTCGCCCGGCTGGAGGAGTGCGGGGGCAGGCGGGTCGTCTCCCCGAACCCGTACTGGAACGAGTGGGGCGTCACGGTCGAGGACCCCGACGGCTACCGGCTGGTGCTGTGCACGCGGGCATGGTCCAACGCCTGACGGCCTACTGTCGGGAGACGGTCCGCGTCACGCCCGCGATGACCGTCGTGGCCAGGATCCAGCCGGCCAGGACCAGGACGTAGGCCAGGGCCTGTTGCAGGCCTCGCGGCGCGAAGGCCGCCTCCTGGCCGAAGGAGATCACCGGCAGCAGCAGGTCCAGCGTGTAGAAGAACGCGTCGAACGGCGGCGCCTCGTCCGCCTTGAGCGGGGGCGGCGTGTCCAGCGCGAAGGCGACCGAGCCGACCGCGAGCAGGGAGAGCAGCCAGCCCAGCGCCCGCATCGGCCGGAACCCGTAGCCGACGGTCACGTCCTGCACGTGGCCCCACAGCCGGCCGTACCAGGGCAGGGTCGTGCGGTGGTGGCGCTGCTTGGCGAGCTGGACGAGCCGGGCGGCGTGGTCGTCGCCGGTGCGGCGGTACGCGGCCGTCAACTGCTCGTAGCCGTGCGGGTCGAAGGTGCCCTCGTCCCGTTCCAGCATGGGCAGCCGCCGCTCCGGCGGCTCGTGCGGGGTCAGGGAGGTGTAGGTGAGGTCGAGGAGCCGGACCTGCTCGGGCAGCATCTCCGGCGTCAGGTTCAGATGGTCGATCTGGGAGCGGCGCAGATTCAGCCGGCCCCGTATCCGCTCGCCGTCGCGCAGCCACACCTCGCCGATGACACAGCTGCTCGCGCGCAGAGCGGTGCCCTCGGGGTGGGACAGACGGCTGTACAGCAGGTCGAGCCGGCCGGGTATGCGGGCGCCGCGCAGGTCGATACGGCCGTGCGCGCTCAGCCGTCTGCCGAGCACGTTGGCGCCCACCTCCAGCGCCTCGGCGCTGAGCACGAAGTCACCGGTGCGGCGCAGCCGGGCCTCCTCCAGCCGGAGCGAACCGCTGATCGTGGCCCCGTTGAGCCGGATCTCACCCCGGGTGCGCAGCCGGCTCGCGCACAGGTCCTCGCCGACGGTGACCTGGTGGAGCTGGAGGACCGGGTCCGGCCCGTCCCCGTCCGCCGTGATCTCGGCGTCCTCCAGGTGGAGCGCGCCCGCGATCTGCGCCCCGCCGAGCCGTACGGGTCCGCGGAACCGGCAGCCCGTCAGCCGCAGCCCGCCGTCGACCCGGACGCGTGCGCCGGTCAGCCCGGGCAGGTGCGAGCCGGACAGGTTCAGGTACTTCAGCTGGGTGCCGGAGACGTCGAGGACCTCGTCGAAGGAGCAGTCGCTCAGCCGGATCACGCGGTCGACGGTCGCGTACCGCAGATCCGTCCCGCCGGTGATCCGGGCGCCCGCCACCTTCAGGGCCGCCACCTCACCGCGCTCCTCGGGCCCGTCGAGCAGCAGGGCCCTGAGCACCTCGGCTCGCACGGTCCGCTGCGGCCCCCAGCCGGCGCCGTCCGCCGCGCTCTCGTCCGGCGCCTGCCGGAAGTCCACGGGCCGCCCCTTGGGGTAGGCCTCCCACACGGTGCGCTCGGCCGGTGTCAGCTCGTCGATCTCCATCAGCGGGGACTCTGACGCGGGCCGCCGCCGCTGTCAACTCGCCGTCTCACCACGGACGTTCCGCACAACAGGCGCAGGCCGGGACGGCTGGTGCGCCGTCCCGGCCCGTGGGGTTCGCGCCGGTCGCTACTTCGACTCGACGGCGTGCCCGCCGAACTGGTTGCGCAGGGCGGCGATCATCTTCATCTGCGGGGAGTCGTCCTGCCGGGACGCGAACCGCGCGAACAGCGAGGAGGTGATCGCGGGCAGCGGCACGGCGTTCTCGATGGCCGCCTCCACGGTCCAGCGGCCCTCACCGGAGTCCTGCGCGTAGCCCTTCAGCTTCTCCAGGTGCTCGTCCTCGTCCAGCGCGGCCACCGCGAGGTCCAGCAGCCAGGAGCGGATGACGGTGCCGTCCTGCCAGGAGCGGTAGACGTCGCGGACGTTGTCCACCGAGTTCACCTTCTCCAGCAGCTCCCAGCCCTCGGCGTACGCCTGCATCATGGCGTACTCGATGCCGTTGTGGACCATCTTCGAGAAGTGCCCGGCGCCCACCTTGCCCGCGTGGACGAAGCCGTACGGACCCTCCGGCTTGAGCGCCTCGAAGATCGGCCGGAGCCGGTCGACGTGCTCCTTCTCACCGCCCACCATCAGGGCGTAGCCGTTCTGCAGGCCCCACACGCCGCCGGACACACCGGCGTCGACGAACCCGATGCCGTGCGCGGACAGCTCCTTGGCGTGCTTCTCGTCGTCCGTCCACCGGGAGTTCCCGCCGTCGACGACGATGTCGTAGGGCTTGAGCAGGCCCCCCAGCTGGTCGATCACCGTCTGCGTCGCGTGCCCGGCCGGCACCATCACCCACACCGTGCGCGGCGCGTCCAGCCGGTCGACCAGGTCGGCCAGGCTGGGCACGTCGGACAGCTCGGGGTCGGTGTCGTAGCCGACGACGGTGTGGCCGGCGTTGCGCAGGCGCTCGCGCATGTTGCCGCCCATCTTGCCGAGACCAACAAGGCCGATCTGCATGTCAGTTCACTTCCTCCTGGACGCCCAGCGCGTCCGACGCGGTCTTGAGTGAGCGGTACGCGGCCACGAGGGCGGCGGTGGACGGGTCGAGACCGGGGACCTCGGCACCCTCCGTGAGGGCGGGCTCGACCCGCCTGGCGAGGACCTTGCCGAGCTCCACGCCCCACTGGTCGAAGGAGTCGATGTTCCACACCGCGCCCTGCACGAACACCTTGTGCTCGTAGAGGGCGACGAGCTGACCGAGGACCGACGGGGTCAGCTCCGGGGCGAGGATCGTGGTGGTGGGGTGGTTGCCCTGGAAGGTGCGGTGCGGGACCTGCTCCTCGGGCACCCCCTCCGCGCGGACCTCGTCCGCGGTCTTGCCGAACGCGAGCGCCTGCCCCTGAGCGAACAGATTGGCCATCAGCAGGTCGTGCTGCGCCTTCAGTTCGTCGCTGAGCTCGGCGACCGGGCGGGCGAAGCCGATCAGGTCGGCCGGGATCAGCCGGGTGCCCTGGTGGATCAGCTGGTAGTAGGCGTGCTGCCCGTTCGTGCCGGGCGTGCCCCACACCACCGGGCCGGTCTCCCAGCCCACGACGTGCCCGTCCCGGTCGACGGACTTGCCGTTGGACTCCATGTCCAGCTGCTGCAGGTACGCCGTGAACTTCGACAGGTAGTGCGAGTACGGCAGCACCGCGTGGGACTCGGCGTGGAAGAAGTTGCCGTACCAGACGCCCAGCAGGCCCAGCGTGAGCGGTGCGTTGGACTCGGCGGGCGCGGTGCGGAAGTGCTCGTCGACGGTGTGGAAGCCGTCGAGCATCTCCCGGAAGCGCTCCGGGCCGATCGCGATCATCAGGGACAGCCCGATCGCGGAGTCGTACGAGTAGCGCCCGCCGACCCAGTCCCAGAACTCGAACATGTTGTCCGGGTCGATCCCGAAGCCGGTGACCTTCTCGGCGTTCGTCGACAGCGCCACGAAGTGCTTCGCGACGGCTTTCTCCACCCCACTCCCGGCTTCGCTCGAGGGGGAGACGTCCCCCTCCCCGAGCCCGGCGAGGAGCCAGGAGCGGGCCGAGGTGGCGTTGGTGATCGTCTCGATCGTCGTGAACGTCTTCGACGCGACGATGAACAGCGTCTCGGCGGGGTCCAGGTCCCGGACCGCCTCGTGCAGGTCGGAGCCGTCCACGTTGGACACGAACCGGAACGTCAACCCCCGGTCGGTGAACGGGCGCAGGGCCTCGTACGCCATGGCGGGCCCCAGGTCGGAGCCGCCGATGCCGATGTTGACGACGTTCCTGATCCGCCTGCCGGTGTGGCCGGTCCACTCGCCGGAGCGGACGCGGTCCGCGAACGCGGCCATCTTGTCGAGCACGGCGTGCACCTTCGGCACGACGTTCTCGCCGTCGACCTCGATCACCGCGTCCCGCGGCGCCCGCAGTGCGGTGTGCAGCACCGCCCGGTCCTCGGTGACGTTGATCCGCTCGCCGCGGAACATGGCGTCCCGCAGCCCGGTCACGTCGGTGGCGGCGGCCAGCTCGCGCAGCAGGGCGAGCGTCTCGTCGTTCACCAGCTGCTTGGAGTAGTCGATGCGCAGATCGCCCACGCGCAGGACGTACCGCTCGGCGCGCGCGGGGTCCGCGGCGAACAGCTCCCGCAGGCTCGGCTGCCGGAAGGCGTCCGCGCGGTGGTCCTCCAGGGCCACCCACTCGGGGCGCCGGGTGAGCCGGGGGGTCTCAGGCATGGGAGGGGGTCTCCTTGTCGGCCTCGCCCCGCAGGGCGATGGCGTACATCTCGTCGGCGTCGAGGCGCCGCAGCTCCTCGGCGATGAGCTCGGAGGTGGTGCGGACCTTCAGCGCCAGGGTCCGCGACGGCTGGTCCGGCAGGTGCAGGGTGGCCAGCGGGCCCTCGGGGCGGTCGATGGCGATCTCGCCGTTCTCGGTGCCCAGGCGCACGCCCGTGACGACCGGCCCGGCGGTGACGACCCGCTCGGCGGTCACGTCCAGACGGGCCTCCAGCCAGCGGGCCAGCAGCTCCGCGGCCGGGTTGTCGGCCTCGGCCTCCACGACCGCGGACACGACCGGCATCCGCGCCTGGTCCAGGGCGGCCGCGAGCATGGAGCGCCACGGCGTGAGCCGGGTCCAGGCCAGGTCGGTGTCGCCGGGCGCGTAGGAGCGGGCGCGGACCTGCAGGTCGGACAGCGGGCTCTCGGAGGTGTACAGGTCGGTGATGCGGCGCTGGGACAGCGCGCCCAGCGGGTCCTTCGCCGGGTTCCCCGGCGCGTCCACCGGCCACCACACCACGACCGGGGCGTCCGGCAGCAGCAGCGGCAGCACCACCGAGTCGGCGTGCTCGGACACCTCGCCGTACAGGCGCAGGACGACGGTCTCGCCGGTGCCGGCGTCGGCGCCCACCCGGACCTCGGCGTCGAGGTGGGAGCGGGTGCGGTCGCGCGGGGTGCGGGCGTGCCGCTTGATGACGACCAGGGTGCGCGAGGGGTGCTCGTGCGAGGCCTCCTCGGCCGCCTTGATGGAGTCGTAGGCGTTCTCCTCGTCCGTGACGATGACCATCGTCAGGACCATGCCCACGGCCGGGGTGCCGATCGCCCGGCGGCCCTGGACCAGCGCCTTGTTGATCTTGCTTGACGTGGTGTCGGTCAGGTCGATCTTCATGGCCTGCGCCAGCTCCGTCCGTCTCGTGCGAGCATCTCGTCCGCCTCCTCGGGTCCCCAGCTTCCGGCCGCGTACCGCGCCGGCCTGCCGTGCGTCTCCCAGTGCTCCTCGATCGGATCGAGGATCTTCCAGGACTCTTCCACTTCCTGATGACGGGGGAACAGGTTCGCGTCACCGAGGAGGACGTCCAGGATCAGCCGCTCGTACGCCTCGGGCGAGGACTCGGTGAAGGACTCGCCGTACGCGAAGTCCATCGTCACGTCCCGGATCTCCATCGACGTGCCCGGCACCTTGGAGCCGAAGCGGACCGTCATGCCCTCGTCCGGCTGGACGCGGATGACGATGGCGTTCTGGCCCAGTTCCTCGGTGGCCGTGGAGTCGAAGGGGGAGTGCGGCGCCCGCTGGAGGACGACGGCGATCTCCGTGACGCGCCGCGCCAGCCGCTTGCCGGTGCGCAGGTAGAACGGCACCCCCGCCCAGCGCCGGTTGTCGACGTTCAGCCGGATGGCCGCGTAGGTGTCGGTCCTGGAGGCCGGGTCGATGCCGTCCTCCTCGAGGTAGCCGCGCACCTTCACACCGCCCTGCCAGCCCGCCGCGTACTGGCCGCGCACGGTGTGCAGGCTCAGGTCCTCGGGCAGCTTGACCGCCTTGAGGATCTTCAGCTTCTCGGCGAGCAGCGACGGGGCGTCGAACGCGGCCGGTTCCTCCATCGCGGTGAGCGCCATCAGCTGCAGCAGGTGGTTCTGGATGACGTCCCGGGCCGACCCGATGCCGTCGTAGTAGCCCGCGCGGCCGCCGATGCCGATGTCCTCGGCCATGGTGATCTGCACGTGGTCGACGTACGAGCGGTTCCAGATCGGTTCGAACATCTGGTTGGCGAAGCGGAGCGCCAGGATGTTCTGGACGGTCTCCTTGCCCAGGTAGTGGTCGATCCGGAAGACCTGCTCCGGGTCGAACACGTCGTGCACGATCGCGTTCAGCTGCCGGGCGCTCGCCAGGTCGCGTCCGAACGGCTTCTCGATGACCGCGCGCCGCCACGACCCCTCCGGGGCGTCCGCCAGGCCGTGCCGCTTGAGCTGCTGCACGACCTTCGGGAAAAACTTCGGCGGCACGGACAGGTAGAAGGCGTAGTTCCCGCTGGTCCCGCGCGCCGCGTCCAGTTCGTGGACGGTGTCCCGCAGCTGCTTGAAGGCCCTGTCGTCGTCGAAGTCACCCGGGATGAACCGCATGCCCTCGGCGAGCTGCTGCCAGACCTCCTCGCGGAACTCGGTCCGGGCGTGCTCGCGCACCGAGTCGTGCACGACCTGCGCGAAGTCCTGGTCCTCCCAGTCCCGCCGGGCGAACCCGACCAGGGAGAAGCCCGGCGGCAGCAGGCCGCGGTTGGCGAGGTCGTACACGGCCGGCATCAGCTTCTTGCGGGCCAGGTCGCCGGTGACCCCGAAGATGACGAGCCCGGACGGGCCCGCGATCCGGGGGAGGCGGCGGTCGCGGGGATCGCGAAGCGGGTTGTCCCAGTCGGAGGTCATTCTGCGTCAGCTCCCTTGCTGCCGAGCGACTTGTTCACGGCGTCCAACAGGTCCTGCCACGCCGCTTCGAACTTGGCGACGCCCTCGTCCTCCAACCGGGTGACGACGTCGTCGTAGGAGACCCCGAGGGCCTCCACCGCGGCCAGATCGGCGCGGGCCCGCTCGTAGCCGCCGGTCACCGTGTCCCCGGTGATCTCCCCGTGGTCGGCGGTGGCGTCGAGCGTGGCCTCGGGCATCGTGTTCACGGTGCCCGCCGCGACCAGCTGGTCCACGTACAGAGTGTCCTTGTAGGAGGGATCCTTAACGCCCGTGGACGCCCACAGCGGGCGCTGCCGGTTCGCCCCGGCGGCGTCGAGGGCCGTCCAGCGCTCCGAGGCGAACACCTGCTCGTACTCCTGGTAGGCGAGCCGGGCGTTGGCGAGTGCCGCCCGCCCCTTCAGCGCGAGGGCCTCGTCCGTACCGATCTCCGTGAGCCGCCGGTCGATGTCGGCGTCGACGCGGGAGACGAAGAACGACGCCACCGAGTGGACGGCGGACAGGTCCAGGCCCTTCGCGGCCGCTTTCTCCAGTCCGGCCAGGTAGGCGTCCATGACCTCGCGGTAGCGGGCCAGCGAGAAGATCAGCGTGACGTTGACGCTGATGCCCGCCGCGACGACCTCGGTGATGGCGGGGAGCCCCGCCGTCGTCGCCGGAATCTTGATCATCACGTTGGGGCGGTCGACCAGCCAGGCCAGCTGCCGGGCCTCGGCGACGGTGGCCGCCGTGTCGTGCGCGAGCCGCGGGTCGACCTCGATGGAGACCCGGCCGTCCCGGCCGCCGGTGGCGTCGTACACGGGCCGCAGCACGTCCGCGGCGGCGCGCACGTCGGCGGTGGTCATCATCCGTACGGCCTCGTCGACCGTGACGCCCCGCACCGCGAGGTCGGCCAGCTGCTCCTCGTAGCCCTCGCCGGAGCCGATCGCGGCCTGGAAGATCGACGGGTTGGTGGTGACGCCCACGACGTGCTTCTCCGCGACGAGCGCGGCGAGGTTGCCGGACTCGATCCGGCGGCGCGACAGGTCGTCCAGCCAGATGGAGACGCCCTCGTCGGACAGGCGCTTGAGGTTGCCCGGGGCGGTTGCTTCAGTGGTCACTGCGATCATCTTCTTTCTGCGTGCGGATCAACCGCGGGCGGCGGCGAGGGATTCCCGGGCGGCGGCGGCCACGCGCTCGGGGGTGAAGCCGTACTCGGCGAACAGGGTCCCGGCGTCGGCGGAGGCGCCGAAGTGCTCCAGGGAGACGATGCGGCCGGCGTCCCCGACGAATCGGTACCAGGTCAGGCCGATCCCGGCCTCGACGGCGACCCGGGCCCTCACGGCCGGCGGCAGCACGCTGTCGCGGTACTCGCGCGGCTGCTGCTCGAACCACTCGACCGACGGCATCGACACCACACGGGTGGCGACCCCCTCCGCCTCCAGCAGGTCCCGCGCGGCGACGGCGAGCTGCACCTCGGAGCCGGTGGCGACCAGGACCACCTCGGGCGTCCCGGTGGAGGCGTCCCGCAGGACGTAGCCGCCCTTGGCGGCGTCCGGGTTCGGGGCGTGGACCGGCACGCCCTGGCGGGTCAGCGCGAGGCCGTGCGGTGCCGGGTCGGCGGAGTGGCGCCGCAGGATCTCCGCCCACACGATGGCGGTCTCGTTGGCGTCGGCGGGCCGGACCACGTTCAGGCCCGGGATGGCGCGCAGCGCGGCCAGGTGCTCGACCGGCTGGTGGGTCGGGCCGTCCTCGCCCAGACCGATGGAGTCGTGCGTCCAGACGTACGTCACCGGCAGCTGCATCAGCGCGGACATCCGCACGGCGTTGCGCATGTAGTCGGAGAACACCAGGAACGTGCCGCCGTAGACACGGGTGTTGCCGTGCAGGGCGATGCCGTTCATCTCCGCGGCCATCGAGAACTCGCGGATGCCGAAGTGGACGGTGCGGCCGTAGGGGTCGGCCTCCGGCAGCGGGTTGCCGGCCGGCAGGAACGAACTGGTCTTGTCGATGGTGGTGTTGTTGGAGCCGGCGAGGTCGGCCGAGCCGCCCCACAGCTCGGGCAGGACCGGGCCGAGCGCCTGCAGCACCTTGCCGGACGCGGCCCGCGTGGCGACCGCCTTGCCCTCCTCGAACACCGGGAGCGCGTCCTCCCAGCCCTCGGGCAGCCGTCCCGCGACGATCCGGTCGAACAGGCGGGCGCGCTCCGGCGACGCGGTGCGCCAGGCGGCGATCCGCTTGTCCCAGGCGGCGTGCGCCTCGGCGCCCCGGTCCAGGGCCCGGCGGGTGTGTGCGAGGACGTCGTCGGCGACCTCGAAGGTCTGCTCCGGGTCGAAGCCGAGGACGCGCTTGGTGGCGGCGACCTCCTCGGCGCCGAGCGCGGAGCCGTGGGAGGCCTCGGTGTTGCGGGCGTTCGGGGCGGGCCAGGCGATGATCGTGCGCATCGCGATGATCGAGGGCCGGCCCGTCTCGGCCTGCGCCGACGTCAGGGCCGCGTACAGGGCGGCCACGTCGATGTCGCCGTTCGCGGCCGGTTCGATGCGCTGCACGTGCCAGCCGTACGCCTCGTAGCGCTTGAGCACGTCCTCGGAGAAGGCGGTCGCGGTGTCGCCCTCGATGGAGATGTGGTTGTCGTCGTACAGGAAGACGAGGTTGCCGAGCCGCTGGTGGCCGGCGAGCGACGACGCCTCGGCGGACACGCCCTCCTGGAGGTCGCCGTCGGAGACGATCCCCCAGATGGTGTGGTCGAACGGGGACTCGCCCTCGGGCGCCTCCGGGTCGAACAGGCCGCGCTCGTACCGGGCGGCCATGGCCATCCCGACGGCGTTGGCGACCCCCTGGCCCAGCGGCCCGGTCGTCGTCTCCACGCCCGCCGTGTGCCCGTACTCGGGGTGACCCGGCGTCTTCGACCCGTGCGTGCGGAACGACTTGAGGTCGTCGAGGTCCAGCTCGTACCCGGCGAGGAACAACTGGGTGTAGAGCGTCAGCGAGGTGTGCCCGGGGGAGAGGACGAAGCGGTCCCGGCCCGTCCACTCCGGGTCGGCCGGGTCATGGCGCATCACCTTCTGAAAGAGCGTGTAGGCGGCCGGGGCCAGGCTCATCGCCGTGCCCGGGTGCCCGTTGCCGACCTTCTGCACGGCGTCCGCAGCCAGCAGACGCGCAGTGTCGACGGCACGCCGGTCGAGTTCGGTCCATTCGAAACTGTCCGGTGTCTGCGTGCTCATCTTCAAGAAGTCCTCGATCGCGGTGGAGTAGCTGGTCCAACGCGTTCAAAACTAAAAGTCTGACTTTTCGCTGGGAAGGTCGGCGTGTGTCACGCTGTGGTGAAAATGGGACACCGCGCGGGACGCGGCGCACGGCTGAGCGGCCGCCCCGCACGACTGAGACGGCATGAGACGGACATGGTGGACACAACGGCCGAAGGTGGAACAGGCCCCGGAGGAACGGCCCCGAGCGGCGCCGGCGACACGATCCGCACGTTCCCCTTCCCGGTGGATCTGAGCGTCCTCGGCGTCGGCATGAGGGTCGGCACCATGGGCCCCGGCCGCAGCTGGCACTCCGCAGCGCCCCCGGGCCGCGTGCACCGCATCGACTTCCACGTCGTGATGCTCTTCGACGAGGGCCCCCTCCGGCACATGGTCGACTTCACCGAGTACGAGGCACTCGCGGGCGACCTGCTGTGGATCCGCCCCGGCCAGGTCCACCGGTTCGCGGCGGGCGCCGACTACCGCGGCACCGTCCTGACCATGCAGCCCGGCTTCCTGCCCCGCGCCACCGTCGAGGCCACCGGCCTGTACCGCTACGACCTGCCGCCCCTGCTGCGCCCCGACGGCGCCCAGCTCGCCGCCCTGCGCGTGGCCCTCGCCCAACTGCGGCGCGAGTACGAGGACTCCACGACCCTGCCGCTCAGCCTGCACACCGCCGTCCTGCGCCACTCGCTGACCGCGCTCCTGCTGCGCCTGGCCCACCTCGCCGTGAGCTCGGCGGCCACGCCCCGGCAGGGCGACACCACGTTCACGCTCTTCCGGGACGCCGTGGAGCGCGGCTTCGCCACCAACCACAGCGTCAGCGCCTACGCCGACCAGCTCGGTTACTCCCGCCGCACCCTCGTGCGCGCGGTCCGCGCCGCGACCGGCCAGACCCCGAAGGGCTTCATCGACCGGCGCGTGGTCCTCGAGGCGAAACGGCTCCTGGCCCACACCGACATGCCGATCGGCCGGATCGGCGCGGCCGTCGGCTTCGCGGACGCGGCCAACTTCTCCAAGTACTTCCAGCAGCACACCGACACGACACCGGCGGCGTTCCGCGCCGAACTCCGGTGGACCGGCGGCTCCGTGGACCACCCTTCCCAGGGTGGTCCCGCCCGTCCGATCGGCGGGCCGGGTTGACGGGGGCGCCCCACGCGCCTACGAGTCCTGCATGAGCGACCCTCACGCAACCACACCGGAACCGGCCCCCGAGCCCGCCGCCCACGCCACCGTCAGCCTCCTGGAACGCCTCGCCGAGCAGCTGGGCGGCCGGGCGTCGGTCACCGCCGTCTACGGCGAGCCCGTCACCGCCGACGGCGTCACCGTCGTCCCCGTCGCCCGGGTCGCCTTCGGCCTCGGTGGCGGGACGGGACGCACGGTGGAGGGCGCCAGGACGAACGACGGCGGAGGCGGCGGGGGAGGGGTGGAGGCCCGCCCCCTCGGCTACATCGAGATCCGGGACGGCGTCACCACCTACAAACCCATCCGCGACACGTGGGGGAAGGCGGCCCCCCTGGCCGGCCTGCTGCTGGGTGCCGCCCTCCCCGGGGCGATCAGGGCACTGCGGCGGCGACGGCACTGAACGCGCCGCCGCCCCGCGAGGCCGGACGGGACCTCGCGGGGCGGCGGCAACCCTTGGATCAGTGCCCGAAGTTGAACCAGTTCACGTTCACGAAGTCCGCGGGCTGGCCGCTGGTGAAGGTGAGATAGACGTCGTGCGTGCCGGTCACCGCGCCGATGTTCGCGGGGACCGTCCGCCACGACTGCCAGCCGCCGGTGCTGCCCACCGCGAAACTGCCGACCGGCGCGTTGCCGCGGCTGTCCAGCCGCACCTCCACCAGACCGCTGACCCCGCTCGCCGCGCCGCTCGCCACCCGCGCCACGAACTGACGGGCCGCCGTGGAGCCGAAGTTGACGCCCTTGTAGAGCGCCCAGTCCCCGTTGGCGAGGGCGCCGATGTTCTGTCCGCCGCCCGTGTCCGACGTCGACTCGGTGAAGACACCGCTCTGGCCGTCGAACGACTCGGCCTGGATGGCGCTGTAGGCGTCCCGGTTGCCCGTCGGCGGCGGTGTGGTGCCGCCCCCGCCGGACGACAGCACCTGGACGTAGTCGACGACCATGGAGTGCCCCGGCTGCGTCCCGCCGTCCGGGCCACCGCCGAAGGCGTCCGGGAAGCCGCCGCCCATGGCCACGTTGAGGATGATGAAGTACCCGTGGTTGGTCGCGTTGGCCCAGGTCGCCGCGTCGACCTGGTTGGCGCGCACGGTGTGGAAGGTGACGCCGTCCAGGGAGAAGCGGATCTCCTCCACGCTCGTTGAGCGGTCCCACTCCAGCCGGTAGGTGTGGAAGCCCGCCTGGCAGGTCGTACCGGAACAGGTGGTGTTGCCGCCGATCCCGTTGTTCTCGTTGCACGGGCCGCCCGGCGCGGTGCCGCAGTGCATGGTGGCGAACACCGTGTTCATGCCCTGGGTGTTCTCCATGATGTCCAGCTCGCCGACGCCGGGCCAGTTCCAGTAGTTGCCCCGGTAGGGCGCGCCCAGCATCCAGAACGCCGGCCAGTACCCCTTGGCGGCGGGCCCGGTCACGTTCGGCACCTGGATGCGGGCCTCCACGCGGAGCTTGCCGCCCGCCGGGGGCTGGAAGTCGGTGCGGTTGGTCTCGATACGGCCCGACGTCCAGTTGCCGGCCCCGTCGCGGCGTGATGCGCAGATTGCCGCTGCCGTCGAGGGAGACGTTGTCGGTGCTGCTCGTCATCGTCTCGACTTCGCCGGTGCCCCAGTTGGCGGGGCCGCCGGGGTACCCCTTGCC
The DNA here is from genome assembly GCF_042792555.1 of Streptomyces sp. NPDC056628. Taxonomy (NCBI): domain Bacteria; kingdom Bacillati; phylum Actinomycetota; class Actinomycetes; order Kitasatosporales; family Streptomycetaceae; genus Streptomyces; species Streptomyces sp. NPDC056628. The sequence continues at coordinate 40,769 of NZ_JBHTWG010000015.1, forward strand.
GGTGTCGTAGCGCCAGTTCGAGGTGTTCACACCGGTGCCCGCGGGGCCGGTGAAGTCGTCGAGGAACACCTGGGTCCAGCCCGACGGGGGCGTGGGCGCCGAGGCGCTGGCGGACGGGACGGCGACACCGGCGGCGGCCGCCGCCAGAGCGAGGGTGCCGAGCACGGCGACGAACGCGCGCCGGACGGAGCGGCGTCTTGGGGGCATGCCGGAGAGTTCGCTCATGGGGGTGCCTCTCGGGGGACGGAGGGGGAGGTGGGGGTCTGTACGGCGAAGGCTGAGAGCGCTCTCAGACCGAGGTCAATGTGCTCCCCGCGGTGCCGGTCGTCAAGAGGTGAAGCGCATGAATCCCGTGCGTCACACGGGAGTTCACTGAGGGAAGCCGCCGATACGCTGAGCGTGGAGGAGTCGGCCGACATCCGGGACGTGGCCGCGACGGCCACGTCCGGCTGGGGCGTGGTCCCGGTCGAGGCCCGCATCGGCCTGCTCGCCTTCGAGACCTCCCTCTTCCCCCGTGGCGGCGGCTGTCTGCTCCCGCTCACGAAGGCCGTCCGCGCCTCGCGGGGCCTCGGGCCGGACGGCCACCGGACGGCCAGGTGACCGTGGCCACGACGATCCGCCTCCGAGTCCCGCGCCCTACGGGTGCCGCTCGGGCCGCCACCCCAGCCCCCGCGATATCCCGCGCGCCGCGAGCCGTACGGCGGGGGCCAGTACCGGGACCTGCGCGTCGGCGTAGGGCACGACGACCGACACGGCGGCGACGACCGTGCCCGCCGGATCACGGACCGGGGCGGCCACGGACAGGGCGTCCTCGGTGACCTGGCGGCTGCTCACCGCCACTCCCGTGCGGCGCACCTCGGCCAGCATGCGGCGCAACCGGGCCGCGTCCGTCACCGTGTACGGGGTGAACGACGCGAGCGCCCCGGCGCAGTACTCCTCCTGCTCCGCCACCCCGCAGTGGGCGAGCAGCGCGAGCCCGACTCCGGTGGCGTGCAGCGGCCAGCGCGCACCGACCCGTATGTGCACCCCGACCGCCGAACGCCCCGACAGCCACTCGATGTAGACGACCTCGGACCCGTCCCGCACCGCCAACTGCACGTTCTCGTGGGTCGCTTCGTACAGGTCCTCCAGATACGGCAGTGCGATCTGCCGCAGCGCGGGCCCGCGCGGGGCGAGCGCCGCGAGCTCCCACAGGCGCAGCCCGACGTGATAGAGCCCGCGCTCGTCGCGCTCCAGCGCGCCCCACTGCCGGAGCGCGCCCACCAGACGGTGCGCGGTGCTCAGACTCAGCCCGGCCCGCCGCCCGATGTCCGTGAGACTCAGCGCGGGATGCTCCTGATCGAAGGCACCGAGCACGGCCAGGAGCCGGCCGGGGGCCGAGCGGACGGTATCGGGGTGCGGGCCTGCGGGCGGGCTGACGATGACGGGCTCCCTCCCGGGCGGGCCACGGAACCGCACCGCGCGCGGGCCCGTGGATCGACTGCCGCCGGAACGATGCCCGTTGACGGACTGCCCCGAAACCCGGTTCACGGACCCGTCCCGCCGGTAAGCTGACCGCGGGTGAAGACGGTTCCGGGCGGAGCGGCGATCGACGGGGAAGGCGCGATCGAGACCGCGGGGCCGAGTGGGCGACGAGGGTGACGAGTCCGCCCGCTGCAACAGCTGGGGCAGTTCGTTACCCCGAAGCGGTACCGATATCCCTCCAACGGAGGCATGATTTTCGCATCAGCGGGTACGCATGCGCGCGCCGCTGTACCGTGCTGGCAGAGTGCCCCGACACTCACTTCACCCTACCCTTCTGATCAGGGAATACCGTGACCGTTCGCACCAGAGCCACTGTCGGCAGCGAGCCGCGGCCATCGGCCGCCGACGCTCGGACCACCGCGCCGCGTCTCGACGCTCCGCACGACCCGAGGAGCGTCCGCGGCGTACGCCGAGCACGCGCGGCCACGCCGGCACGCAAAGAGACGGGCGTCACCTTCCAGTCGTCCATCTGAGGACAACCGCCCACGTCGTCATGACCGGTCCGACCGTCCCGCTGGGGCAGCTCGTACTGAAAGTGCACAGCAGATGTGACCTGAGCTGCCGGCACTGCTACATCTACGAGCACGCCGACCAGAGCTGGAGTTCCCGGCCCAAGGTGATCTCACCGGAAACGATCTCCTGGACCGCCCTCCGGCTGGCCGAACATGCCAGGAAGCACCGACTCGCCTCCGTACAGGTCATCCTGCACGGAGGCGAGCCGCTGCTGGCGGGCCCCGCCCGCTTACGGGCCGTCTGCGAGGCGCTGACCAGCGCCCTCCACGGGATCTGCGCCCTCGACCTGCGCATCCACACCAACGCTGTCCAGCTGAACCGGCGCCACCTCGACCTGTTCCTGGAGTACGGCGTCCGCGTCGGCGTCTCCCTCGACGGCGACCGCGCCGCCAACGACCGCCACCGGCTCTACGCCGACGGGCGCAGCAGCCACGACAAGGTCCTGCGGGCGATCGCCCTGCTCGACCAGGACCGGCACCGCCACCTCTACGCCGGCATCCTGTGCACCGTCGACGTCCGCAACGACCCCGGCGCCGTGTACGACGCCCTCGCCGCCCTGCGGCCCCCGCGCATCGACTTCCTCCTGCCGCACGCGACCTGGGACGAGCCACCCCTGCGCCCCGGCGGCGAGGGCACCACCCCGTACGCCGACTGGCTGCTCGCCGTGCACGAGCGGTGGACCCGGGCCGGAAGGCCGATGCCGGTGCGGCTGTTCGACTCGGTGGTCAGCACCCTCGGCGGCGGGCCCGGCCTCACCGAGGCGATGGGGCTCGACGCCGCCGACGTCGTCGTGGTCGAGACCGACGGCACCTACGAGCAGGCCGACTCGCTGAAGACCGCCTACGACGGAGCGCCGGCCACCGGCAAGGACGTCTTCCGGCACACCCTCGACGAGGTGGCCCGGCATCCGGGGATCAGCGCCCGGCAGCACGGCCTGGACGACCTGTGCGCACAGTGCAGGCAGTGCCCCGTGGTGCGCTCGTGCGGCGGCGGCCTGTTCGCCCACCGCTACCGGTCCGACGGCACCGGGTTCCAGAACCCGTCCGTCTTCTGCGCGGATCTCACGCAGCTGATCCGGACGATCGACGCGCGCACCGGCGCCGGCGCCACCCGCCCGGTCGACGGCTTCGACGCCCTCGCCGACGGCAGCGACGACGGCCTGGGCGTACGGGAGTTGGCCCGGGTGCGACAGGACGTCACCCGGAGCCTGCTCGCCGCCGTGCACGAGGAGATCGGTGCGCAGGCCGGGCCCACATGGACGGAGCCCTGGCGGCTCGCCGTCGACCTGGGGCGGAGAGACGGCGCCGTGACCGAGGCACTGCTGTCCCATCCGTACACCCGCAGCTGGGCCGTGCGCTGCCTCGCCGGCACCGCCCCGCCCGCGCACCTGGCCTCCCTCGTCGCGGCCGCGAGCCTGACCGCCCGGCCCGCCGAGCCCGTCCCGGTGCCGGTGCGCGAAGGCGTGGCGCGCCTGCCCGGCCTCGGCAGCCTCACCACCCGACCGGGGACGCACAGCGCGCAGTTGACGGGAGCGGATCTGGCCGGACCCGGATGGGAGCCGCTGCGGCGCGTCCGGGCCGACGGCCTGGACGTCGCCCTGGACGACACCGACCTCCATCGCGACTGCTACGGCACACCCGTCGAAGGGCCGCTCACCGACGCGCGCACCGAGCTGTGGCGTCATGTGCTGCCGCAGGCATGGGCGTTGATCCGCAAGGCCCTGCCGGCGGTGGCCGGCGGCATCGAGCAGAGCGTGCGCGTGATCACTCCGCTCGCCGTCCCGCACGACCCGGAACGCTTCGTACCCGGCGGCGGGATCGGCGCCCTCGGCGTCCATCTGCACCCCGGCCCGGAGGCGGTCGCCGTCGAGATGGTGCGCGGCTTCCGGCTCGGCGTGCTGGACGCGCTCCTCGACGTGTGCGACCTCTACGACGAGGCGGACACCCGCACCGGCGACCTGCTCGGCGACACCTTCGCCCGGGTCGCCACCGACGTGCTGCGGGACGACCCGGAGGAGGCCCGCCGTACCCGGGCCCAGTGGGAGCGGCTGACCGAGGCGGCTTCACTGACCGCCCTCGGCCGCCGGTTCGTCGACGGCGTCGGGCGAAGCCTGTGACCCCCTCCTCGCTCGCCGGGGACCTGGTGGACCTGGGCCTGCGGCCCGGCGCCACCGTCCTGGCCCACGCCTCCCTGCGCCGGGTGGGTGCGGCGGACGGTGACCTGCTCACCGCTCTGCTGGACGTCCTCGGCCCCGAAGGCACCCTCGTGGTACCGGCGTTCACCGCCGGCAACTCCGACTCCTCCCCGGCGTACCGGGAGCGGGTGCGCGGATTGACCACCAATCAGATCCGGTCGGTGCGGCGCCGGATGCCCCCGTTCGACCCCGTGAGCACGCCGTCCGAGGGGGTGGGACGGCTCGCCGAGGCCGTGCGGCGGGCCGGCGGAGCGGTGCGCAGCACCCACCCGCAGACCTCGTTCGCCGCCCTGGGTGCGCGGGCCCGGGAACTGCTGGCCGGGCACGCGGAGGACTGCCACCTGGGCGAGCGCTCCCCGCTGCGCGGCCTGTACGAGGCGGGCGCCCACGTCCTGCTCCTCGGAGTCGGCTTCGAGGTGTGCAGCGCCTTCCACCTCGCCGAGTACCGCGTCCCCGACCCGCCCCGGCGGACGTACCGCTGTGTGGTCCTGCGCGACGGCGTGCGCCGCTGGATCGCCTACCAGGACGTCGCCCTCGACGACAGCGACTTCGGTGTGCTCGGCGCCGACTTCGAGAAGGACGACGCGGCCCGCCCGCATCCCGTGGTGCGCGGCGGCCGCGTCGGCGACTCCCACGCCCGGCTGTTCCCGCTGGCGACGGCCGTCGACTTCGCGACCGCCTGGCTGACCGGAAATCGATCCCGTCGCGTTCCCACGGACCCGTCACAAAACGGCGCGAGGTTCCTACACTGAGTGTCCACCCCCGCGGGGCCGGGGGAGGGGGACGGGATCGGGGGATCGCGTGGTGCCGATGGAACGACCGGGGGATGCCACCGCCCCCTATTTCTTCCTCAGTTACGCCCGTATGCCGCAGGACGGCTCCGGTTCGGCCAACCCCGATCTGTGGGTCCACCGTCTCTACGACGAACTCTGCGAGCACATCAAGAACATGACGGACCACCGGGGCGCCCCGGGATTCATGGACGGCACGATGCGGGTCGGCCAGATCTGGCCGCGGGAGCTCTGCGACTCGCTCGCCCGCTGCCGGGTGTTCGTGCCGCTGTACTCGCCGCGGTACTTCATCAGCACCTGGTGCGGAAGGGAGTGGGCCGCGTTCGGCAGCCGCCCCGCCCGGCACCGCGCGGCCGGACAGCCGGGCGTCCCCAGCGCCGTGGTGCCCGCCCTGTGGTCCCCGGTGCCCGACCACCGGCTGCCCGACGCCGTCAAGGACGTGCAGTACGTGCACCCCGAACTCGGACAGCGCTACCGCACGTTCGGGCTGTACGGGCTGGCCAAGCTGAGAGCCTTCCGCAACGACTACGAGAAGGCCGTCCTGCATCTGGCCCGGCGCATCGTCGACATCGGCGAGAGCATCGTCGTGGACCACGCCGAGCGCATCGAACTCAGCGGAGGACCCGACGCCTTCGCGGCCACCCCCGCCACCACGTCGACCACCGGCCGCACCCTGCGCATCAGCGTGGCGGCCCCCACCCGCGACCGGCTGCCCGAAGGCCGCGCCCCCGACTACTACGGTGACTCGGCCGTCGACTGGACGCCCTACCTCCCGGCGTCCGAGCAGCCCCTCGCGCAGGTCGCCGCCGGCATCGCGGAAGGACTCGCGTTCCGGCCCGACATCCGGGCGTTCGACCACACCGCGGGGCCGGCCGAGGGACCCGAGGTCGTGCTCCTCGACCGCTGGGTGCTGCGCGACCCCGAACGCCGCGCCGCCCTCGCCGCGTTCGACGCCTCCGACCTGCCGCCGACCGGTCTGGTCGTGCCGTGGAGCGAACACGACCCCGACAGCGACGACGCCGAGCACGAACTCGGCATGGAGGCCGAGGCCACCCTGCCGCGCCGCATCCGGCTGGGCCGGCAGGTGTGCAGACCCGCCGTCCGGGGCGTGCCGGACCAGCGCACCTTCGCCGGGGTGCTGCCCGACGTCGTGCACTGGGCGGAGGGCGAGTACCGCAAGCGGGCCCAGGCCCGGCCCCCGGCCGGACAGGGCACCGAGCGATTCCGGCTGTGCGGGAAGGACCACGCGGACAGCCGACCCCAGGGACACCGCCGGAACGCCGAGGAGGAAGACCGCGATGAGCAGCCTTGACGAACAGGACGGCCGGTCCGGCCGCATCGTCACGTTCTACTCGTACAAGGGCGGCACCGGACGGACGATGGCCCTCGCCAACGTGGCATGGATCCTGGCCGCCAACGGCAAACGCGTCCTCGCCGTGGACTGGGACCTGGAGGCACCGGGCCTGCACCGCTTCTTCCACCCGTTCCTCGACCCGGCCACCGTCGGCGCCACCACCGGCGTCATCGACATGCTCAAGGACTACGCCTGGGCCGCCACCGACGACACCGACCCCGGCGGCGCCGACAGCCGGCCGCCGGACTGGCACCTGGACTACGCCCGCATCCAGCGCCACGCCGTCTCCCTCGACTGGTCGTTCCCCGAGCCCGGCACCCTCGACCTGGTCTCGGCCGGACGCCAGGACCGCGACTACTCGGGGCTCGTCAGCACCTTCGACTGGGACCACTTCTACGACGAGCTCGGCGGCGGCCTCTTCTTCGACGCGCTGCGCGAGGACATGCGCCACAACTACGACTACGTCCTCGTCGACAGCCGCACCGGGCTGTCCGACATCGCCGACATCTGCACCGCCCACCTGCCCGACGTGCTCGTCGACTGCTTCACCCTCAGCGACCAGAGCATCGACGGCGCGGCCGCCGTCGCCCACGACATCCGCGACCGGTTCCGCAGCCGCCGTATCCGCATCCTGCCCGTCCCCATGCGCATCGACGAGGGCGAGAAGGTGAAGGCCGACGCGGGGCGGGCCCTGGCCCGCGCCAAGTTCGACGGGTTCCCCTCCGGCCTGACCGAGGACGAACTCACCGACTACTGGGGCTCGGTGGAGGTGCCCTACCGGCCGTACTACGCCTATGAGGAGACGCTGGCCACCTTCGGCGACGAGACCGGCAACGCCACGTCCCTGCTGTCCGCGTTCGAGCGGCTCACCGGCGTGATCAGCGGCCAGGCGGTGGTCGCCCTGCCCCGGATGCCGAAGGAACTGCGCGAGACCGTCACCGCCAAGTTCACCCGGCCCCGGCTCACCCTCCCCGTCGACCTGCACCTCAGCTATGTGTCCGAGGACCGGATGTGGGCCGACTGGATCACCTCCCAGCTGTCCCGCGCGGGGTTCAAGGTGTCCCGCCGGTACGTCGGCTGCGAGGGGGACGGCGCCGAGAAGCCCGCCGACCGGACCGTCTTCGTGCTCTCCCCGGCGTTCCAGCGCTCGGCGCGGGCCCGCCAGGTGTGGGACGCGGCCACCGGCGGCGACCTCGCGGGCCGCCGCCAGGTGGTCGCCGTCCGCGTCGGCGACCTGCGGCCCGCGCCCACCTTCGGCGAGCGGCCCGCCATCGACCTGGTGCGCACCAGTGAGAAGGCCGCCGCGTCCGCGCTGCTGAGGGCGCTCGGCAAGCCGCCGCTGCCCGCCGAACTGACCGACGAGGTGGCGCTCCGGGACGCCCGTTTCCCGGACACCGTGCCCAAGTTCTGGAACGTCTCCCCGCGCAACGCGTCCTTCACCGGCCGCAGCGCGCTGCTGGAGAGGCTCCGCGACGGGCTCGGCAGCAGCTCCTCGGCGGGCTCCCCGGCGCCGTACGCCCTCTACGGGCTCGGCGGTGTCGGCAAGACGCAGATCGCGCTGGAGTACGTGCACCGCTTCGCCGCCGACTACGACCTGGTGTGGTGGATCCCCTCCGAGCAGAACGAACTGGTCGTTTCCTCCCTCACCGACCTCGCCCGCCGGCTGGGCCTGCGGGTCGGCGAGGACGCCGCCCAGGCCGCCCTGGAGGTCTGCGACCACCTGCGCCAGTCCTCGGGGCTGCGCTGGCTGCTGGTCTTCGACAACGCCGACGAACCGCAGGAGGTCAGCCGGCACTTCCCCGGCGGCACCGGCCACGTCCTGGTCACCTCCCGCAACCAGACGTGGCTGCACTTCGGCGAGGCCCTGGAGATCGACCCGTTCCTGCGCGAGGAGAGCGTGGAGCACCTGCTGCGCCGGGCCGCCGACCTCACCACCGAGGAGGCCGACCGGGTGGCCGCCGCCGTGGGCGACCTGCCGCTGGCGCTCGACCAGGCCGGCGCCTGGCTGGCCGAGACCGGCACCCCCGTCGACACCTACCTCGCCGAACTCGAGCACCAGGCGGCGCGGGTGCTGTCGCTCAGCCAGCCCGCGAACTACCCGGAGCCGGTCGGCGCCACCTGGAACGTCTCCATCGAGCGGCTCAAGGAGCGCTCCCCGGCGGCCGTACGCCTGCTCCAGCTGTGCGCCTTCTTCGCGGCCGAACCCATCTCCATGGAGCTGCTGTACGGCGACGAGATGACCAGCGTCCTGTCCGAGCTGGACCCCTCCCTCCAGGAGAAGATGGTGCTCGGCCGGGTGATCCGCGAGATCGGGCGGTTCGCCCTCGCCAAGGTGGACCGGGCGACCGAGTCGATCCAGGTGCACCGGCTGGTGCAGTCGGTGATCCGCTCCCAGCTGACCGCCGGGGAGCAGGAGGACGCCCAGCACGTCGTGCACCGCATCCTGGCCGGTGCCCGGCCGTCCGGCGAGGAACCCATCGACGACCCGAAGAACCAGCCCACCTTCGCCGCGATCTGGCCGCACCTGGAGGCGTCCGAGGCCAGCACCTGCGACGAGCCGAAGACCCGCCAGCTCCTCATCGACCGGGTGCGCTACCTGTGGAAGCGCGGCGACCTGAACGCCGCGCTGTCCTTCGCGGGCTCCCTGCGCACCCTGTGGGAGCAGCAACTGGCCGACAGCCGGGCCCGGATCGCCGGTCTGGAGGCGACCGGCCCGGGGGAGCCCGCGTCCGGGCCGGGCCGTTCCGCCGACCCCCGTGCCCCGCGCGGCCTCGCCGAGGAACGCCGGTACGCGACGGAACTGCGCACCCAGCTGCTCCACCTGCGCTTCCACATCGCCAACGTGCTGCGCTCCCTCGGCAAGTACGTCGAGGCCGAGGAACTGGGCTCCGACACCCTGGCGCAGCAGCGCGCCCTGCTGCTGCCCGGCCACCCGCACATCCTGATGACGGCCAGCGGCCTCGCCACCGACCTCGGCAGCATCGGCCGGTTCGAGGACGCGCTGGAACTGGCGACCGAGGCGTACGACGGCTTCAAGGAGAACTTCGGCGAGGACCACCCGCGCACCCTCAGCGCCAACAACAACCGCGCGGTGTGCTTACGGCTGCTCGGCCGCTACACCGAGGCCCGGGACGTCGACCAGGAGATCTACGACCTGCGGCGCAACGACCTCGGTGCCTCGCACCCCCACACCCTGATCAGCATCACCAACCTGGGGCGCGACCTGCGCGAGACCGGCCAGTACGAGCCGTCCATCTCCTTGCTGAGCAGCAGCTACGAGGCGTACAGGCGGCTGTTCGGCGACCTGCACCCGGAGACGCTGCGCAGTGCCAAGAGCCTTGCGGTGTCGCTGCGCAAGGCGGGGCGGGTGGACGAGGCACGGGCGCTCACCCAGCAGACACGGGAGCAGTACCGGCTGCGGGACGCCCCCGCGACCACCCCCGACGTGCTGGACTGCACCCTGAACTACGCCACCGACCTGTACGCCACCGGGGCGCGCGACGAGGCCCTGTCGCTGGCGCTCGACATCGTGCGGCAGTACCGCACGGCGCCCGGCGAGCGGCACCCGGCGACGCTCGCCGCCGTCAACAACCTCGGCATCTTCCTGCGGGGCTCCGGTGAGGTGAGCCGGGCGCGGGCCCTGCTGGAGAAGAACCTCGCCACCCTCAAGGAGGTCCTCGGCGAGCGGCACCCCTACACGCTGGCCTGCGCCGTGAACCTGGCCAACGTGCTGGCGGAGCTGAACGAGCTGCGCGCCGCGGAGGAACTGGAGCGGACGGCGGTGACCGGTTTCCAGCCGACGCTGGGGGAGCAGCACCCGGACACCATCGTCTCGCGCGCCAACCTGGGGGTGACGCTGCGCGCCCTGAACCGGGTCCCGGAGGCCGACCAGCTCCGCAAGAGCAGCCACGACGAGTTCGTCCGGCTGCTCGGCGAGAACCATCCGCACACGGTCAGCGCCCGTGAGGGCAAGCGCATCCACCGGGATCTGGAACCGCCGGCCGTGTGACCGGCGGCGGGCGTACGTCAGACGGGGTCGGCGGCCAGCCGGGAGCGTCCGCCGACCAGCCAGGTGAACACGTCCGGCAGTACCCGCAGGGAGGCGAAGTGCGCCTCCTCCGGGTGCACGACGGCCCGTCCCCCGGGGATGCGCTCGGCCAGCCACCTGGTGTGGCTGGCCGGGGAGAACCCGTCCCGCTCGCCGTGCCAGAGCAGCACGGGCACGGAGATGTCCGCCGGTGAGAAGCCCCAGGGCGCGCAGAAGGACAGGGCGTCGTCCACCCAGCCGTCCGCGGACACGCTGAGCGCCTCACGGTAGTTGCGCAGCAGCATCGCGCGGATCCCCGCGTCGGAGATGACCCGCAGATCCGAGTCGGTCAGCTCCCAGCGGAGCTGGGCCAGGAGCCTGCGCGGATCGGACCGGATGTCGACCGACCGTTTGCGCAGACTGTCCGCCAGCTCGTCGGGCCCGTCCTCGGCCTTGGTGTACTCGTTGACGTTGGAGGCGGTCATGCCCGCGAACCAGTCGAGGCCGTCCGCGTCCCGTGGGGCGAGGCTGACCAGGACGGCGGCGCGGGTCACCCGGCCCGGCAGCAGGGCCGCGCAGGCCAGGGCGTGCGGGCCGCCGCCGGAGCGGCCGACCACGGCGAAGCGTTCCACGCCCAGGGCGTCCGCGATGGCGGCGACGTCCTGCGAGACATGCGCGACCCGGCGGCCCGGCAGCCGGTCCGAGGGCCCGTAACCGGGGCGGTCGTAGGTGATGAGCCGGACCCGCTGGTGGTAGAGCAGCATCGGCCGGGGCGCCGGACCGAGCCGGCTGCCGGGTGTGCCGTGCAGCAGGAACACGGGCGAGCCGCCGGGATCTCCACTGATCTCGACGGCTAATCGTCTCCCGTCCCCCGTGTGCACCTCTCTGAGCATGCGCGGCCCCCTCTCGACGCCCCCCGCCCGCTGCGGCATGCCGTGTGGTCGTGCATCGGCCATTCCCCATCGTGCCCCAGATCATCCCGGTGTGCGGGCGTTTCCGGCCCGCTGTGAACGGCCCTCAGACCACCCCCAACGTCCAGCTCCACCGATGCACCCCCGGTGCGACGAGGTAGCCGGGTGACGTGTCGGGGCCGCAGGACGCCGTGCCCAGGCCGCGGTGGGCCGCGTCGATGTGGACGACGCAGCCGGGGCGTGGGACCAGTTCGGCGTGGTGGCGGGCGGCGGTGAGGTCCTCGGCCCGGAAGCGCGTCACCGACACCTGGCGCGGCTCGTCCAGCGTGACCCCCAGGCCGCCCGTGTCCGGTCCCGACAGGGTGAACCGGCGTACCCCGTGCCGGCCGCCGCTCTCCTGCGGGCGCAGGTACGGCGTGAACAACTCGTCCACCGGGCGGGTGTGATGGCCGACCGGGGCCCCGGCGGCGCGGTCGGGGTAGGACTCCCACGGCCCCTGCCCGAACCACTCCATACGGTCGAGACCGGCGACCGTCTCGAAGACCGTGCCGACCCTCGCCACGTCGTCGAACTCCTCCGGCAGCCCGGCCTCCTCCTCGATCCGCACACCGCCCTCGACCGGCGTCAGCACCTGCCGGTGCCGGACGACGGCGCCTCCTCCCGTGTACACGGCCTCCACCGTGATCCGCCCGGCCTCCTCGCGGACGGACACCACCTCGCGGACCAGCGTGTCGAGGCCCAGGTCGCGCCAGCGGCGGGCCATGCCGCCGATCTCGTCGTTGTCGGTGGGCGCCCGCCACAGGGTGAGCGTGGGGGCCGCCGTCAGCAGCGGGTGCAGCAGCAGGCCCTCACCGTCCACCCGTACCCCGCCGCTCACCGGTGGTCCGGACGCCGGAGCCGGGCCCCGCAGGCGTACCTGCGGCACACACAGCTCGGTGCCGCGCGGCGCCCACGGCTGGTCCTCGGCCACCGTCACCCGCAGCGTCAGCCAGGCCTCGCCGCCCTCGCGCGGCACCTCGAAAGGCAGCGGTACCGCGGCCGTCTGCCCGGGGCGCAGATCGGGCAGGCGGGCCGGGGCCCTCCACGTCGTCCCGTCGGCGAGCTCAAGGCGCCACTCCCCGGCCAGCCAGTCCAGGCCCCGGAAGTGCTGGTGGTTGCCGAGCACGACACCCTCGTGCTTCAGGCACTCGATCCGTACCAGTGCCGCGATCTCGCGGTGCTCGTACAGGGCCGGCTTGGGCGCGCGGTCGGGGAACACCACGCCGTCCGCGATGAACGCGCCGTCGTGGACGCGCTCGCCGAAGTCGCCGCCGTACGCCCAGCGGTGGCCGGGCGGGGCGACGCCGTCGCCGCGGAGGGCGGGGCCCGTGCGTCCGGCCGGTCGTCCGTCGCTCACGCGCTGCAGGATGCCGTGGTCCCAGAACTCCCAGATGAACCCGCCCTGAAGGCCCGGCGTCCCCTCGACGGCTGCCCAGAAGTCGGCGAGCGTGCCGTTGCTGTTGCCCATCGCGTGCGAGTACTCGCACTGGACGAGCGGCCGGGTCTGCCGTCCCGACAGGGCGTGTGCCACGCACTCCTCGATCGGCGCGTACATCGGGCACGCGAGGTCGGAGGCGTCGTCCGTCGCCGCCCAGTCGAGCTTCGCGGCCCCCTCGTACTGGAGCGGGCGCGTCGGGTCGTGGTGGCGGACCCAGCCCGCCGCCGCGTCGTGGTGCGCGCCGTAGTCGGACTCGTTGCCCAGCGACCAGACGATCACCGACGGGTGGTTCTTGTCGCGCAGCACCATGCGCGCCACCCGGTCGACGTAGGCGTTGAGGTAGCGCGGGTCGTCGGCGATCTCGTGGGCGTGGTCGTGCGCCTCGATGTCGGCCTCGTCGACGACGTAGAAGCCGAGTTCGTCGGCCAGGTCGTACAGCGCGGGGTCGTTCGGGTAGTGGGCGGTGCGGATCGCGTTGAAGCCGAACCGCTTGAGGAGGACCAGGTCGGCTCGCAGGTCGCCGGGGGAGACGGTGCGGCCGGTCAAGGGGTGGAAGTCGTGCCGGTTCACACCCCGGACGAAGACCCGCTCCCCGTTGACGAGCAGGTCCCGCCCCACGATCTCGACGTCCCGGAACCCGACGCGGTGCCGGGAGGTGTCGGCGACCGTGCCGTCGGCGCGGTGCAGCCGGACGGTCAGGGCGTACAGCTCGGGCGTCTCCGCCGTCCAGGTCCGCGCGTCCGGCACGGTGGCCGCGAGGCGGGCCTCGCCGAGGAAGCCGGAGACCCGCTCGGCCGCTGCGTTGGCCCGGTCGAACGCGGCGTCCTGGGCGAGCGGCACACCGTCGAGCTCTCCGGTCAGGTGCCAGCCCTCGGGCAGCGGGCCGCGCGCGTCGCGCACCTGGCAGTCGACGCGTAGGTCGCCGCCGCGCCGCGCGCGCACGGTCACGTCGGCCAGGTGCAGCGGGTCGGTGGCGTACAGCAGGACGGAGCGGGTGAGGCCGCCGTGCCACCACTGGTCCTGGTCCTCGATGTGGGAGGCGTCGGACCACTTGACGACGGTCAGCCGGACGGTGGCGCGGCCGCCGGGCCGGACCACCCGCGTCAGGTCGAACTCGGCGGCCAGATGGGAGTCCTTGGAGACGCCCACGGGCCGCCCGTCCACATGGACCAGCAGCACGCTCTCGGCCGCCCCCACCTGGAGCACGATCCGGCGTCCGGCCCACCCGGCGGGCACGTCCACCTCCCGTTCGTACACCCCGGTCGGGTTGGCGGCGGGGGAGTGCGGCGGGATGTCGGGGAAGGGCATTGTGACGTTGGTGTACTGCGGCAGGTCATCGGTGTCCTGGACGGTCCAGGCGCCGGGCACGTACGCCGTCGACCAGGCACCGCCGACCGGCGCGTCCGGAGCGGGCAGCAACTGGAAGCGCCAGTCGCCGTCCAAGGGGATGGCTCCGGGGCGCCGGTCGACGGCGTTCATGGGGAGGCGGTTCCAGGAGGTGAGCTCGGGTGCCTCCCAGGGGCGCAGCGCGATCAGGGGGTCGGGGGAGAAGGGGCGCTCGGTCATCCGCGGACGGCTCCCTTGGCGAGGTCGCCGATGATCTGCCGGGCGCCGATCGCGAAGACGATCAGCAGCGGGATCAGGGCGAGGACCGCGCCGGTCATCACCATGCCGTAGTCGGTGGTGCCGTGGGTTCCGTTGAGCTGGGACAGCGCGACCTGGAGGGTCACGTTGCCGGGGTTCGTCAGGGCGATCAGCGGCCAGGCGTAGTCGTTCCACTGGCTCATGAAGGTGAAGATGCCGAGGAAGGCGAGCCCGGGGCGGACGACCGGGAGCGCCACGTGCCAGTACTGGCGCAGGAAGTTCGCGCCGTCCAGCCGGGAGGCGTCGAGCAGTTCGTCGTGGATGGCGCTCCGCATGTACTGGCGCATCCAGAAGATGCCGAAGGCGTTGGCGGCGGCCGGCACGATCAGCGATGTCATCGAGCCGATCCACCCGATCTTCGCCATGATCACGAACTGGGGGATCGCGGCCATCTGGGCCGGGACCATGAAGATCAGCATGAGCAGCGCGAACAGCGCGTTCTTGCCGGGGAAGTCGAACTTCGCGAACACGAAGGCGGCGAGCGAGTCCAGGAACAGCACCAGGAACGTCACCGCCGTCGCGACCAGCAGCGAGTTCGCCATCGACCCGAAGAAGTCGACCGTGTCGAACAGGTGGCGGACGTTCTCCGTGAAGTGCGAGCCCGGCAGCAGCTTCGGCGGGTAGGAGAAGATCTCCGACGAGGTGTGCGTCGACATGATCACGGCCCAGTAGAACGGGAAGGCCGAGAGGAGCACACCGATGATCAGGGACGCGTGCAGCGCGATGCCCCGGCGTCCGGAGCCCTTGATGGATGCCATGTCGCGGCCTTCCTACTGTTCGCCCCGGCGCTGCACCAGGCGCCAGTTGATGAGGGAGAAGAGGACGACGACCAGGAAGATGCCCCACGCCACGGCGGCGCCGTACCCGAAGTCGTTGTTGTCGAAGGTCTGCTGGAAGAAGTAGAGGACCATCGTCCGGCCGGCGTGGTCCGGACCGCCCGAGAACGTGGACTCGTTGGCGGTGGTCTGGAGCAGGACCTGCGGTTCGGAGAAGCTCTGCAGTCCGGTGACCGTCGAGACGACGAGCACGAACAGCAGGGTCGGCCGCAGCAGCGGCAGTGTGATCCGGAAGAAGGTCTGCACGGGACCGGCGCCGTCGATACGGGCCGCCTCGTACAGGTCGCCGGGGATGGTCTGGAGCCCGGCGAGGAAGATGATCGCGTTGTAGCCGGTCCACTGCCAGGTCATCAGCGTGGCGATGGCGACCTTGATGCCCCACGGGGTGTTCAGCCAGGCCACCTGGTCCACGCCGACCGCCTGCAGCAAGGCGTTCACCAGGCCGAAGTTGGTGGAGAAGACCGACCCGAAGACGATGGCGACGGCGACGACGGACGTGACGTTCGGCAGGAAGTACGCGAACCGGTAGGCGTTCTTGAAGCGGACCGCCGAGTTGAGTATCACGGCCGTCACCATCGCCAGGAAGATCATGGGGAAGGTGGCGAGCGCCCAGATGATCAGTGTGTTGCCGATCGACTGCCAGAAGTCGACGTCGGTGAACAGATACTGATACTGCGTCAGGCCCGCCCACTCCATCGAGCCGAGGCCGTCCCAGCGGTGCAGGGAGAGATAGAGCGAGAAGCCGACGGGGATCAGGCCGAAGGCGAGGAAGAGCAGGTAGAACGGGGAGATCGCGGCGTACAGGTGCCAGTGCTTGCGCCACCCCGTGCGCGGCGGGGCCGTGGCGGGCCGTGTCCGGTCCACGGCGGGCGGGGTCCGTTCGGCGACGGCCATCAGAACGCCACCCCCAGGTGCTTGGCGATGCGCCGGCACTTGCCCATGGCGTCCTCCCAGGCCTTCGCGGGGTCCTTGCCGAGGACGCCGACGTTCTTGATCTCGTCCCGGACCGGCTGCCCGAGCGCGATGTCGTAGGGGCTGTTGAAGGCGACCGGGATCTTCTCGGCGGCCGGCCCGAAGACGTCCATGGTGATCTGCCCGCCGAAGAACGGGTCCGGCTCACGCAGCTTCGGCATCGCGTACGACGCCGGGGTCGACGGGAACAGACCGGCGTCGACGAACCCCTGCGCCTGGTTGGGGGCGTCGAGCATCCAGCTGATGATCTCGAACGCCCGCTCGGGCTCCCGGCACGCCTTCGTGATCGCCAGGAAGGAGCCGCCGACGTTGGAGGGGCCGCCCGGGCAGTCGGCCACCCGCCAGCGGCCCTTCGTCTTCGGGTAGGCGAGCTTGAGGTCGCCCGCGGCCCAGGAGGCGTTGAGCTGGCTGGGCAGCTTGCCCTTCTCTGTGGCCGAGATGGAGTCGGGTGTGCCGGAGACGATGTCCGACACGATGCCGCGCCGCTTGGCCTCGACCGCCCGCTCCCAGCAGGCCCGCACATGCGGGCCGTCCCCGATGAAGCGCCGGTCCTCGTCGACGAACCGGGTGGTGCCCTGCCCGATGGACATCTCGAAGACGCTGACGACGTCGGTGAGGATGTACGTGCCGGGCAGCCGCTTCCTCAGCCGCTCGCCGGCCGCGAAGAACTTCTCCCAGGTGTCCAGTTCCCGGGAGACGTCCGCGGGCTCGTGGGGCAGGCCGGCCTTCTCGAAGACGGCGGGCTGGTAGTAGTGCACGACCGGGCCGACGTCGATCGGCAGCCCGACGAGGCTGCCGTCCGGGGCGACGGCCTGCTGCCACTTCCAGTCCAGGTACCGGCCCTTGAGCCTCTCCGCGCCGAGCGTGCGCAGGTCCACGAACTGGTCGGCGTTCGGGAGGTAGGACGCCATGTCCTCGCCCCGGAGCCCGGCGATGTCCGGGATGTGGGCCCGGCCGGCCAGCGTGGTGATCAGCTTGGAGCGGTAGTAGCCGCCGATCTGGATGGCGTCGAGGTCGACGGAGCGCCGTAGCGCGCCTTGGCGTTCTTGACGACCGTGTCGCTCAGTCCGCCGCTCCAGTACCACAGGACCATGTTCCGGCCGGTGGAGCCGGTCGGGACGGCACAGCCGGACGCCAGGCCGCCCAGCGCGGTGGCGGCCGTACCGGCCAGGCCCGCGCGCAGCAGGCCTCTTCGTGAGAGCCGCACAGCTCCCACCGCCTTTCGGATCTGTTCGGGACTTCGCAAGGGAGGGGACGTGGGGGGAGGTCAGCGCCGCGGTGCGGGCGGGGTGACGGGCGGGTACGCGACGGGCGGTCCCGGATCGGCCGGGAGCCGGTCCGCGAGGAAGCCGTACGCCCGCCGCAGGTCCGGGTCGGTCAGGGAGCGCCACCAGCGGTCGACGCCGTACCAGCCGGGAGCGGCGAGCGCTCCGCCGGGGTGGCCCACCGAGAGGCCGGCGGCGAGGACCGCGAAGCGCAGGCGTTCCTCCAGCGGCCAGCCGCCGAGGGAGGCCGCGACGAAGCCCGCCCCGAAGACGTCCCCGGCCCCCGTCGGATCGAGGACATCGATGTCGAGGGCGGGCACGTCGGCGTACTCGCCGGTCGTCTGGTCCACGGCGAGCGCGCCCCGGCCGCCGCGGGTCACCACGGCCACCGGCACCAGATCGGCGAGTGCGCGCAGTGCCTCGGACGCGCTGCCGGTGCGGGTGTAGGCCATGGCCTCGGCCTCGTTGGGGAGGAAGGCGTGGCACAGGGACAACTGGTCGAGGAGGTCCCGGGGCCACCGCCCGGTGGAGTCCCAGCCGACGTCGGCGTAGACGTGCGTGCCGTTCGCGGCGGCCTTGGCGAGCCAGGCGCGGCGTTCCGGCTCCAGGTGCACGAGGGCCGTGCGCGCCGGGGGCGGGTCGGCCATCAGCGCGTCCTGGCTGTACGGGGGCTCCTGGCCGTGGGTGACCAGGGCGCGGTCCCGGTCGTAGGCCAGGGAGACGGTGACCGGGGTGGGCCAGGCGCTCGCCGTGCGGGACAGCGAGAGGTCGATGCCCTCCTGGCCGGCGAGGACGTCCCGGCAGTAGGCGCCGTAGAGGTCGTCGCCGAGGACGGTGGCGAGCGAGGTGCGCAGACCGAAGCGGGCGGCGGCGACGGCGAGGTTGGCGATGCCGCCGGGGCCGCAGCCCATGCCGTCGGTCCAGATCTCCTCGCCGGGGGTGGGCGGTCCGCCGAGTCCGGTGAGGACGAGGTCGTAGAAGAGCAGCCCGGTCAGCAGCACATCGGGCCGGTCGTCGTCCACGGGTGCGTCCTCTCGCTCGGGTCCCGCCGGGGAGATCGTCAGAACTCTTCAATTCGGTGACCGGAATCGTGCGCTGCTCGACGGGATTGGTCAATATCCGAGCAGAAATGAGCATGGCGATGATTGAAGATGACGAGTACTGTTCAGGTCGTGCTGGCAGAACGACGACACCAACTCATCCTGCGGGCCCTGCGCTCCGGCGGGCCCGCGGCCGTGACCGACCTCTCCGAGCAGCTGGGCGTCAGCCCCGCCACGATCAGGCGCGACCTGGTCAAGCTCGAGGAGGACGGACTTCTCACCCGGGTGCACGGCGGTGCCGTGGCGGACGAGGGCGACCAGCCCTTCGCCGAGGTCGCCGAGGTGCGGGTGGCCGAGAAGGACGCCATAGCGGCGCACGCCGCCGCGCTGGTCGAGGACGGTCAGTCGGTGCTGCTGGACATCGGCACCACGGCCTTCCGGCTGGCCCGGCAGCTGCACGGCCGCCGGCTCACCGTGATCACCAGCAATCTGGTGGTCTACGAGGAACTGGCCGACGACGAGGGCATCGAACTGGTGCTGCTCGGCGGCATGGTGCGCCGCGAGTACCGCTCCCTGGTCGGCTTCCTCACCGAGGACAACCTGCGCCAGCTGCACGCCGACTGGGTCTTCCTGGGCACCAGCGGAGTGCGGCCGGGCGGGCAGGTGATGGACACGACGGTCGTCGAGGTGCCGGTGAAACGGGCCATGATCAAGGCCGGTGCCCGGGTCGTCCTCCTCGCGGACGCGGCGAAGTTCCCCGGCCACGGCATGGCCAAGGTGTGCGGTCCGGAGGACCTGGACGTGGTGGTGACGAACGCGCCGGTCGACACGGCGACGCGGTCCTCCTTCGAGGAGGCCGGCGTCGAGGTCGTCGTGGCGGGAAAGGTGCAGACGTGAGGCTGACGATCCTGGGCGGCGGAGGATTCCGCGTCCCCCTCGTGTACGGCGCGCTCCTGACGGACCACGCCGAGGGCCGGGTGACCCGGGTCGTGCTGCACGACCTGGACGCCGGCCGGCTCGACGCCGTGACACGGGTGCTCGCCGAGCAGGCCGCCGGGGTGCCCGACGCCCCCGAGGTCACCGCCACCACCGACCTCGACGAGGCTCTGCGCGGCGCCGACTTCGTCTTCTCCGCGATCCGCGTCGGCGGCCTCCAGGGCCGGGCCGACGACGAACGGGTCGCGCTCGCCGAGGGCGTCCTCGGCCAGGAGACGGTCGGCGCGGGCGGCATCGCCTACGGCCTGCGCACGGTGCCCGTCGCCGTCGACATCGCCCGGCGGGTGGCCCGCCTCGCCCCCGACGCCTGGGTCATCAACTTCACCAACCCGGCCGGACTGGTCACCGAGGCCATGTCCCGCCACCTCGGCGACCGCGTCATCGGCATCTGCGACTCGCCCGTCGGCCTCGGCCGCCGTATCGCCCGTGTGCTCGGCGTGCGGAACCCCGCCGAGGCGTGGATCGACTACGTCGGCCTCAACCACCTCGGCTGGGTCCGCGGCCTGCGCGTCGCCGGCCGGGACGAACTCCCGCGGCTGCTCGCCGACCCCGGACTGCTCGGCTCCTTCGAGGAGGGCAAGCTGTTCGGCGCCGACTGGCTGCGCTCGCTCGGCGCGATCCCCAACGAGTACCTGCACTACTACTACTTCAACCGGGAGGCCGTGCGCGCCTACCAGGAGGCCGAGCGCACCCGCGGCGCGTTCCTGCGCGACCAGCAGGCCGGCTTCTACGACCGGATGCGCGACCCGGACGCCCCGGCCCTGGAGATCTGGGACCGCACCCGCGCCGAGCGTGAGGCCACCTACATGTCCGAGAACCGGGAGACGGCCGGCGCGGGCGAGCGCGACGCCGACGACCTGTCCGGCGGCTACGAGAAGGTGGCGCTGGCGCTGATGCGGGCCATCGCCCGCGACGAACGCACCACCCTGATCCTCAACGTCCGCAACCGGCACACCCTGTCGGTGCTCGACGCCGACGCCGTCATCGAGGTGCCCTGCCTGGTCGACGCCAACGGCGCCCACCCGGTCGCCGTCGCCCCGCTGCCCGACCACGCCACCGGGCTCGTCTGCTCGGTCAAGGCCGTCGAACGCGAGGTGCTGGCCGCCGCCGAGTCCGGCTCGCGCACCACGGCCGTCAAGGCGTTCGCGCTGCATCCGCTGGTCGACTCGGTCGGCGTGGCCCGCCGGCTGGTCGAGGGCTACACCTCCGTCCACCCCGGTCTGGCCTACCTCACCTAGGGCCTTTCGTTTGGATCATCCCGGCGTCGCGGGGCCCGGCACGCGCATCTGCGGCGTTGTCGTCACTCGCCGACGCTCCGCGTCGACTCCCTCCTCCGCCCTGCAACTGCACGCACCAGATCCCGCTCGGGCACGTCACCATGTCCCGTCGGCCACAGCCGGGCTGATCCAAACGAAAGACCCTAGGGCGTGTTTCGAAAGTCCCGTCTGGTCCGCGACGCCTGGCACGGCGCCTCGCCGCGTTGTCGGGATCGTCCGCGTACGCCCAGTACGCGGACGACCCTCCGCCTTGCGATGCACCGCACCAGACGCCGCGGACCCCGCCCTTCGGGCGGACGACGCTACTTTCGAAACACGCCCTAGCTTGATCTTTAACGTCTGGCGTCGAATGGTGTGTCGAACTTGATCACCTGGTTCGGTAACCGCCGTACTTGGAAGCGGCCTTCGGCTGAACATGTGCTCCGACCAAGGAACACACACGTTCAGCACGAAGGCCATGGGGATGAGTCTGCTGGATCACTACGCCCGGCGAGAGCCGTTGGAGCAACTGTCATGCTTCCGGGGCGAGTTCTACGCCTGTCTGACCGCTCGTTCGGACGCGTTGTTCGAGCTTGCTGATGCTGTTCTGTGTGGCGACGGACCGGTGAGGTCGCTGGCCGAGCTGTCGCTGGTGGGTGAACACCGTCGCGGCCATGGAGGGCTCTATGCGGCTGTGGCCCGTGGACGCGTCGATGCCGGCAGTCTGCGGCGAGCACTGGCCGAAGTGCCGCTGCCGCGGGCTGCCGATGGCCGGCTGGTCCTGGCTGTCGATGTCACCTGCTGGCTGCGGCCCGACGCCCACACCTCGCCTCAACGGATCCTGTGTCACACCTACGGCCGGGGCAAGGACCAGCACATCCCGGTCCCCGGCTGGCCCTACTCGATCATCTGCGCGCTCGAGCCGGGCCGCAGCTCATGGACCGCACCGCTGGACGCACTGCGCCTGACTCCAGGGGACGACACCGCCACGGTCACCGCCCGGCAGCTGCGCGATCTGCTTCAGCGACTGATCACCGCGGGACAGTGGCAGACAGGCGACCCGGACATCCTCATCGTTGCGGACGCCGGATACGACGCACCCCGCCTCGGCTTCCTCCTCAAGGACCTGCCGGTCCAAGTGCTGGCCAGGATGCGATCCGACCGCGTCCTACGCAGGGCTGCCCCACCCCGCCTCCCGCACACCCAGGGCCGACCACCCCGACACGGCGGCGAGTTCGTCTTCGGACAGCCTGACACATGGGGCACCCCGGACACCGAAACGGTCACCGACACCCGCCTCTACGGCACCGCCACCGCACGCTCCTGGAACCGGCTGCACCCCAAACTGACCCACCGCTCTTCCTGGGCAGCCGACGACGGCACCCTCCCGATCGTCGAAGGGACAGTGATCCGCCTGGACATCGGCCACCTGCCCAGCGGAGCAACACCGAAGCCGGTCTGGCTGTGGTGGTCAGGCATCGATGCCACTGCGGCGGACGCCGACCGTCTCTGGCAGGCATACCTGCGACGCTTCGACATCGAGCACACCTTCCGTCTGTTCAAGCAGACCCTCGGCTGGACCTCCCCGAAGATCCGCACCCCCGAAGCAGCCGACCGGTGGACCTGGCTGATCCTCGCCGTTTACACCCAGCTGCGGCTGGCCCGACCGCTGGCGGCTGACCTGCGTCGGCCGTGGGAGAAGCCGAGCTCGCCGAACAGGCTCACCCCTGCCCGCGTCCGCCGCGACTTTCGGCACATCCGCCCCAAAGCCAGCTGCCCGGCCCAAGCACCGAAACCCTCCCGCCCCGGCCCGGGACGACCACCCGGCCGCAAAAACACTCGCCCCACACCCCGCCACGACGTGCACACGCCCCGCAAATCACCGACGGCGAAGCAGCGAACGAAGAAGTCAACGACCCCACGACCCCGCCGCACAGGTTAAAGATCAAGCTAGCCCCCGCCCCTGTTCTCTGCCTCCCTGGAGACCCTGATGCACGACGAACGCCGCCGGATCGAGGAGCGCGTCGAACGCGTCCACACCCAGCGCATCAAGCCCGCGATGTACGCGGCCACCGTCCCGTTCGAGGTCGAGGCCTGGCAGGCCCCCGGCGAGCCGGTCCCCTTCGAGGAGGCGGCGGCCGCCCCCTACACGCCCTTCGCGACGGGCACCCCGTGGGGCCCGCCGTGGGGCACCACCTGGTTCCGGATGCGCGGCCGGGTGCCCGCCGAGTGGGCCGGGCGGCGCGTCGAGGCGGTCATCGACCTCGGCTTCGTCGGCGACTGGCCCGGCAACCAGGCCGAGGGCCTCGTGCACCTCGCCGACGGCCGCCCCCTGAAGGCCGTCAACCCGCTCAACCAGTACGTGCCCGTCGGCAACCCGGTGGCGGGCGGCGAGGAGGTCCACTACCTGGTCGAGGCCGCCTCCAACCCGGACATCCTGGCCGACGGCTTCGCGCACCCCACCCCGCTCGGCGACGTCCTCACCGCCGGCGACCGGCCCCTGTACACCTTCCGTCGCGCCGACCTCGCCGTCCTCGACGAGGAGGTCTGGCACCTCGACCTCGACCTCGCGGTGCTGCGTGAACTCATGGTCCACCTGGGCGAGCACGAGCCGCGCCGGCACGAGATCCTGCACGCCCTCGACCGCGCCATGGACACCCTCGACCTGGACGACGTCCCCGGCAGCGCCCCCGCCGTCCGCGAGGTGCTCGCGCCGGTCCTCGCCAAGCCCGCGCACGCCAGCGCGCACACCATCTCCGGTGTCGGGCACGCCCACATCGACTCCGCCTGGCTGTGGCCCATCCGGGAGACCAAGCGCAAGACGTCCCGCACCTTCTCCAACGTCACGTCCCTGGCCGACGAGTACGAGGAGTTCGTCTTCGCCTGCTCGCAGGCCCAGCAGTACGAGTGGGTGCGCGACAACTACCCGCACGTGTGGGCCCGCATCCAGGAGTCGGTGAAGAAGGGCCAGTGGGCGCCGGTCGGCGGCATGTGGGTCGAGGCCGACGGCAACCTGCCCGGCGGCGAGGCCCTCGCCCGCCAACTGATCCACGGCAAGCGGTTCTTCATCGAGCACTTCGGCGTCGAGACCAAGGGCGTGTGGCTGCCGGACTCCTTCGGCTACACCGCCGCCTACCCGCAGCTCGCCAAGCTCGCCGGCAACGAGTGGTTCCTGACCCAGAAGATCTCCTGGAACCAGACCAACAAGTTCCCCCACCACACCTTCTGGTGGGAGGGCATCGACGGCACCCGCATCTTCACGCACTTCCCGCCCGTCGACACCTACAACGCCTGCTTCAGCGGCGAGGAGATGGACCGCGCCGTCCGCAACTACCGGGAGAAGGGCGGCGGCACCCGCTCCCTCGCCCCGTTCGGATGGGGCGACGGCGGCGGCGGCCCCACCCGCGAGATCATGGAGCGGGCCCGCCGGCTCGCCGACCTGGAGGGCTCGCCGAAGGTCGTCGTGGAGCACCCGGACGCGTTCTTCGCCAAGGCCCGCGCCGAGTACGAGGACGCCCCGGTCTGGAACGGCGAGCTCTACCTGGAGCTGCACCGCGCCACCTACACCTCGCAGGCCCGCACCAAGCAGGGCAACCGGCGCAGCGAACACCTGCTGCGCGAGGCCGAGCTGTGGGCGACGACGGCCGCTCTGCACGCCCCGGGCTACGCCTACCCGTACGAGCGGCTGGACCGGCTCTGGAAG
Organism: Streptomyces sp. NPDC056628; assembly: GCF_042792555.1. Lineage (NCBI taxonomy): Bacteria > Bacillati > Actinomycetota > Actinomycetes > Kitasatosporales > Streptomycetaceae > Streptomyces > Streptomyces sp. NPDC056628. The sequence continues at coordinate 65,272 of NZ_JBHTWG010000015.1, forward strand.
ACGGTCCTGCTGCACCAGTTCCACGACATCCTGCCGGGCTCCTCGATCGCCTGGGTGCACCGCGAGGCCGAGGACGAGTACGCCCGGGTCGCCCAGGAGCTGGAGGAGCTGACCGCCGGGGCGGTGGCCGCGCTCGGCGGGGGAGGGGCCCACGTCTTCAACACGAGCCCGTTCGACCGCGCCGAAGTGGTCCGCACCCCCGGGGGCGCGCCCGCGTACGTCACCGTCCCCGCGAACGGCAGCGCGCCCTTCGTGGCCACGGAGCCCGAGCGGCCGGTCACCGTCTCCGGACGCGTCCTCGACAACGGGCTGGTCCGCGTCGAGATCGCCGAGGACGGCACCCTGGCCTCGGTGTTCGACCTGCGGGCGAACCGCGAGGTGCTCGCCGGCGCCGGCAACCTGCTGCGCCTGCACACCGACCTGCCCAACTACTGGGACGCCTGGGACATCGACAAGCACTACCGCAACCGCTACCGCGAACTGCGCGCGACCGAGTCGGTCACCGTGGTCGAGGACGGCCCGCTGGTCGGCGCGGTCCGGGTCGCCCGCGCCTTCGGCCAGGGTTCCACGATCACCCAGACGATCACGCTGCGGGCCGGCAGCCCTCGGATCGACTTCGCCACCGAGATCGACTGGCACGAGGCCGAGAAGATCCTCAAGGCCGGTTTCCCGGTGGACGTCCGCGCCCCGCACTCCTCCGCCGAGATCCAGTTCGGGCACGTCCAGCGGCCCACCCACACCAACACGAGCTGGGAGGCGGCCCGTTTCGAGGTCTCCGGGCACCGCTGGGTGCACATCGCCGAGCCCGGCTACGGCGTCGCCGTCGTCAACGACTCCACGTACGGCCACGACGTGACCCGCACGGTCCGCGAGGACGGCGGCACGACGACCCGGGTCAGCCTCAGCCTGGTCCGCGCCCCGCGCATCCCCGACCCCGAGGCCGACCAGGGCCTGCACCGGCTCACCTACGCGCTGCTGCCCGGCGCGAGCATCGAGGACGCCGTCGCCGAGGGCTACGCCCTCAACCTGCCGCTGCGGGTGGCGGACGCCGCGGGCGCGCCCGAGCCGGTGGTGTCCGTGGACGGCGACGGGGTGACGGTCGAGGCGGTCAAGCTGGCCGACGACCGCTCGGGCGACGTCGTCGTACGCCTCTACGAGTCCCGGGGCGGGCGGGCGCGGGCCGTGCTGCGCACCGGCTTCCCGCTGGCCGGTGCCCAGATCACCGACCTGCTGGAACGGCCGCTGGAACCGGTCGCCGCGGACGGCGGGGTGCCGGTCTCCCTGCGTCCCTTCCAGGTGCTGACCCTGCGTCTCCGGCGCGCCGAAGGGCACTGAGAACGCACCTTCGGGCCGGCCGGCAGCCACCCCCGTGACAGCGCCGGCCGACCCGAAGCCCCCGTGCTCCCCCCGTATCCCCCGTGGTTCCCCCGTACGGACCCCCCGTTGGCCTTGCTCAGTGTCATGAGCGCGCGGGGGGCCGTCTGATACACCCACGCCGGAAGATTTCTCCCCCCGGCGTGGGTGGTCGGTGTCTCAGCCGGTGAAGCCGGCCGTGATGGACGTGAACTGCCAGGTGCTCTGGCTGATGCCGGAGCAGTTGCTCGTCACACCGCCGCCCGGGCAGGACCGGTCGCGGTTGACCGACCAGAAGGCGAGCCGCGCGATGTGCCGGGAGTTCGCCCAGTCCCGGATCTGCGTCCAGGTCGCGGGCGAGGTGAGCTCCTGCTGGTCGGAGAGCCCGTTCATGCCGGAGATGCCGAGGTGCGCGTAGGCGGTGGCGTCGTCCCAGCCGAACGTGGACTTCAGCTTGGTCTTCAGCCCCTCGGCCGCGTTCACGGTGCTGCCGTACATGTCGGCTCCGCCGCCGAAGTCGAACGGCATGATCGTGAAGACGTCGATGTCCGCGTTCAGCGCCTTGGCCTGCTCGATCAGCCGGTTGCCCCAGTACGTGGGCCCGGTGGTGGAGGTGCCGAAGGTCAGGATCGTCCGCAGCCCCGGGTTGTTCGCCTTGACGATCTTCAGGGCGTTCAGGATCCGGTCCTGCACCGTCGCGTTCTCGAACTCGTCGGTGTTCTCGATGTCGACGTCGATCGCCTTCAGCCCGTAGGCGTCGATGACCTTCTGGTACGCGCCCGCCAGCGCCTCGGCGGAGGAGCAGTTCGGCCCGAGCTTGTTGCCGCTCCAGCCGCCGATGGACGGGACGATGTCACCGCCGGCGGCCCGGATCGAGTTGATGACGCTCTGGTCGTTGCCGCCGGTCAGCGCGCGCTGCCCGTCCCAGGCCGGGTTGCAGCCGCCCGAGGACAGGACGAACGCCATCGTGTACCACTTGACCCCGGTCGCGCTCATCACCGACGTCGCGCTCGGCGGATCGCCCCAGCCCAGGTACAGATAGGGCGCGGCCTGCTTGAAGCCGGTGCCGCCCCCGCCGCCCGCGTCGGTCGTGACGGAGACGGAGCCGGAGGCCGCAGAGACGTTCCCGGCCGCGTCCCGTGCCTTCACCGTGAATGTGTAGGCGGTGCTGGGCGACAGCCCGCCGACCGTCGCGCTCGTCCCGGAGACGCTGAGCACCTGGGTCGAGCCGCGGAAGACGTCGTAGCCGGTCACGCCGACGTTGTCGGTCGAGGCGTTCCAGGTCAGCGACACGCTCGTCGAGGTCTTGCCGGTGGAGCGCAGGTTGCCGGGGGCGCTCGGCGCCTGCCCGTCCGAGCCGCCGCCGGGCCCGTCGAGGCCGATGTCGTCGGCGTAGTAGGTGCCCTGCCCGTACCAGCCGTGCAGATACACCGTGGCGCTGGTCTGGGAGGCGCCGGTCGTGAAGGTGAGCGACAGCCTGGCGTACGCCGACGGCGACGACGTCCAGGTGGAGGAACCGCCGTCCACGCCGAGGTAGACGTAGGAGCCGCGCACCCAGCCGCTGAGGGAGTAGGTCGTGTTCGGCTGGACGGCGACGCTCTGCGAGCACCGGGCGTTGTCGCTCGAACTCGCCGCCCCGGCCAGCGCCCTGGACCCGCCGTGCACGGGCGAGGAGACCACGGAGCCGAGGTTGCCGGTGCAGGACCACGGGGAGAGCCCGCCCGACTCGAAGCCGGGGTTGGACAGGACGTTGGCCGCGTGAGCGGTGCCGGGCAGGGCGACGGCCCCGGCGACCGCGAGAGCCGCCGTGCCGACGAGGGCGAGGACACGGCGTCTGAGCCGTGCGAGAGGTCGGTTGCGCACGTCATCTCCCTGGAAAAGGTGGGGTGTTCGGGAGTGCATAGATGCTGAGAGGTGCGCTGACCAAGTTGGTATGGACCAATTCCCCTGTCAAGGACCGGCGCGGGGATTGGTCCATACCGCTGGTGTGTCTCTACAGGGGCAGGGCCGCCCCGGTCGTGACGGATCCGGGCTGTGCCGGTGCGGGCACCGCCGGCAGCAGGGGGGCCTCCGCCTCGGTGCGCTGCTGGGGGATCGACACCGGGCGCAGCGGGCGCGGACCCGCCACCACCGTGTAGTCCTGTCCCAGGAACGGCGGGGTCACGACGCCCGGGTCCTCACCGAGCGCCAGTTGCACGGCGAGCCAGGGCACGTTCACCCCGCACAGCGACAGCTGGTGCAGGCCGCCCGCCGGGCGGGTGTTGACGTCCATCAGCACCGGGGTGTCGCCGAACATCCGGAACTGGATGTTGGACAGGTGGTGCAGCCCGAAGCCCTCCGCGACCAGTCGCGCCGGCTCCAGCCACTGCTCCTGGAGCGTGAAGCCGCGCCGGCGCCCGTTCTTGACCCGGCCGATCGCCAGCCGGACCCGGTTGTCCGGCCCGGTGAGGCAGTCCACCGACACCTCGGGCTGCTCCAGGCGCGGCATCACCAGCCAGTCCACCGGCTCCTCGGACCGCCGCAGCGCGTCCAGGACGAGATCGAGCTGGACGTACGGCGTCGGGAAGCCGCTCAGATGCGTCAGCGAGAAGGGGGAGCGGGTGATCATCCGGAAGCCGACCCCGCCCGCGCCGGACGCCGGCTTGAAGCACGCCCGGTGCCCGCCGGCCTCCAACTCCTCGACGGCGGCGAGCAGTTCGTCCGCGTCACGGACCCGGTGCCACGGCGGCACCGGCACGCCGACCGCCTGGACGGCCTCGTACGCGATCACCTTGTCCTGGAAGACGGCCACGGCCTCGGGCGGCGGCGCCAGCAGCGCCGTGCCGATCGCCTCGAACTCCGCGCGGTGCGCGACGATCGCCGCCTGGTGCAGCCGGGGCACGAAGACGTCGATTCCGCGGCGCCGGCACTGCGCGAGGGCGTACTCGACGTACCCGGCGGGGGACAGGCCCTCGGGCTCCAGCTCCGCGGTGTCGGCGGCGGCCAGCACGGGGGAGTCGGCGTCCCCGTGCGTCGCATGGATCTCCACCGCCCGGTCGCTGGGATTTCTGCGGAGCTGATCCATGAAGAACACGTTCTCCGCGTACGTGCGGTTGAGCCAGACGCGTACGCGAGAGACCATGCAGGGCCGTCCTTTCGGGGGGGGCGGGCAGGGCGAAGCGGCCCGTGCCCGGGCAGGGAGGAGGGAGGTACACCGAACCGCCCCTGGCGAAGGGGGTCGCGGCGGTGGTGTCGGGGCGATCATACGACTTTCAAAGGGTGTCGCGTGCAACGTACGTGTTACGGATTCCCCCACCGTCCACGCGTGCGGGGGCGGTCCGGCCGGCCCGCCCTTGTCCCGGGTGCACGCTCTGTGTTCTCGTGGTGTCCTTCGGGTGATCGGAAGGGGCGAGGGTGACGTCGACGGCCGCGCGGACCGGGCGGTTGCTGGCCGTCAGCGACCTGCACATCGGGTACGACGAGAACCGCGCCCTGGTGGAGGGGATGCGCCCCGGTTCCGACGACGACTGGCTGCTCGTGGCCGGGGACGTGGCGGAGACCGTCGCCGACGTCACCTGGGCGCTCAAGACGCTCGCCGGCCGCTTCGCCAGAGTGGTCTGGGTCCCCGGCAACCACGAGCTGTGGACCCACCCCAGGGACTCCGTCACCCTGCGCGGCGCCGCCCGGTACGACCATCTGGTCGAGGTGTGCCGGGACCTCGGCGTGACCACCCCCGAGGACCCCTACCCCGTCTGGGACGGCCCCGGCGGCCCGGTCGCCGTCGCCCCGCTGTTCCTCCTGTACGACTACTCCTTCCTCCCCGAGGGATGCGCGACCAAGGAGGAGGGCCTCGCGTACGCGCACGGGACCGGCGTCGTCTGCAACGACGAGTACCTGCTGCACCCCGACCCCCACCCGACCCGCGACGCGTGGTGCGCGGCCCGGGTCGCCGCGACCGAACGCCGGCTCGCCGCCCTCCCCGAGGACCTGCCCACCGTCCTCGTCAACCACTACCCGCTGCACCGGCACCCGACGGACGTGCTCTGGTACCCCGAGTTCGCGATGTGGTGCGGCACCGCCCTGACCACCGACTGGCACCGCCGCTTCCGCGTCGAGGCCATGGTGTACGGCCACCTCCACATCCCCCGGACCACCTGGCACGAGGGCGTCCGCTTCGAGGAGGTCTCGGTCGGCTACCCCCGCGAATGGCGCCGGCGCCCGGAACCACCGGGCCGGCTGCGGCCCGTGCTGCCCCGCGACGAGGACAGGGAGGACCCGGCCCGTTGATCGAGGACCTGCTGACCCCGGCCACCGTCGGCGTCGAGGCGTACGGCGACGAGGAGCACCCGCCGCTCTACCCCGAGGAGGAGGCGGTCGTGGCCCGGGCGGTGGCCAAGCGCCGCCGCGAGTTCGCCGCCGCGCGCTCCTGCGCGCGCCGCGCCATGGAGAAACTCGGGGTGCCCCCGCGGGCCGTGCTGCCGGGTGAGCGCGGTGCCCCCGGCTGGCCGCCCGGCCTGGTCGGCAGCATGACCCACTGCGACGGGTACGCCGCCGCCGCGCTGGCCCGCACCGGCGACCTGGCCTCGCTCGGCATCGACGCCGAGACCCACCAGCCGCTCCCGGACGGGGTGCTGGCCGCCGTCGCGCTGCCCGGCGAGGCGGAGCGGCTGCGCCTGCTGGCCGCCGGGCACCCCTCGGTCCACTGGGACCGGCTCCTCTTCAGTGCCAAGGAGTCCGTCTACAAGGCGTGGTTCCCCCTCACCGGGAAGTGGCTGGACTTCTCCGAGGCCGACATCGACGTCCTCGCCGGGGACGGCGATCCGCGCGGCGGCCGGTTCAGCGCCAGGCTCCTCGTGCCCGGCCCGCTGGTCGGCGGACGCCGGCTCGACCGGTTCGAGGGGCGCTGGACGGTCGGGCGGGGGCTGGTGGCGACAGCGGTGAGCGTGCCGCACGCCTGACCCCCGCGCCTGCGGCGTCAGGGCTCGGCCGGGCACCAGGTGCGCAGCAGGTGGAAGAACTCCTCCTCGTGGCCCGTCAGTCCCGCGTCGGCCAGGGCCTGTTCGGCCTCGGCGAGGACGGCGGGCGGCACGACGGGTGGTCGGCCCGGTCCGGAGGCACCGTCGAACGCGGCTCGCACGGTGTGCAGGAGCCGCAGGTAGGCCTGGACGGCGGTGCGCTCGCGGTCGGTCAGTACGGCGGTGGGCATCGGTCGGCTCTCCCCGGGTCGGTGTCGTCGCGCCCCGCACGGCGTGGCGCCACCCACCAGCTTGCCGTCCGCCACTGACAACGGGTCCGGCCCGGCCGTCCGTTCGCCCGGCCGGCGCGGGTCAGGGGGTCAGTTCTGCGGACCCAGGTAGCCAAGCGACGCCTCGATGCGGCCCGCCAGATGGTCCCGCTGCCCTCGCGCCGAGGAAACCGCCAGCCAGGTGCGGCACTTGCTGGCCAGCAGCAGGCCGAAGCTCTCGGCCTCCTTCTCCTCCGCCTGGTCGAAGTGGTTGCGGGCGGCGACCTTCAGGACCGCCGAGCGCAGATCCGCCTCGCTGCCGAGCAGCCGGGCCGCCACGGAGGCGCCCTCGATGCTGTGGCGGCAGTGGCCGGCCTTCATGTGCCACAGCTCGTGGCCGAGGATCACCAGCTGGTGGTCGGGCGCGGTGCGCTCCTCGATCACCACGAGGTCCTGGTCGGCCATGTCGAGCCACAGCCCGCTCGCGGTGCCCGGCGGGAAGGCGGCCGTACGGAAGTGGACGGGGCGGCCCCGGCGTCTGCCCATCGCGTCGCACAGCGCGCCGTACAGCCTCTCGGGCGCCGCGGGTGCGGGAAGCGACAGCTCCGCGACCAACTCGCCGCACAGGCGGCGCATTTCCCTACCGATGCCCAATGGTCTCCCGTTCCTCCGGTCACGACTCGGGCCGCTTGACGCTCTCCAGGAGCATGTCCAGCCACTCGGCGACCTTGTCGCGGTGCTGGTCGGTGGGGAGCTGGGCGGCCCGCCAGGCGATGCCGCGCACACCGTGGTCCTGCAGGAGCCGCTCCAGAGGGTCCTCGGCGGCCTGGGCCGCCTCGCGCTCCGCGAGTCTCTGCAGCAGGTCCTGCTCGGTGCGCTGGAGCGCGCCGGCCAGCGCCTCGGGGTCCTCGGCGGTCAGGAAGCCGGCGTGCACCCGGAAGAAGCGCTGGATGGCGTCGCAGTGCTCCATGGTGGGCCGCCGGTCGCCGTTGATGAGCGCGCCCGCCTGCTGGCGGGACATGCCGGCGCCGTCGGCGATCTCCTGCTGGGTGTACCTGCGGCCGTTGGGCTTCAGGCGGGTGCGCCGCAGGAGGTCGAGCCGCTGGAGGAACCGGGCCTGCACATCGGGCTCACCCGCGGGCCGGCCGCTCAGCAGGGCCTTGACCACCGGCTCCGGGACGCCGGAGGCGACGGACAGCCGGCCGGTGTCGAAGACCTCCGTGTGCGGCACGTCGAGCCGGTCGGCGAGCGCGGCGACGCGGGCGACGACGGCGGGCAGCGCGGCCGTCACCGTGGCGCCAGGGCCCTCGAAGCCATCCGTCACCGACAGATCTCCTACGTCTCTCACAGGCTTCTCACAACCTGTTGCCGTGAACTCGACGAAGATTACCGGGTGGTTCGAACGCGCATCCAGGTTCCGCCACAACTGTGGCCAATTTCAGCCGTCAACCGGCGGGGAATGCCACGATAGTTGACATGGCTCGGGCGCGGGCACCAGGATCGGGACGCCGCGTGAAGGCCGCATAGGCAAGAGGGGTGACCTCCCGATGGCATATCAGGCAGGTGGGCAGCGGTTCGTACCGCGGCCCGTCCCCGACCGGCCCGAGGCCCAGGCGTATCTCCGGGACTACGCCGTCCTCGTGGAGGCCGTGCCCTTCCCGTCCGTCGTCGTGGACCACCGCTGGGACGTCGTCCTGGCGAACAGCGCTTTCGCGTCACTTTTCAGCGCCGTGGGCCCCCACCCCAGCGCGATGCCGCACGAGAACCTCCTGCGGTTCGTCCTCTTCCACCCGGACGCCGCCGCCGTCCTCGGCGACCACGAGTCCAGCTGGTGCCTGCCGATGCTGGCCCACTTCACCGACGCCCTGGAGCGGCACGGCCACGACCACGCGCTCCAGGCCGTCCGCCGGGACATCGCCCAGGACCCCCTCATGGAGGCCGCCTACCGGCAGGGCCTGCCGCACTGGATCCGCGCGGTGGGGGAGCGGGCCGTCGAGGAGGACGGCGCGGTGCGCCCGCTCCACCACCCCGACCCGCGCTGGGGCGCCACCGAGTGCCGGGTGGTCGACGAGACACCCGCGACCCTGCGGGAGCTGGGGTACACGCGGCTGACGCTGGTGCTGCGCGAGGCGCGCCGCGAGCGGGTCAGGGCCCGCGGGGCGCGTCGTGACGCCTCGTATCTCCGTGTGGTGCGCGCGCCCGAGGACTGATCGGGGCACCGTCGGCGTTCAGGTCGCCGACGGCGCCCCGTCAGCACACCCCGCCCCGGGGCCGCCGGGCTGGTCGACACGGTGCCCGACAAGGGGTTCCGGGTCACCGCGGTGTGCGAGAAGCAGCTCGACGAGTACACGCACGTCCGCGCGCTCATCGAGATCCCGACGGTCGTGGAGCTGGCCGCCACCGCCGACGCGGTGTCCCTGGAGGCGCTGCGGCCCGCCGCCCGGGAGCTCGTCCGGGCGGCGGTCGCCGGTGACCTCATCGCGCACGTGGAGGCCGACACGCGCCTCCACCTCGGTCTGCTCGCCCTCGCCGGGAACGCCCACCTCGCCGAGGTCGTCCGGCACCTGGGCCACGTCCGCGGCCTGTGGGCGGCGCGCGACGAGGAGTGACCCGTACGCAAGCAGTTTGCAATTCTTGCGCTATTCTTGCGTCCATGACGCGACGACTTGCTGAAGTGGCGAAGAAGGTCGGGGTCAGCGAGGCCACGGTCAGCCGGGTGCTCAACGACAAGCCCGGTGTCTCGGAGGCCACCCGGCAGGCGGTGCTCTCCGCCCTGGACGTGCTCGGCTACGAGCGCCCCACCCAGCTGCGCGGGGAACGCGCGCGTCTGGTCGGCCTGGTGCTGCCCGAGCTGCAGAACCCGATCTTCCCGGCGTTCGCCGAGGTGATCGGCGGGGCGCTGGCCCAGCTGGGACTCACCCCCGTGCTGTGCACGCAGACCAAGGGCGGTGTCTCCGAGGCCGACTACGTCACGCTGCTGCTGCAGCAGCAGGTCTCCGGGGTGGTCTTCGCCGGCGGCCTGTACGCGCAGGCGGACGCGCCGCACGACCACTACAAGGAACTCGCCGACCGCAACATCCCGGTGGTGCTGGTCAACGCGGCCATCGAGCACCTGGGCTTCCCGGCCGTCTCCTGCGACGACGCCGTGGCGGTGGAGCAGGCGTGGCGGCACCTGGCCTCGCTGGGCCACGAGCGCATCGGGCTGGTGCTGGGCCCGGGCGACCACGTGCCGTCGGCGCGCAAGCTGGCGGCCGCCCGGGGGATCGCCGCCGAGCTGCCCGAGGAGCACGTGGCGCGGGCGATCTTCTCGATCGAGGGCGGGCACGCGGCCGCCTCCCGGCTGATCGACCGGGGCGTCACCGGCATCATCTGCGCGAGCGACCCGCTGGCCCTCGGCGCTGTACGGGCCGCGCGGCGCAAGGGACTCGGCGTCCCGTCGGAGATCTCGGTCGTCGGCTACGACGACTCGGCGTTCATGAACTGCACCGAGCCCCCCCTTACCACCGTCCGCCAGCCGATCGAGGCCATGGGCCGGGCGGCCGTCGAGCTGCTGAACGCCCAGATCGCGGGCACTCCCGTCCCGGCGGAGGAGCTGCTCTTCGAGCCCGAGCTGGTGGTGCGCGGCTCCACGGCGCAAGCGCCCCGCCGCTGACCTGCGGCCCCGCGCGAAAGGACGTCATCGGCAACCGAGGTGCTGTCTAAAAATTGCAAATCTCGCGCGACATCTTGCGCATGGATGTCGACGGTGCTTGAGTGTGCGGCGCCCACCGCTCCATGCCCAGAGGGGTCCACCGATGAGAAGCACCGGGTTCCGCCGTACCTTTGCCGCGCTGAGCGTCTGTTCGCTCGCCCTCGCCGCGTCCGCCTGCGGTTCGGGCGGCGACGACTCGGCGAGCGGCAAGACCCGCATCACGGTCAACTGCATGCCGCCCAAGAGCGCCAAGGTCGACCGCAGGTTCTTCGAGCAGGACGTCGCCGACTTCGAGCGGCAGAACCCGGACATCGACGTCGTGCCCCACGACGCGTTCCCCTGCCAGGACCCGAAGACGTTCGACGCCAAGCTCGCCGGCGGGCAGATGGAGGACGTCTTCTACACGTACTTCACCGACGCCCGCCACGTGGTCGACATCGACCAGGCGGCCGACATCACGCCGTATGTCAAGGAACTCAAGAGCTACGACACCATCCAGCAGCAACTGCGTGACATCTACACCGTCGACGGCAAGGTCTACGGCGTCCCGCGCACCGGCTACTCGATGGGCCTGATCTACAACAAGGCGCTCTTCGCGAAGGCGGGCCTCGACCCCGACAAGCCCCCGGCCACCTGGGACGAGGTCCGCACCGCGGCCAAGAGGATCGCCGGCCTCGGCGGCGGCACCGTCGGCTACGCCGACTACAGCGCCCAGAACCAGGGCGGCTGGCACTTCACCGCCGAGCTGTACTCGCAGGGCGGCGACGTCGTCAGCCCCGACGGCAAGAAGGCCACCGTCGACTCGCCCGAGGGCCGCGCCGTCCTGCGGGCCCTCCACGACATGCGGTGGAAGGACGAGTCGATGGGCAGCAAGCAGCTGCTCGTCATCAACGACGTCCAGCAGATGATGGGTTCCGGCAAGCTCGGCATGTACCTCGCCGCCCCCGACAACATCCCGATCCTCGTCAAGGAGAAGGGCGGGAACTACAAGGACCTCGCCCTCGCCCCCATGCCCGGCGGCAAGGGCACCCTCATCGGCGGCGACGGCTACATGTTCAGCAAGAAGGCCAGCCCCGAGCAGATCCGCGCCGGCCTGAAGTGGCTCGACCACATGTTCCTCACCCCCGGCGACGGCTTCCTCGGCGACTACGCCCGCGCCAAGAAGAACGACGCGCCCGTGGGCCTGCCCGAACCCCGCCTGTTCACCGGCGCCGCCGACGCCAAGGACCAGGAGGTCAAGAAGGCCAACGCCAACGTCCCGGTGGAGAACTACCAGGCGTTCCTCGACGGCAACCAGAACCTGGACATGAAGATCGAGCCGCCGAGCGCCCAGCAGATCTACTCGGTCCTCGACGGTGTCGTCTCCGCCGTCCTCACCAAGGAGGACGCCGACATCGACCAGCTCCTGGAGGACGCGTCCGGCAAGATCGACGGAATCCTGGACCGGGGCTGACGCACCATGACCGACACGGCTCAGCGACGGACCGTCGCGAAGGTCGCGGTACGCCCCGTGCAGGCGCCGCCCCCGGCAGGGGACCGGAGGCGGCGCCGCCTCGCCGACCAGGCCCGCGCCTACGGCTTCCTCGTCGGCGGCCTCGTCTGCTTCGCCCTGTTCTCCTGGTACCCGGCGATCCGCGCGGTCGTGATCGCCTTCCAGAAGTACACGCCCGGCGGCGAGCCCGAGTGGGTCGGCACCGCCAACTTCACCCGCGTCTTCAACGACCCGGAGTTCACAGCGGCCTGGCGCAACACGCTCACCTTCACCGTGCTCGCCCTGCTGATCGGCTTCGCGATCCCCTTCGTGCTCGCCCTGGTCCTCAACGAACTCCGGCACGCCAAGGCGTTCTTCCGGGTCGTGGTCTACCTGCCGGTGATGATCCCGCCGGTGGTCAGCGCCCTGCTGTGGAAGTGGTTCTACGACCCGGGCACCGGCCTCGCCAACGAGGCGCTGCGCTTTGCGCACCTGCCGACCTCGAACTGGTCCAACGGCGCCGACACCGCGCTGGTCTCCCTGGTCATCGTCGCCACCTGGGCCAACATGGGCGGCACCGTGCTCATCTATCTCGCGGCGCTCCAGTCCATCCCCGGAGAGCTGTACGAGGCCGCCGAGCTCGACGGCGCGAACCTGCTGCAACGCGTCCGGCACGTCACGATCCCGCAGACCCGGTTCGTGATCCTGATGCTGATGCTGCTTCAGATCATCGCCACCATGCAGGTGTTCACCGAACCGTTCGTGATCACCGGCGGCGGCCCGGAGAACGCCACGGTCACCGTCCTCTACCTGATCTACAAGTACGCGTTCCTCTACAACGACTTCGGCGGCGCCTGCGCCCTGAGCGTGATGCTCCTCGTGCTCCTCGGCGCCTTCTCCGCCGTGTACCTGCGACTGACCCGCACCGAAGGGGAGAGCGCATGAGCACCCGGACCCTCCTCTCGCCGGCCGCCCTGGCCCGGCCGCGCGGCAAGGCCGCCTACTGGACCGTGTTCACCGGCACCGTCCTGCTGTTCGTGATCGCGTTCCTGTTCCCCGTCTACTGGATGGTCACGGGCGCGATGAAGTCGGCGGACGAGGTCGCCAGGACCCCGCCGACCCTGGTCCCGGAACGCTGGCACGTCAGCGGCTACACCGACGCCTGGGACCTGATGCAGCTGCCCACCCATCTGTGGAACACCGTCGTCCAGGCCGCCGGCGCCTGGCTGTGCCAGCTGGTGTTCTGCACGGCCGCCGCCTACGCGCTGTCCAAGCTGCGGCCCGCCTTCGGCAAGGTGATCCTCGGCGGCATCCTCGCCACCCTCATGGTCCCCGCCCAGGCGCTCGTCGTGCCGAAGTACCTGACCGTGGCCGACCTCGGGCTGCTCAACGACCCCGTGGCGATCTGGCTGCCGGCCGTCGCCAACGCCTTCAACCTCTACCTGCTCAAGCGGTTCTTCGACCAGCTCCCGCGCGATGTGCTGGAGGCCGCCGAGATGGACGGCGCCGGCCGGCTGCGCACCCTGTGGTCGATCGTGCTGCCGATGTCCCGGCCGGTCCTCGGCGTGGTCTCGATCTTCGCCCTGGTCGCCGTCTGGCAGGACTTCCTCTGGCCGCTGATGGTGTTCTCCGACACCGACAAGCAGCCCATCAGCGTCGCACTCGTCCAGCTGTCGCAGAACATCCCGCTGACCGTGCTCATCGCCGCGATGGTCATCGCGAGCATCCCCATGGTCGCGATGTTCCTCGCCTTCCAGCGGCACATCATCGCGGGGATCGGCGCGGGCAGCACCAAGGGCTGACGTCCCCCACCCCCGGACGCCCTGCCCCCTCCCGACAGAAAGGGCCACACCGTGGCACAGTCCCGTCCTGCCGCCGCACCGTGGTGGCACTCCGCCGTCATCTACCAGGTCTACGTCCGCAGCTTCGCGGACGGCGACGGCGACGGCACCGGCGACCTCGCGGGCGTCCGCGCCCGGCTGCCGTACCTCGCCGAACTCGGCGTGGACGCCCTGTGGTTCACGCCCTGGTACGTCTCCCCGCTGAAGGACGGCGGCTACGACGTCGCCGACTACCGGGCCATCGACCCGGCCTTCGGCACCCTCGCCGAGGCGGAGAAGCTCATCGCCGAGGCCGGTGAGCTCGGCATCCGCACGATCGTCGACATCGTGCCCAACCACGTCTCCGACCAGCACCCCTGGTTCCGTGCCGCGCGTGAGGCCGGACCCGGCAGCCCCGAGCGCGAGCTGTTCCACTTCCGGCCCGGACGCGGCCCCGACGGCGCCCTCCCGCCCAACGACTGGCCGTCGGAGTTCGTCGGCTCGACCGACCCCGTCTGGACGAGGCTGCCCGACGGCGAGTGGTACCTGCACCTGTTCACCCCCGAACAGCCCGACCTCAACTGGGCCCACCCGGCGGTCCGGCAGGAACACGAGGACATCCTGCGGTTCTGGTTCGAGCGGGGGGTGGCCGGCGTCCGCATCGACTCCGCCGCACTGCTCGCCAAGGACCCGGAGCTGCCCGACCTCGCCTGCGCCCCCGACCCGCACCCCTACGTCGACCGCGACGAGCTCCACGACATCTACCGCTCCTGGCGCGCCGTCGCCGACGCGTACGACGGCGTCTTCGTCGGCGAGGTCTGGCTGCCCGACCCCGAACGCTTCGCCCGCTATCTGCGCCCCGACGAACTGCACACCGCCTTCAACTTCTCCTTCCTGTCCTGCCCGTGGGACGCGGAGCGGCTGCGGACCTCGATCGACACCACCCTCGCCGAGCACGCCCCGGTGGGCGCCCCCGCCACCTGGGTGCTGTGCAACCACGACGTCACCCGCACGGTCACCCGGTACGGCCGCGCCGACACCGGCTTCGACTTCGCCACCAAGGCGTTCGGCACCCCCACCGACCTCGCCCTCGGCACCCGCCGCGCCCGCGCCGGCGCGCTGCTGTCCCTGGCCCTGCCCGGCTCCGTCTACCTCTACCAGGGCGAGGAACTGGGCCTGCCCGAGGCGGACATCCCGCTCGACCGGATCGAGGACCCGATGCACGCCCGCTCCGGCGGCACCGACCCGGGCCGGGACGGCTGCCGCGTGCCGCTGCCCTGGGCGGCCGGGGAGCCGTACGCGGGCTTCGGCGCCCAGGCGGAGCCGTGGCTGCCGCAGCCCGAGGGCTGGGCCGCGTACGCCGCCGACCGCCAGGCCGCCGACCCGGGCTCCATGCTCACCCTGTACCGCCGGGCCATCGCCCTGCGCCCGGAGCTCGGCGACGGACCGCTGACCTGGCTGCCGTCGCCCGACGGTGTGCTCGCCTTCACCCGGACCCCCGGCACCCTGTGCGTGGTCAACCTGTCGGACACCCCCGCCGACCTGCCCGCGCACCGCGAACTCCTGCTGAGCAGCGGCCCGCTGGACCCCGACGGCCGGCTGCCCCAGGACACCGCGGTCTGGCTGCGCGCCTGAGCCCGCGTCCCGCTGTCCCGCACCCCCCCACGAAGGGATCAGCCCATGCACCCCACCCGCACGAGTGTCAGGCTCATGCCAGTGGCGGTGGCCGTCGCGCTCGCCGCCGGCCTGGTCACCGCCACCGCCCCCGCCGCCCACGCGGCGGCCGGCGCCGACCTCCCGTTCACCTCCGTCGAGGCCGAGTCCGCCACCACGACCGGCACCACGATCGGCCCGGACGTCACTCAGGGCACACTCGCCTCCGAGGCGTCCGGACGCAGGGCCGTACGCCTCGGCGCCGGCCAGCGCGTCGAGTTCACCGTCCCGCGCGCGGCCAACGCCGTGAACGTCGCCTACAGCGTCCCCGACGGCCAGTCCGGGACGCTCGACGTCTACGTCAACGGCCAGAAACTCTCCCGCACCCTCGCGGTCACGTCGACGTACTCGTACGTCGACACCGGCTGGATCACCGGCTCGAAGACGCACCACTTCTACGACAACGCGCGGCTGCCGCTCGGCCGGGACGTGCAGGCCGGCGACAAGGTGGCCTTCCAGGCCACCGGCGTCCAGGTCACCGTCGACGTCGCCGACTTCGAGCAGGTCGCCGGCGCGGCGGGACAGCCCGCCGGATCGGTCTCCGTCGTCTCCAAGGGGGCCGACCCCAGCGGCCAGGGCGACTCCACCCGGGCCTTCCGGGACGCCATCGCCGCCGCCCAGGGCGGGGTGGTGTGGATCCCGCCGGGGGAGTACCGGCTGACGTCGTCGCTCAGCGGCGTGCAGAACGTGACCCTCCAGGGGGCCGGGCACTGGCACTCGATCGTGCGCTCGTCCCGCTTCATCGACCAGACCGGCTCCTCCGGGAACGTCCACATCAAGAACTTCGCCGTGATCGGCGAGGTCACCGAGCGCGTCGACGCCAACCCCGACAACTTCGTCAACGGCTCGCTCGGCCCGAACAGCTCCGTGTCCGGCATGTGGCTCCAGCACCTCAAGGTGGGCCTCTGGCTGACCGGCACCAACGACAACCTCGTCGTGGAGAACAACCGCTTCCTCGACATGACCGCCGACGGCCTCAACCTCAACGGCAACGCCCGCGGCGTGAAGGTCCGCAACAACTTCCTGCGCAACCAGGGCGACGACGCGCTCGCCATGTGGTCGCTGAACGCGCCGGACGTCGGCAGCAGCTTCGAGAACAACACCATCACCCAGCCGAACCTCGCCAACGGCATCGCCATCTACGGCGGCACCGACCTCACGGTCCGCGGCAACCTGATCTCCGACACCAACGCGCTCGGCAGCGGCATCGCCCTCTCCAACCAGAAGTTCCTCGACCCCTTCCACCCGCTGTCCGGCACCATCACCATCGACGGCAACACCCTGGTCCGCACCGGCGCCATGAACCCCAACTGGAACCATCCGATGGGCGCCCTGCGGGTCGACTCCTACGACAGCGCCGTCGACGCCCAGGTGCGCATCACGAACACCACCATTACCGACAGCCCGTACAGCGCCTTCGAGTTCGTCTCCGGCGGCGGCCGCGGGCTCGCGGCGAGGAACATCACCGTCGACGGGGCGACCGTCCGCAACACCGGCACGGTCGTGGTCCAGGCCGAGACGCCGGGCGCCGCCACCTTCCGCAACGTCACGGCGACCGGCGTCGGCGCCGCCGGTGTCTACAACTGCCCCTACCCGGCCAGCTCCGGCACCTTCACCCTCACCGACGGCGGCGGCAACTCCGGCTGGAGCAGCACCTGGTCGGACTGCTCGGCCTGGCCGCGGCCCGGCCAGGGCAACCCCGACCCGGACCCCGGCCAGTCCGGCAACCTCGCCAAGGGGCGCCCCGTCACCGCCACCGGGTCCCAGGACGTCTACACGCCCGGCAAGGCCGTCGACGGTGACGCCGCCACCTACTGGGAGTCCGCCAACCACGCCTTCCCGCAGGCCCTGACGGTCGACCTCGGCTCGGTCCGGACGGTCCGCCGGGTGGTGCTGAATCTGCCCCCGTCCGCGGCCTGGGAGGCCCGCACCCAGACCGTCACCGTGCTGGGCAGCTCGGACGGCTCGGCGTACTCCACGGTCGTCGGCGCCGCCGGTCACCGCTTCGATCCGGCCACCGGCAACACCGTCACCGTCCCCCTGCCCGCCGGCACCACCCTGCGCCATCTGCGGCTCTCCGTCAGCGCCAACACCGGCTGGCCGGCGGCCCAGTTCAGCGAGGTGGAGGCGTACTCGACTTCGTGAGCGCGTCCGGGACGTCCCCGCGCTTCGCCGCCTGGATCTGCTCGTACACCCGGGTGCGCAGGCCGGCGAAGCGCGGGTCCACGCGGGTGTGCAACTGGTCGCGCCCGGCGGGCAGATCGACCGTGAGCTGCTCACGGACGACGGTCGGGGAGGCGGACAGCACGATCACCCGCTCACCGAGGTAGACGGCCTCGTCGATGTCATGGGTGACGAAGAGGATCGTCATGCCGCGCTCCCGCCACAGCCCTCGCACCAGGTCCTCCAGATCGGCCCTGGTCTGCGCGTCCACGGCGGCGAACGGCTCGTCCATCAGCAGCACCCGGGGCTCGTACGCCAGCGCCCGCGCGATCGCGACCCGCTGCTGCATCCCACCCGACAACTGCCACGGGTAGGCGCCGGCCGCGTCCGCGAGCCCCACCGACTCCAGGGCGTCCCGCACCAGCGCCCGGCGCCGGACCTTGCCCAGATCCTTCTGCCGCAACGGCAGTTCGACGTTCTCCCCGACCCGCATCCACGGGAACAGGCTGCGCCCGTACTCCTGGAAGACGAACGCCATCCCGGGCGGCGGCCCGTCGACCCGCCGCCCCTCCAGAAGCACCTCGCCGCCGGTCGGCGTGAGCAGCCCGGCCACGCACTTCAGCAGGGTGGTCTTGCCGCAGCCCGACGGGCCGACGAGACAGACCAGTTCGCCCGGATCGACGGTGAAGGTCAGGTCGCGTACCGCCTCCACCCGCCGTCCCGAGCCCTCGTAGACCTTCCGCAGACCCCGTACGTCCAGCATGGAACGCCCTTTCTGGAGGTTCACGGCGACCGCCGGGCCGAGGCGCGCAGACCGTGGTACCAGCCGAGCACCCGCCGCTCGACCAGCCGGAAGAGCATCGACAGCACGACGCCCAGCATCCCGAGCACGAGGATGCCGGTCCACATGTCGGGGATCGCGAAACCCCGCTGGAACTGGACGACGGTGAACCCGAGCCCGTTGCTGGCGGCGAACATCTCGCTGATCACCATGAGGATGATGCCGATCGACAGGGCCTGGCGCAGCCCCGCGAAGATCTGCGGGCTCGCCGACGGCAGCACCAGGCTCCGCAGCCGGGCCACCCCCGTGATCCCGTACGACCGCGCCACCTCCGCCGTCACCGGGTCCACCGCGCGTACGCCCTCGACGGTGTTCAGCAGGACCGGCCAGACGCAGCCGCTCGCGATCACCGCGACCTTCATCGTGTCGCCGATCCCCGCGAACAGCATGATGACCGGCACCAGCACGGGCGGCGGCACCGCGCGCAGGAACTCCAGGACCGGTTCGCACACCGCCCGCACCCGCCGGTGGGAGCCGACGAGCGTGCCGAGCGCCACCCCGGCGACCGCCGCCAGGGCGTAACCAGCCGCCAGCCGCCAGACGCTGGGCAGCACGTCGCCGCGCAGCCGGTCCGGCGTCCACACGTCCGGGAACGCCGTGAGGATCGTCCGCAGCGGCGGCCAGTACACGTCCGTGCTGCCCGCGGACGCCACCCACCACACGGTGAGCAGCACGACGGGCAGCGCGCACGCCAGGACGACCCGCAGCAGCACGCGTCTCACACCGCCACCTCCCCGCGCACCGACGGGTGCCAGGCCAGCGCCCGGCGCTCCACCGCACGCGCCCCCACGTTGATCACGAGCCCCAGCAGCCCCGTCACCACGACCAGCGCGTACATCTCGGGCACCGCCTGCGAGGTCTGCGCCACCCCGATGCGCCGGCCGAGCCCTGGCGCCCCGATGACGAGTTCGGCGGTGACGGCGAGGATCAGCGCGACGGCGGCGGCGAGCCGCACGCCGGTCATCACGTACGGCAGCGCGGACGGCCACAGCACGTACCGGATCCGTGCCCAGGTGCCCAGGCCGTACGACCGTGCCGTCTCCTCGGCGACCGGGTCGACGTCCTGGACGCCGTACAGGACCTGGATCAGGACCTGCCAGAAGGACGCGTAGACGACGAGCAGGAGCACCGAGCGCAGTTCGGAGCCGTAGAGCAGGACCGCCAGCGGGATGAGGGCGACCGAGGGGATGGGCCGCAGGAACTCGACCGTGGAGGCCGTGGCCTGCCGCAGATACGGCACGACCGACAGGACGACACCGGCCACGACACCCGCGCAGGACGCGATCGCGAGGCCCAGCGCCCAGCCGGTGAGCGTGTCGCCGAGCGCGGTCCAGAACGCGGGGTCGGCGGCCTCGTCCCCGAGCGCGACGGCGATCCGGCCGGCGGGCGGGAGGTACTCCTCGTCCACCAGGCCGAGCCGCGGCACCGCCTCGGCCAGGGCCAGGAAGCCGGCGAGCCCCGCCGCGCCGAGTGCGGCGTTCGTCGCCCTCACCGGTCGGTGTCCCTCACGGCAGCAGCTCGTCGAGGTCCGGCGGGTTCTTGAACAGGCCGTCCGACTGGCCGAGCTTCATCAGGGCCTCGACGGAGGACCGGTTCGCCTCGGCCGGCCACTTCGGCAGGGTGACCTTCGCCAGCACGTCCGCCGGGATCTTCGTGTACGTCGTGATGATCTCGCGCGCCTCGTCCGGGTGGGCGTCGGCGTAGGCCAGGGACTGCGCGGCCGCCTTCTGGAACTTCTTCACGACCTCGGGGTTGCTCTCCGCGTACCGCGCCGAGGTGAAGTAGAGGGCCACGGTGAGGTCGGGCGCCACGTCGACCAGCGGCGAGGCGATCTCGACGCCGTCCTGGTTCCTGATGGTGGCGGTCGCCGGCTCCACCACCATGGCGGCGTCGATCCGCCCCTTGTCCAGGGCGGCCGGCATCTGGTCGAAGGGCAGCTCGACGAACTCCACCTCGTCGGGGTCGCCGCCCGCGTCGCGCACCGAGGCGCGCACGGCCGTCTCGTTGATGTTCTTCAACGTGTTGATGGCGACCTTCCTGCCCTCCAGCTCCTTCGGGGACTTCAGCGGGCTGCCCTTCCTGACCATCAGGGCCCCGAAGTCCTCGCCCTCCTCGCCGGTCGAGGCGATGCCGTTGGCGACCGCCCGCACGGGAACGCCGTTGGACTGCGCGACCATCAGGGAGGTCACATTGCTGAACCCGAACTGGAACTGACCGCTCGCCACCCCCGGCACGATCGCGGCGCCGCCCTGGGCCGTGGTGAACTCCAGCTTCAGGCCATGCTTCTCGAAGAAGCCCTTCTTCTGGCCGAGGTACAGCGGGGCGACGTCGACGATGGGGATGAGCCCGACCTTCACGGTGGTGACCCCGCCGGACGATCCGCCCCCTTTCGACGATGCGTCGCCCGACGAGCCGCAGGCCGTCGCGACGAGCAGCAGGGCGCCGGCGGCGAGACCGGCGGACAGACGACGCATGGCTCCTCCTGTACAGACAACGGTGCAACGGTGTTCCGACAGGTTGTGCGCACCGCGCACAGTAGTGCGCGACCTCACCCAGCGGGAAGGTGGAAGCTTCTACCAGTGCGGCTGGACAGGCAGGAGCAGCCGAGTTCCAGCACGCGCGGGGTGAGCCGGAAGTGACGGCCGCCCCGGTGGACGTGGCCGGGGTCGGCGAGGGTCAGCTGTGGCCGGCGGGCGCGGGTGGGGCCGCTGGTCGGGGCGTTCACAGATCGAGGAGCAGCCGCCGTCCCCGGCACCGCGACACACAGATCATCATCGTCTCGCCGCTCGCCTGCTCCTCGGGGGTCAGCACGGAGTCCCGGTGGTCGGGCGTGCCGTCGAGGACGTCGGTCTCGCAGGTGCCGCAGGTGCCCTCGGTGCAGGAGTACAGCACCTCGACACCCGCGGCCCGCACCGCGTCCAGCACGGAGACGCCGGGCCCGACCGTGACCGTCAGGCCGCTGCGGGCCAGTTCCACCTCGAACTCCGCGTCCCCCGACGAGGGTTGCTCCCGCGGCTGGAACCGCTCGACGCGCAGGGCGCTCGCCGGGCAGCGCTCCTCGACGGCGTCCAGCAGGGGACCGGGACCGCAGCAGTAGACGAGGGTGCCCTCGGTGAGGCCGTCCAGCACCGAGCCGAGGTCCAGCGGACCGCCCTCGTCCTGCGGCGCCAGGGTGACCCGCCCGCCGTACGGCGCCAGCTCCGCCGTGAACGCCATGGACCGGCGGGTGCGGCCGCCGTACAGCAGGATCCAGTCGGCGCCCGCCGTCTCGGCCGCGGCCAGCATGGGCAGGATCGGGGTGATGCCGATGCCGCCCGCGACGAACCGGTAGGCGCGCGCGGGTTCCAGCCGGAAGTGGTTGCGCGGACCGCGCACCCGCACCTTGTCGCCCGCCCCCAGCCGCTCGTGCACCTGGACGGACCCGCCGCGCCCGGCGGGCTCGCGCAGGACCGCGATGCGCCAGCGCGTCCGGTCCGCCGGGTCGCCGCACAGCGAGTACTGCCGCTCCAGCCCCGGCCCGAGCAGCAGGTCGATATGGGCGCCGGGCTCCCAGGCGGGCAGCGGCCCGCCCGACGGGTCGCGCAGGAGGAGGGCGAGCACCCCGTCGGCCGCGGGCTCCGCCTGCTCGACGACGAGTTCGGCCTCGTACACCTCCGTCACGAGTCGTCCTCCGGCACCCGGTGCCCCCGCGGGTGGGCGAGCATCCACTCCCACATCCGCACCGGGTCCTCGGCGCGGTGCTCCCGTCCGCAGTGGCAGGTCCCGTGCAGCAGGTCGGTGCCCGGCACCCAGTCGACCCGGTACACCTCCCCGGTACCGCCGCTCACCGCACCTTCTCCTCGGGCTTGGCGCCCTCCTCGACCAGCCGGGCGAGGATGCGGCGCGCGGCCAGCCCGCCGGTGTCGATGTTGATGCTGAGCTCCTGGTAGCCGTGCCGCTCGGTGCCGAGGGTGCGCTGGAGCAGGTTGAGGGCGTCCACGTCCTGCATCACCACGGTGTGGTTGCTGGCGCGCAGGAACTCGGTCACCTCGGCGTCCTCGGTCGCCCAGTCCCGGGACACCGCCCAGAAGTCGTACACCGTCCCGTCCCCGGAGGGCGTGATGGCGTAGGTGACCTCGGTGTGGAAGGCGTCCGGGTCGCTGCCGTCCGGCCGGGGCAGCACGCCGACCGGCGCGACCCGGCTGTGCAGCACGTAGAGGCACGGGGCGTGGTACTCGATGTCCTGCCAGCGGGCGATGCGGCCCTCGATCCCGGTCGAACGGGCGTAGAACGGCGGGCACTCGGCATCGTCCATGTGCCGGCTCACCCGCACGATGCCCGCCCCCTCGTCGACCTCGGTGGTGATCGGCGTCTCGGCGACCTCGGGGGTGCCGATGTAGCCGCCGTGCAGATAGGTCTCGTGGGAGAGGTCGAGGAGGTTGTCGACCAGCAGGCCGTGGTCGCAGCCGATGGGCTCCATCCCTCGCACGGTGACCCAGCCCGGCGCGTCCAGGTGCCGGGCGCGCGGGATGCCGGCCGGGTCGGCCAGTTCCGGGTCGCCGATCCACACCCAGATCAGCGAGTCCTGCTCGACCACCGGGTACGAGGCCACACGGGCCGTGCGCGGCACGCGCTTCTGCCCGGGCACGTACACGCACGTCCCGGTCGTGTCGTACGTGAACCCGTGGTACCCGCACACGATGCGGTCCCCGTCGAGCCGCGTCGGCGCCTCGGACAGCGGATACCGGCGGTGCACACACCGGTCGTGCAGCACGACCGGCGTCCCCTCGTCCTCGGTGCGGTAGAGCACGAGCGTCTCCCCGCAGACACTCCGCCCGAGCAACTCCCGCCCCACCTCGTGGCTGTGGGCGGCGACGTACCACTGGTTCCTGGCGAACGCGGTCATGTGCGGCATGGCAGCGGCTCCCGTCTAGGTGTCGTGGCGACATCGTCGGGAAGGGGCCCCGGCGGGGGCAACAGGGCTTCCGCCTCACGGAAGCGGACAGGGAGGAGCCGCCGCACCCCGCGTACCCGTGACCTTCACACGCGTGCCATCGCACCCTTCCCCGCCGTTCGGTGCCCCTGGAACACTCCTGTCGCGCGCGTTGTCACCGATCGGCCGGATCACCCTCACGATGGGAAGAGGTCTTCCACCCATGCCCGAAGTCAACCGGCGCAGATTCCTCCAGATCGCGGGCGCCACCACGGCGTTCAGCGCTCTGTCGAGCAGCATCCAGCGGGCCGCCGCGCTCCCGGCGCACCATCGCACGGGCTCCCTGGAGGACGTCGAGCACATCGTCGTCCTGATGCAGGAGAACCGTTCCTTCGATCACTACTTCGGCACCCTGCGCGGTGTCCGCGGCTTCGGCGACCCCCGCCCGGTGCGGCGGGACGACGGCAAGCCCATCTGGCACCAGTCGGACGGCGTCAAGGACGTCCTGCCGTTCCACCCGGACGCCGACGACCTCGGCATGCGGTTCCTGGAGGGCCTGCCACACGGCTGGTCCGACGGGCACCAGGCGTACAACGGCGGCAAGTACGACCGGTGGGTCCCCGCCAAGGGCACCACGACGATGGCCTACCTGACCCGCGAGGACATCCCCTTCCACTACGCCCTCGCCGACGCGTTCACCGTCTGCGACGCCTACCACTGCTCGTTCATCGGCTCGACCGACCCCAACCGCTACTACCTGTGGAGCGGCCACACGGGCAACGACGGCACCGGTGGCGGCCCGGTCCTCGGCAACGACGAGCTCGGCTACGGCTGGACGACGTACCCCGAGCGGCTGGAGCGGGCCGGGGTGTCCTGGAAGATCTACCAGGACATCGGCGACGGCCTCGACGCGGCCGGCTCCTGGGGCTGGATCGACGACGCCTACCGCGGCAACTACGGCGACAACTCCCTGCTGTACTTCACCAAGTACCGCGAGGCCCGGCCCGGCGACCCCTGGTACGACAAGGCCCGCACGGGCACGGACGCCAAGGCCGGCGACGGCTACTTCGACCGGCTGCGCGCCGACGTCGAGGCCGGCACCCTGCCGCAGGTCTCCTGGATCGCCGCCCCGGAGGCGTTCTCCGAGCACTCCAACTGGCCCTCGAACTACGGCGCCTGGTACATCGCGCGCGTCCTCGACGCGCTCACCTCGAACCCGGAGGTCTGGTCGAAGACGGCCCTGTTCATCACCTACGACGAGAACGACGGCTTCTTCGACCACGTCGTGCCGCCGCTGCCCCCGCAGGACGCCTCCCGGGGCCGCTCGACGGCCGACGTCTCGCTGGACGTCTACGCCGGCGACGCCGGCCGGACGGCCGGGCCCTACGGCCTCGGCCCGCGGGTGCCGATGCTGGTCGTCTCGCCGTGGAGCAAGGGCGGCTACGTCTGCTCCGAGACCTTCGACCACACCTCGATCCTGCGGTTCATGGAGCGCCGCTTCGGTGTCGAGGAGCCGCAGATCTCACCGTGGCGGCGGGCCGTCTGCGGCGACCTGACCTCGGCGTTCGACTTCTCCCGCAAGGACAGCCGCCCCGCCGGGCTGCCGGGGACGGACGCCTACGAGCCGCCGGACCGGTTGCGGCACCCCGACTACCGCCCGACGCCCCCCGCCGAGGCGGGCATGCCCCGGCAGGAGCGCGGGCTGCGGCCCACCCGGCCGCTGAAGTACGCCCCGCACGTGGACGGCCGCGTCGACGCGGCGGCCGGCACGTTCGGGCTGGCGTTCGCCTCCGGCGCCAGGGCGGGCGCCGCCTTCCACGTCACCTCGGGCAACCGCACCGACGGCCCGTGGACGTACACCACCGAGGCCGGCAAGAGCATCACGGGCACCTGGGACTCGGCGGCCTCGAACGGCTCGTACGACCTCACCGTGCACGGCCCGGCCGGGTTCTTCCGCGCCTTCCGGGGCGCGAACGTGGTGGCCGGTCCCGAGGTCACCGCCCGCCACCACGGCGACGGCGTCGAGCTGACCTTCACCAACGCGGGCTGGTCCGGCGTCCGGCTGCGGATCGCCGACGGGTACGGCGGCCGTACCGTCACGGTGACCGTGCGGCCCGGCGCCACCGTGCGCCGCACGTTCGGTCTCGCGGCGAGCCGCCGCTGGTACGACCTGACCGTCACGGCCGAGGGTGAGCGCGCGTTCCTGAGGCGCCTCGCCGGGCACGTCGAGAACGGGCGGCCGGGCGTGAGCGACCCCGCGACGCTCACCGCGTAGCCGGGTCCGGCTCACAGGGGGGTGAGGTGCCCCGGACCGGGCTGCCGGGGCACCACCACCCGCTCCCGGGCCGCCGACTCGGGCTCCAGGGCCAGGACGGCGGCCACGGGGTGCGCCTCGTCCGCGGATCCCGTCGCGGCCGGGACGGGCACGGGGTGTGCCTTGTCGGCGGATTCCGTCGTGGTCGCGGGGCCGGCCGGTGTGGGCGCGGCGCGGGTGAGCAGCACCACACCCCAGGACGCCAGGCCCGCCCCGGCCAGCGCGGCCAGCACACCGGCCGGGCCGCCCCGCAGCCGTTCGCCGAGCAGGACGAGGCCGATCACGGCCGCCGCGAGCGGGTTGGCGAGTGTGACCACCGCGAGCGGAGCGCCGAGACCGCCCTGGTAGGCGGTCTGCGACAGCAGCAGTCCGCCCGCCGCGAGCGAGGCCACCAGCACGGCCACGCCCGTGACCTGGAGGCTGAGCAGCGGGGCGGAGTGGTCGGTGGCGGCCACCGTCACCGTCTGGGTGAGCGCCGAGGCGACCCCGGAGGCGAAGCCGGACGCGGTCGCGTGCCGCAGGCCCGGCCGGGCACCCGGCCACGCCAGCAGACCGGTCAGGGTCACGGTGACCGCCGCGACCCCGATCGCCTCGGGGGTGCTCAGCACGTCGTCGGGCGCGGACCCGGACGCCGTCACGAGGATCGCGGCCAGTCCGGTCAGCGTCAGAGCCGTACCGCGCCACTCGACGGCGCCGACCCGGCGGCCCGCCAGCCGCGCGCCGAGCGGCACCGCGGCCACCAGCGTGAGCGCGCCGAGCGGCTGCACGACCGTCAGCGGGCCGTACTTGAGGGCTATGACGTGCAGGAGCGCACCCGTGGCGTTGAGCAGCACCGTCCCCCACCAGGCGCCCGAGCCCAGCAGCCGCACCAGGCCGGAGCCGGCGCTGCGGGCGGCCAGCCGCTCCTGGGCGACGGCGGCGGTGGCGTAGGCGACGGCGGAGACCAGGGACAGCGCGACGGCGAGCGCGGTGGCGGTCATCGTCCCGCTCCCACGAGGACGGCGTCCCGGCCGGCGGCCTCGCCCCGGCGGGGTGCCGGCAGGAGCCGTCCGGCGCCCCGGCCGGCCGTGGTGGCCGTGCGGCCGGGGCGGGGGAGCAG
Organism: Streptomyces sp. NPDC056628; assembly: GCF_042792555.1. Classification (NCBI taxonomy): domain Bacteria; kingdom Bacillati; phylum Actinomycetota; class Actinomycetes; order Kitasatosporales; family Streptomycetaceae; genus Streptomyces; species Streptomyces sp. NPDC056628. The sequence goes on from NZ_JBHTWG010000015.1 coordinate 91,852, forward strand.
CGCGAACGCGAGGCCCAGCAGGGCCGTCGCCGCGAGCGCGTCGAGCCAGTAGTGGTTGGCCGTGCCCACGATGACCAGCAGGGTCAGCGCGGGATGCAGCAGCCACAGCAGGCGCCAGCGCGACCGGGTGACCGCGATCAGGCCGAGCGCCACCATCAGGGCCCAGCCGAAGTGCAGCGACGGCATCGCCGCGAACTGGTTGGAGAGCCGGTCGCTCTGCGGCGGGCCGTACACGGAGGGGCCGTAGCGGCGGGCGGTGTCCAGCAGCCCGGTCGCGGCGAGCATGCGCGGCGGGGCGAGGGGGAACGCCAGGTGCAGCAGCAGGGCGGCGCCGGTGACGGCCGTCAGGACCCGGCGGGCCCAGACGTAGTGCGCCGGGCGCCGCAGGTACAGCCAGACCAGGAAGGCCAGGGTGGCCGGGAAGTGGACGGTCGCGTAGTAGGTGTTGGCCACCCGCACGAGGGTGTCGCCGTGCAGCAGGAGGTGCTGCACCGCGCCCTCGCCGGGCAGGTGGACGGCGCGTTCCAGGTCCCACAGCCGGTCCGCGTTGCGGAAGGCCTCGACGGTGTGGCCGGTCGCCAGTCGGCGGCCGGCCTTGTAGGCGAGGAAGAACCCCGCCACGAGCAGGAGTTCGCGGACCAGCGGTGGCCGCGGTGGTGCGGCCTTCTCCTGGGAAGGCTCGGTGCGGGCATTCATCCCCCGGCCCCTTCGCTGACGTAGGTGGTGCTGGGTGAGCTTGTCGGGCTGGGGACTGCTCCGGCTCGGCACACTCATCGGTACGTGCCCGTTCCGAAACGGGCCTGTACCGATACGCCACTGTACCGATACGCCAGCGTTCCGGTACAGTGGCGTTTCGATAGATGTGCGACACACTGGAGGGCGGGCCCCTCCGACGGTGGGCGCCGCACCCGGAGCGAAGGGACGAGCAGATGACGTCGCAGGCCGCGGACGGACCGGACACGGTCGCCGCCACGCGCCGCTCCAAGCTCACGCGGGAGCGTGAGCAGGAGTTCTTCGACGCCGTCCTCGACCAGATCCGCGCCTGCGGCTACGACTCCGTCACGATGGAGGGCGTCGCCGCCAGCACCCGGTGCAGCAAGGCCACGCTCTACCGGCAGTGGCGGACCAAGCCGCAGTTCGTCGCGGCCGCCCTGCGGGCCAGCCGGCGGACCCGCTTCGACGGGATCGACACCGGCACCCTCGCCGACGACCTGCGGGAGGCCGCCCGCGCGGCGGGCGCCTGGTCGGCCAAGGACACCCGGCTGCTGCAAGCCCTCGGCCACGCCGTCACCCAGGACCCGGAGCTCAGGACGGCGCTGCGCGAGGCGCTCATCGACCCCGAGATCGACGCGCTCAAGCAGATCCTGCGGCGCGGGGTCGAGCGGGGCGAGGTGCCCGCCGGCCATCCGGCGCTCGACTACATCCCCGCCCAGATCTTCGGCGTGCTGCGGGCCCGTCCCGTCCTGGAGGGCAAGGACGCCGACCCCGAGTACATCGTCCGGTTCGTGGAGGCCGCGGTGCTGCCCACGCTCGGACTCACCTGAGACCCAGGCCGCCGTCCGCGGGATGACTGGACGGCGACCTGCGGCGCCGCACCGTGGGGACGGGGGCGGCGCGCACCACCCGGCCGGGTGGGGTGCCCCTTGAGCGGAGGGGCCGCCCCACCCGGCCGTGTCACGTCCGGGCCGCGCTCACACGTCCTGGCCGGGGCCGCCGCCCGAGGAGACCTCGATGCCCTGGGTGATCTCGTCCAGGACACCGAGGCCCTCGCCGACGTCGACCCCGAGACGGACGACCGCGATCTCCTTGCCGTCGGAGGCCGGCGACGGGAAGGCGAGCGACTCGACGTAGCCGTCCGAGCCCTCACTGGTGACCGCCTGCCAGCGGACCAGGTAGCCCTTGCGCCCGGCCACGGTCACCGCCTCGGAGGCCAGCACCTTGTGCGAGGTGATCTTTCCGTAGCCCTTGCCGTAGGACTCCTCCGCGTTCGCCGCGATGTCCGCCTTGGCGACCTCCTCGGGGGTGTCGCCCGCGGTGCGGAGCACGAGCGCGGGAGCCGAGTAGGCGCCGCCCTTCATGCAGGTCTCGGACTTCTGCGCGGGGCACGGGTAGGTGTTTTTCGAGGCCACCTGCGCGCCGGTGCGGATCTGCTGCCCGTACCAGCCGTCCGGCACGGGGAGGCTGATCCCGTTCAGCGGGTCGGTGACCGAACCGCTCTCCACCTTCGGCGGCCCGGACTCCTCCGGGTCCTGCGATGGGCCGCCCGAGCCCCCGCCGGGACCTCCGGGCAGGTCCGGACGGTCCGGGGCCTGCCGGGAGCCCGCGGCCGTGCCGCCCGGGCCGTCCTCGGCCGTCAGCGCGTACACGCCGACGCCGATGCAGGCGAGGACCACCGCCGCCACTCCGACGGCTATCCCGGTCCGCAGCCCGCGCCGGCCGCCGGGCTGCACCTGGCCGGGATAGCCCGGGTGCGCTGGATACGCCGGATACGCCCCGCCGGCCGGCGGGCCCGCCTGGGCGTCGGTCCCCGTGGGGCGGACCTGGTCCGTCCACGCGCTGCCGTCCCACCAGCGCTCGGTGGGCGGGCCGTCACTGTGCCGGCCTGGGTCGGGGTACCAGCCGGGAGGAGTCACCTGCGTCATACGCCCACCGTATGAGGTGCGGGTGAAAGCGGGATGAGAGGGCCGGTCCCGGGGGCGGCCCCCGGCCGGGGAACGGGTGCGCGAGGGGGTGCCCGCCCGGCCGGAAGACGGACTGGGCAGCCACCGGGCCGGCTCGGGCACGCGATCCCCGGCGGAACCACCGACTGCCCTCTCCTGGCTGGAATTTGACTGTCATTCAGTCGACAAGGGCCATGTCGCGGCCCCTTCCCGTCGCCTGCCCGCACCGCCCGTCACCCATCGCGGCAACAGGTGCCCCGACCGCTCTCCATTCCGTCCGCCGGAGGGCTACGCTCGGGATCTGTACGTCGTCCGGGCGACTTGGGGAGGTAGCGGGATGACGGAGGTACGGCCCACGCGGGCCGCCTCGGCCTCCCTCTGGGAGCGCGACGAGGAAGTCGCCGCCATCGGGCGGGCCCTGGACCGGCTGTGCGCGGACGAGTCCTCCGCCGGCAGCCTGCTGGTGCTCCGGGCCGAGGCGGGACTGGGCAAGACCACCCTGTTGGCCGAAACCCGCCGTATCGCGGAGGCCTGCGGCTGCACCGTCTGGTCCGCCCGCGGCGGCGAGACCCTCAGCTCCGTCCCGTTCAACGTCGTACGGCAGTTGCTCCAGCCGGCGCTGCTGTCGCTGATGCCGGAGGAGGCCCGCGAGTACCTCGGCGACTGGTACGACATCGCCGGCCCCGCTCTGGGCATCACGGACCCCGGTGAGCGGCAGGCCGACCCGCAGGGCGTCTGCGACGGACTGGTCGCCGCCGTCCGCCGGCTCGCCCGGCGCGAGTGGCCGCTGGTGCTGCTGATCGACGACGCCCACTGGGCCGACCAGGAGACCCTGCGCTGGCTCGCCGCCTTCAGCGAACGCCTCGACGAGCAGAACGTCCTGGTCGTCGTGGCCCGCCGCCCCGGCGAGGTCAGCGGCGACAGCGCCCGCCACCTCGACGCCATCGCCGCCGCCGGCACCTCCGTCGCCACCCTCAGCGCCCTCACCCCCGAGGCCACCGCCGGACTCACCCGCGCCACCCTCGGCACCCACGCCGACGCCGCGTTCTGCCGCGAGGTCTGGGCCGTCACCGGCGGCAACCCGTACGAGACCGTCGAACTCCTCGCCAAGGTCCAGGAGAACGAGTTCGAGCCGACCGAGGCGACGGCCGGCGAGCTGCGCGCCCTGAACCGCGCCGCGCGCGGCGGCGGCCTCGTCGCCCGCCTGGAGACACTCGGTATCGAGGCCACCCGGTTCGCCTGGGCCGCCGCCATCCTCGGCACCGGCATCACCGTCGACCTGGTGGCCGAGCTGGCCACGATGAGCGTCGCCGACGCCGTGCGCTGCGCCGAACTCCTGCGCAGCTCCCGCATCCTCACCGAACTCGACCCGGCCGGGGTGCACCCCGACGACGGCGAGTTCCAGTTCGTCCACCCGCTGATCGCCACCGCCGTCTACAACTCCATCCCGGACGCCCTGCGCACCGCCATGCACGGCATCGCCGCCCGCGTCGTCACCGACAACGGCCGGGGCGCCGCGGTCGCCGCCCGCCACCTCCTGGAGGTCCACCCCGACAGCGACGAGGAACTCGTCGAGCAGCTGCGCGAAGCCGCCCGCGAGCACCTGGCCGTCGGCGCCCCCGACGCGGCCCGCCGCTGTCTGGAGCGCGCCCTGGTGGAGCCGCCCCGCCCCGAGATCCACGCCCATGTGCTGCACGAACTCGGCTGCGCCACCCTGCTGACCGCGCCCGCCGTCACCATCGACCACCTCCAGCGGGCCCTCGCACTGCCCGGCCTGGACGGCGACGACCGCGTCGACGCCGTCTACCGCCTGTCCCAGGCCCTGCTCCACAACGACCAGCTGGAGGAGGCCGTGCGCACCGTCGAGGCGGAGGCCGCCCGGCAGAGCGGACCCACCCGGCTGCGGCTCCAGGCCGTGCAGTTCATGTGGGAGGGCATCCACGGCGAGGCCGCCTCACCCGGGCGCTCCGCCCGCCTCGCCGAGCTGGCCGCCACGTGCACCGGCCGGGACAACTCCGAGCGTGCCCTGTTCATCCTGCGCGGCTTCGACGCCATGGCCCGCGGCGAGAACGCCGAGGAGGTCGTCGAGGTGTGCGACCGCGCCCTCGTCAACGGCCGCCTCGCCCCCGGCCTCGGCTGGACCGACCCCGAGTGGGGCCTGGAGCTGCCGATGATGCTGGCCAGCGCCTACGCCTTCACGGACCGCCTCGACCGCGCCGAGACCCTGTACAACGAGGCCCTGCGGGCCTACGAGTCGGTCGGCTGGAGCGGCGGCCATCTCGCCCTGGCCCATGCCTACGTCGGCCTCGGGCACCGCAGGCGCGGCCGGCTCCCGGAGGCCGAGGCGTCGCTGCGCCAGTCGCTGGCGCTCGCCGAGCGCGTCGGCCGGCGGCTGCCCCTGCACTGGTCCGCGACCTGCAACCTCGTCGACACGCTGCTCGCCCGCGGCCATGTCGAGGAGGCGTGGGACATCGCCGAGCGGTACGGCTTCGCCCCGCCCTATCCGTCCACCATCGTCCTGCCGGACCCGCGCGCGGTCCGCGGCCGGCTGCTGCTCGCCGTCGGCCGGACCAAGGAGGGCGTCAACGAACTGGAGGCCGCCGAGAAGGCGGCCGCCGTCCGCGGCCACCACAACCCCGTCCTCGTCCCCTGGGCCGTGGACCTCGCCCGCGCCCTCGCCAACGAGGACCCCGCGCGGGCCGCACGGCTGGCCGCCGAGGTCCGCCGGCGCGCCGAACGCCTGGGCACCGACACCGCGATCGGCGAGGCTCTGCGCTGCGCGGCCGCACTGGAGACCGGGCAGCGGGCCGTCCGCCTCGCCGAGCGGGCCGTCACCTATCTGGAGGCGTCGCCCTGCCAGTACGAGCACGCCGTCGCCCGCGTCGAGTACGGACTGGCCGCCCGCTCCGCCGTGGAGCTGCGGCGCGGACTGACGCTGGCCCGCTCGTGCGGCGCGGACGGTCTGGTGCACCAGGCCGAGACGGCGCTGGCCACCGGCCTGCTCTGAGCCCGGTCACAGCCTCAGCAGCTGCTCCGTGACGGCGGTCAGCCGCGCACGGGTGGCGGGGTCGTAGGCGGCCGGGTGGGCCCGGGCGGGCGACGTGCCGTCGAAGTAGCCGCCCGAGCCCAGGTCCCGGGTGGCGAGCGCCAGGACGCCGGGGGCGCCGTCGGCGACCGTGCGCCGGGGGGTGAGGCCGCTGTCGCGGACCATCGCCGTGTCCATGTGCGTCGCCGGGTGCACCACGTTCACCGAGACGCCCGTTTCGGCCAGCTCCCCGGCGAGGACGAACGTATGGACCGCCAGAGCGAACTTGCTGCGGCAGTACGCCGCCACGCCCTCGTAGCCGCGGGTCATCTCGGGGTCACCCGGGTCCAGCGGCTCCTGGCCCGCGGAGCCGACGTTCACGATCCGGGCCGGCGCGTTCGCGCGCAGCACCGGCAGCAGCGCCCGGGTCAGCACCACCGGCGCCAGGTAGTTCACCGCGAGCCGCAGTTCGTGCCCGTCGGCGCTCAGCTCCCGGCGGGTGCGGTCCGGTCCGCCGCCGACCGCCGCGTTGTTGACCAGGACGTCCAGCTCGGGGTGGTCGCCCGCGACGTGCGCCGCCAGCTCCCGCACCTGGCCGAGCGACGCCAGGTCGGCCACGTATCCGTCGGCCTCCCCGACGGCCCGCAACTCCTCGACCAGCCGTTCCGTGCGGCCGGCGTCCCGCCCGTGGGCGAGCACCCGGTGCCCGGCGCGGACCAGTTCGAAGGCGAGGTGGCGGCCGAGCCCCGAGGTGGCGCCGGTGAGCAGCAGCGTGGACATGCCCTCACCGTAGGCACGCACGACGGCTCGTGCGCGCCGCCGCCCGGGTCATCCGGCGGTGCCGGAGTCCGCGTCGGACTTCTCGGTGAGCACCCGCTGGGCGACGGCGAACGCGGCGTTCGCCGCCGGCACCCCGCAGTACACGGCCGTCTGGAGCAGTACGGCCCCGATCTCGTCCGGCGTCAGCCCGTTGCGCCGGGCCGCCCTGACGTGCATCGCCAGCTCCTCGTGATGCCCGTGCGCGACCAGCGCCGTCAGGGTGATCAGGCTGCGTTCGCGCCTGCTGAGCGTCGGGTCGGTCCAGACCTCCCCCCAGGCGTAGCGCGTGATGAAGTCCTGGAAGCGCGCGGTGAACGCGTTCTGGCGGGCCTGCGCCCGGTCCACGTGGGCGTCGCCCAGCACCTCGCGACGCACCGCCATGCCCCGCGGGCCGTCGCCGCCCAGATGGGCGCGCAGCGCGGTGAGCACGGCCTCCGGGCGCTCCGCCGGGGCCAGGTGCGAGGCGCCCGGGATCTCGACGAGCGTGGCCCCCGGCACGGCGTCCGCGATCTCCCGCAGATGGGCGGGCGGCGTCGCCGGGTCCTCCCGCCCCGCGACCAGCAGGGTGGGCGCGGTGACGCGGTCCACCCGGTCCCGCAGGTCGAACGCGGCCAGGGCGTCGCAGCACGCGGCGTAGGCGCCGGGGTCCGCCTCCCGGTGGTCGCGGACCAGCCGCGGCACGGTGAAGCCGGGGGTGAACCAGCGGGCGTCCGCGCTGTCGGCGAGCCCGGCCAGCCCTTCGCGCCGTACCCGCGCGGCCCGCTCCTCCCACGGCGTGGCGCCGCCGAAGTGCGCCGAGGAGCAGATCACCGCCAGCGAGTCGACCCGCCGGGGGTGGTGGACCGCGAGGTGCAGCCCGACGGCACCGCCGAGCGAGACACCCGCGTACGCGAACCGCTCGACGCCGAGGGAGTCGGCGAGGGCGAGCACCAGGCCCGCCAGGTCACCGACCGTCGCCCCGGCGCCGATCAGACCGGCCGGTGAGCGGCCGTGGCCGGGCAGGTCCCAGCGGATCACCCGGTGGGTGGCGGACAGCTCGGGCGCCACCGCGTCCCACAGCGCGTACGACGTGCCGAGCGAGGGGCCGAGCAGCAGCGGGGGCGCGGAGGCGGGGCCTTCGGTGCGATGGTGGAGAAGGGTCAACGTCGCTCCAGTGCACGGTCGGTGAGGGCTCCCGCGGAGCCGGTGTAGTGCGTCGGGTCGAGGTCGGCGCCGGCCAGCTCGGGTGCCTCGGCGAGCGGCCGTCCCTCGGCGGCCAGCCGGGTCAGCAGGTCCTTGGCGCGGGCGCGGCCCAGCTCCGCGGCGAGTTCGGCGGCCAGCCGCTCCGAGACGACCGCCCCGCCGGTGAGGTCCAGGTGCGCGCGCATCACGTCCGGCCGCACCCGCAGCCCCTCCGCCAGCTCGGCGGCGTCGCGGGCCGCCCCGCCCACCAGGCGCAGCAGGTCCCGCAGCGGCTCCCACTCCGCGTGCCAGGCGCCGGCCGGCCGTTCGTCCTCGGCGACCAGGGACCCGTAGAGGGTGGCCGCGAGCTGCGGGGCCCGCCGGGCGGCGGCGGCGATCAGGGTGGATCGGACGGGGTTGGACTTGTGCGGCATGGCGGAGGACCCGCCGCCGCTGCCCTCGGCGACCTCGGCGATCTCGGTGCGCGACAGGGTCAGCACGTCCACGGCGGCCTTTCCGAGCGCCCCCGCCGTGAAGGCGAGGCACCCCGCGAGGTCGGCGACGGGTGTGCGCAGGGTGTGCCACGGCAACTCGGGTGCGCGCAGACCGAGTTCACGGGCGTACGCCGCCGGGAGCGCGGTCGGGTCGCTCGCCCCGAACGCCCCGAACGCCGCCAGCGTTCCCGCGGCGCCGCCGAGTTGGGCGGGCAGCGTGTCCCGTACGGCCGTCGTCCGGTCCCGCGCGTCCAGGACCAGCGCCCGCCAGCCGGCCGCCTTCAGCCCGAACGTCGTCGGGACGGCGTGCTGGGTGAGGGTGCGCCCCGGCAGCGCGGTGTCGCGGTGCGCGGCGGCCAGCCGGGCGAACGCCCGCTCGGTGCGCTCCAGGTCGGCGAGGACCGGGCCGAGGGCGCGCACGGCCACCAGCATCAGCGCGGTGTCCATGATGTCCTGGCTGGTGGCGCCCCGGTGCACGTAGGGGCCGTGCTCCTCGCCGACGGCCCGGGTCAGCGCGCCGACCAGAGGGATGACGGGGTTGCCGCCCGCGCGCGCCTGTTCGGCCAGCGCCCGCGTGTCGAAGCGGCGCGCGTCCGCCGCGCCGGTCACCGCACGAGCCGCCTCCTCCGGGGCGAGACCCAGGGCCGCCTGGGCGCGGGTGAGGGCGGCCTCCGCGTCCAGCAGGGCCTGCAGGAACGCCACGTCGCCGGTCGCGCGGGCCGCGCCCGAGCCCGTCCAGCCGGGGGCGAGCAGTCCGCTGTCGCCGGATTCGGCAGAAGTCACTGGTACTCCAGGAAGACCGTCTCGCCTTCGCCCTGAAGGCGGATGTCGAAACGGTACGTGGCACGGCCCTCGTCGCGCGCGACCAGCGTGGCGCGTCGCTCCGCGTCCAGCCCCGCGAGCAGCGGGTCCGAGGCGTGCGCGGCCGTGTCCTGCGGCAGATAGATCCGGGTGAACAGGTGCACCAGCAGCCCGCGCGCGAACACGCACACGCTCAGGTACGGAGCGCTCGGCCCGCGGGCGCCGGGACGCAGGGTGCGCGTGTACCAGTGCCCGTCCGTGTCGGTCTGCGCCCGGCCCCAGCCGGTGAACTCCACGCCGTTGCGGCCCAGATGCCCGCCGCTCGCCGGATCGCGACGCATCGAGCCGTCGACGGCGGGGACGTTCCCGTCGGGGTCGGCGCCCCACACCTCGAGGAACGCGTCGGGCAGCGGAGCGCCCGCGCCGTCCAGGACGTACCCGTGCACGGTGATGGTGTCCGGGTGCCCCAGCGGCGCGATCTCCTCGCCGCCGCGGAACGGCAGCGCGTAGCCGTAGAAGGGGCCCACCGTGTGGGAAGGGGTGGGCGCCATGCCGCCCGGTCCGTTCGTGCCGGTCGTCGTCACGGCTCAGCGCCCTTCTTCCAGCCGGGTGGCCTGCGGTCCGTCCAGCACGATGTCCCAGCGGTAGCCCATCGAGAACTCCGGCACGGACAGGTCGTGGTCGTACGTGGCGACGAGCCGCTGCCGGGCGGCGTCGTCGGTCACGGACTGGATGATCGGGTCGTAGGGGAACAGCGGATCGGCCGGGAAGTACATCTGGGTGACCAGACGCTGGGTGAAGGCCGTGCCGAACATCGAGAAGTGGATGTGGGCGGGCCGCCAGGCGTTGAGGTGGTTGCGCCACGGGTAGGGGCCCGGCTGGATCGTCGTGAAGTGGTACCGGCCGTCGGCGTCCGTGAGGGTGCGGCCCACACCGGTGAAGTTCGGGTCCAGCGGGGCGTCGTGCTGCTCGCGCTGATGGGCGTACCGGCCGGCCGCGTTGGCCTGCCAGATCTCGATGAGCTGGCCGCGCACCGGGCGCCCGTCGCGGTCCAGGAGCCGCCCGGAGACGGTGATCCGCTCGCCGAGGGGCTCACCGGTGTGCTGCCGGGTGAGGTCGTTGTCGATCCCGGTGACGTCCCGTTCGCCGAAGGCGGGGGAGTGCAGCTCGACCAGCTCCGGATCCCTGGTCGCGTCGATGGCGACCGGCGGCTGCTTCGGATGGCGCAGGAGGGACGACCGGTACGGCGCGTAGTCCCGGCGCGGATGGTGCTCGACCGGCGCGCCGTCGGCGATCCGCTGGCGGTACGCGGCGCGCTCGGCGGCGATCTCCTGGTCGATGGCGTGCTGGGTGAGGGTCATGGGGTGGTTCCTCGGTGGTCGTGGGCGTCCGTGATCAGCCCGGCACCGGTGCGGGCGGCGATCTCCCCGGCGTTCACGCCGGGCGCGGTCTCGACGAGCCGCAGCCCGTCCGGCGTCACGTCCAGGACGCCGAGGTCGGTGACGATCCGGTCCACGCACGCCGTGCCGGTGAGCGGCAGGGTGCACTCCCGCAGGATCTTCGGGGAGCCGTCCTTGGCGGTGTGGGTCATCACCACGATGACCGTGCGGGCCCCGTGCACCAGGTCCATGGCCCCGCCGATCCCGGTGATCATCGTGCCCGGGACGGCCCAGTTCGCCAGGTCGCCGCGCTCCGACACCTGCATGGCGCCGAGCACGGCCACGTCGATGTGCCCGCCCCGGATCATCGAGAACGACAGCGCCGAGTCGAAGAAGGAGGCGCCCGGCAGGACGGTCACGGTCTCCTTCCCGGCGTTGATCAGATCGGGGTCGACCTGGTCCTCCGCCGGGTAGGGGCCCGTGCCGAGGATGCCGTTCTCGGACTCCAGGACCACCTCGACGTCCGGCGGCAGATGGTTCGGGATCAGCGTGGGGAGCCCGATGCCGAGGTTGACGTACTGCCCGTCCCGCAGCTCGCGGGCGGCCCGCGCGGCCATCTCCTCCCGGGTCCACGCCATCAGCCGCTCACCGTTCCGTGCGCCGCGGGCGAGGAGACCGTGCGCCGCTCGACGCGCTTGTCCGCCGCCTGCTCCGGGGTGAGCGCCACGACCCGCTGCACGAAGATCCCCGGCAGATGCACCGCGTCGGGGTCGATGCCGCCGGGCTCGACGAGCTCCTCGACCTCGGCGATCGTGACCCGCCCGGCCATCGCGGCCAGCGGGTTGAAGTTCCGGGCGGACTTGGAGAACACCAGGTTGCCGTGCCGGTCGCCGCGGGCGGCCCGCACGAGTGCGAAGTCGGTGCGGATGCCGCGCTCCAGCACGTATGCGGTGCCGTCGAACTCGCGCACCTCCTTCGGCGGCGAGGCGAGCGCGACCCCGCCGGAACCGTCGTAGCGCCAGGGCAGCCCGCCGTCGGCGACCTGGGTCCCGACGCCCGCCGGGGTGTAGAACGCGGGGATGCCGGCGCCCCCGGCGCGCAGCCGCTCGGCCAGGGTGCCCTGCGGGATCATCTCCACCTCCAGCTCCCCGGAGAGGTACTGCCGGGCGAACTCCTTGTTCGCGCCGATGTAGGAGCCGGTGACGCGGGCGATTCGCCCCGCCGACAGCAGGACGGCCAGCCCGGACTCCATCGCGCCGCAGTTGTTGGAGACGACCGCGAGCCGGGACACCCCGCGCTCGTACACCGCCTGGATCAGCACGTTGGGCACACCGCTCAGGCCGAAGCCCCCCACGGCGAGCGACGCCCCGTCGCCCACGTCGGCCACCGCCTCCAGGGCCGTGGCGACCACCTTGTCCATCCGAGATTCCTCATCTCTTCCGAGCGCGGGACGCCGCGAAATGGTCAGCGCACTGAGCATCCGCGCGAGGTGCGTCTCACGCTGCCACCGGCTGGGAGAACAAGTCAATACCCGGTGAGGGCGCCGGTTTCCGAGCTGTTCGCGCCGGGGGCGGCTGTGCCGGAATCCGGTATCGTTCAGTGCACCGACGAAAAACGCCCACACAGGGAGCGCGCATGGCCGCCGTGGACCTCGGCACCCACCCCGGGCATCTGGCCCGGCGGCTCCAGCAGGCGCACCACCTGCTGTGGAACACGATGGTCTCCGAGGAGATCACCTCGCCTCAGTTCGCCGTCCTCAACACCCTCGTCGCCGAGCCCGGCCTCGACCAGCGGACGGTGGGGGAGCGCGTCGGGCTCGACCGGTCCACCATCGCCGAGGTGGTCACCCGGCTCGGGCGCCGCGGGCTGCTCGACAAGGTGCGCGACCCGCAGGACGGGCGCCGCTCCCTGCTGCGCCTCACCGACGACGGGCTGCGCACGCACAAGCGGCTGACCGTGCGCACCGCGCGGATGAACCAGGTCTTCCTCGCTCCGCTCTCCGGCGAGGAGCAGACGCTGTTCCTCGACCTGATCCGGCGGGTCGCGGACGCGGCGGAGGGGCTGCGCAACCCGGGGGAACCGCTCGCGCGGCAGCCCTGAGGCGCCCGGACGCCGCTCGGGTGGCCGCGCGCCGTCAGGGCGCCTTCGTGAAGAGGACCCAGACCTGGCCCCGCCGGAAGGGCACGGGCTTGCCGTCCTCCGTGGTGAACGTCGTGCCGTCCGTGGCCTTCGGGCGCTTCCACCGCACGTCGTAGGCGCGCCCGTCCCGCAGCACCCGCGCCTTCCCCGAGCCCACCGTCTCGGTGAACGGCGTCTTGTTGCCGAGGAAGTCGTGATACACGGACTCGCGCACCTTCACCTCCTGCACGACGACCGTCGCCGCCGCCATCCGGCCCCCGTCCGTCGTCACGGCGGCCTTGCCGTCCATGGCGATCAGCCAGCGCTCCCGGCCGGGGGACCAGGTGAAGGTGTACCGGGCGGCGGGATACCGCACCGTCTGCGAGGCCGTCGCCCGGCCGCCCTCGGGGGCGGCACCGAAACGGAAACCGGTCGTCAGGGCGTCCGCACCCGGCGCCGAGGACAGCAGCCGCTCGGGCCGCAGGTACAGGTTGTGCGGGGCGGGCCGGTCCGGGTTGCGGACGTACGCGTCGGACGCCGTGCCGGGCGGCCGGGCGCGCACCGCCGCCTTGTCGATCACCGGCAGGAGCTTGCTCTGCGCCCCGGAGAACGCGAACGTCGGCCGGTCGAACTGCGCCAGCAGCTCCAGATCGCTCTCTCGCGCGCTGCGCACCGGTCCGACGGTCTTCGGCAGCCGCGTCGCGTACACCGCCATCAGGCGGCTCAGGCCACCCTCGACCTGCTCGACGTACACGACGTCCGCGGCGTCCAGCCCGGTCTGGGGCCGGGCGGCGGGGACGTTGTCGATCTTCACCGCGAGGACCGACGACGCCCGGGCGCTCCCGGCCGCTGACTCCGGACGGGCCCGGCCGTCGTCCTGCCCGGACGCGCAGCCCGCCGCGAGGGAGGCCGTCAGGGCGGCGGCCAGCAGCGCCGCCACGCTCGTGGCGCGCCTGCCGCGTGCCCCTCGCCGTCTGCCCACGGTCGTCACCCGTGCCCGCACGCCCTGTCCATGCATCCATTTTTACGCTTGTCGGCTCATAGGGCCCGTGCTCGATCGGTGGGCACCCCCGGGCCGGGCCCGGACGGGAGGGCGGGCGGTCCGGCCGGGTGACGGGCGGTCGACGGACGGACGCACACGGTAGGGCCGGTTCGGCGGGGGAGCCACGGGTACCCGGGCGCCACGCACGGACGCGCACAGGCGACGGAGGGAGCACGGGGCGATGAGGGCAGTGACCTGGCAGGGCAAGCGGGACGTGCGCGTGGAGAACGTGCCCGATCCCAGGATCGAGGAACCCACCGACGCGATCATCCGCATCACCTCGTCCGGGCTGTGCGGCTCCGATCTGCACCTGTACGAGGTGCTGACGCCGTTCATGACACCCGGCGACATCCTCGGTCACGAGCCGATGGGCATCGTCGAGGAGGTCGGCGCCGGAGTGCCGGACCTCCAGGTGGGCGACCGGGTCGTGGTGCCGTTCCAGATCGCCTGCGGCGACTGCTGGATGTGCCTGACCGGCCTTCCGACCCAGTGCGAGACCACCCAGGTCAGCAGTGAGGGCATGGGCGCGGCCCTGTTCGGCTACACCCGGCTGTACGGGGCGGTGCCAGGCGCCCAGGCCGAGTACCTGCGCGTCCCGCAGGCCCAGTTCGGCCCCATCAAGATCCCCGAAGGGCCCGCCGACGACCGCTTCGTCTACCTCTCCGACGTGCTGCCGACCGCCTGGCAGGCGGTCAAGTACGCGGGCGTCCCCCAGGGCGGCAGCGTCGCGGTGCTCGGCCTCGGCCCCATCGGCGACATGGCCTGCCGGGTCGCCCAGCTCCAGGGCGCCGGCCAGGTGTTCGGCGTCGACCTGGTGCCCGAGCGGCTGAAGCGGGTCCGCGACCGGGGCGTCGAGACCTACGACCTGCGCAGCTTCGACAACGAGAAGGAACTCGTCGCCGCCATCCGCGACGCCACCGACGGCCGTGGGCCGGACGCCGTGATCGACGCGGTGGGCACCGAGGCCCACGGCAGCGCCGTCGCCAAGCTCGCGCAGTCCGCCGCCGCGATCCTGCCCCGCAAGATCAGCGGCCCGTTCGCCGAGCGCTTCAGCGTCGACCGGCTGGCCGCCCTGTACACCGCGATCGACCTGGTCCGGCGCGGCGGCACGATCTCGCTGTCCGGCGTCTACGGCGGCATGGCCGACCCCATCCCGCTGCTCACCCTGTTCGACAAGCAGATCCAGGTGCGGATGGGCCAGGCCAACGTGCGCCGCTGGGCCGACGAGATCCTGCCGTACCTCACGGACGAGGACCCGCTCGGCGTCGACGACTTCGCCACCCACCGGGTACCGCTGAGCGACGCCCCGCACGCCTACGAGATGTTCCAGCGCAAGCAGGAAGGCGCGGTCAAGGTGCTGATGAAGCCCTGACCGGCCCGCGCACGGGCTGAGCCGGTGCCCGGTCACGCCGGAGGCGCGAAGATCTCCGCGAGGTCGTAGCGCACCGGCTCCTCCAGTTGCTCGTACGTGCAGCTCTCGGGGGTGCGGTCCGGGCGCCAGCGGCGGAAGCGGGCCGTGTGCCGGAAGCGGGCGCCGTTCTCCATGTGGTCGTACGCCACCTCGGCCACCCGCTCCGGCCGCAGCGGCACCCAGGACAGGTCCTTCTTGCCCGACCAGCGGCTCGGCGCCCCCGGCAGCCGGGCCGACTCGTGGGCCTCCTCCTCGGCCCAGGCGGCCCACGGGTGCCCGGAGACGTCGTCCATGCGCAGCGGCTCCAGCTCGTCGATCAGCTCGGCCCGCCGCTTCATCGAGAACGCCGCGGACACCCCCACGTGCTGGAGGGCGCCCCGGTCGTCGTACAGGCCGAGCAGGAGCGATCCGACGACCGGGCCGCTCTTGTGCAGCCGGTAGCCCGCGACGACGACGTCCGCCGTCCGCTCGTGCTTGATCTTGAACATCGCCCGTTCGTCCGGGAGGTAGCGCAGCGCGAGCGGCTTGGCGACCACACCGTCGAGACCGGCCCCCTCGTACTGCTCGAACCACCCCTGGGCCGTCCCGACGTCGGTCGTCGCCGGCGCCACGTGCACCGGTGCCGTCACCCCGGACAGCGCCGACGTCAGCAGCGCCCGACGGTCCGTCAGCGGGGCCCGCATCAGGGACTCGTCCGCCAGCGCCAGCAGATCGAACGCCACGAACGACGCCGGGGTCCGCTCCGCCAGCGTGCGCACCCGCGAGTCCGCCGGGTGGATGCGCTCGGTGAGGGCGTCGAAGTCCAGCCGCCCCTCCCGGGCGATCACGATCTCCCCGTCCACCACGCACCGCTCCGGAAGGCGCTCCTTCAGCGCCGCCACCAGCTCGGGGAAGTACCTGGTCAGCGACTTGGTGGTTCGGCTGGCCAGCTCCACCTCGTCCCCGTCGCGGAACACGAGCGCCCGGAAGCCGTCCCACTTCGCCTCGTACTGCATGCCCGGCGGGATCTTCGCCACCGACTTGGCGAGCATCGGCTTCACGGGCGGCATCACCGGCAGGTCCATGGTCCGATTCTGCGGGGCGCCGGCCGGACCCGCCCGATGTGCGAGGCGTCCGTGCGACGCCTACCGTGACGGCCATGGGCGACGCGGTGGAACTTCAGGCGGGCGGGCGGACCGTACGGCTGTCCAGCCCGGGCAAGGTCTTCTTCCCGGAGCGCGGCTTCACCAAGCTGGACCTCGCCCAGTACTACGCCGCCGTCGGCCCCGGCATCCTGCGCGCCCTGCGCGACCGGCCCACCACCCTGGAGCGCTACCCCGACGGGGTGACCGGCGAGTGGTTCTACCAGAAGCGGGCCCCCAAGAACATGCCCGACTGGATCCCGACCGCCCACATCACGTTCCCCAGCGGCCGCAGCGCCGACGAGATGTGCCCCACCGAGGAGGCGGCCGTCGTCTGGGCCGCCCAGTACGGCACGCTCACCTTCCACCCCTGGCCGGTCCGCCGCGACGACGTCGACCACCCCGACGAACTGCGCATCGACCTCGACCCGCAGCCCGGCACCGACTACGACGACGCGGTGCGCGCCGCCCACGAACTGCGGTCCGTGCTGGACGACTTCGGGGGTCTGCGCGGCTGGCCCAAGACGTCCGGCGGGCGCGGGCTGCACGTCTTCGTGCCGATCGAGCCGCGCTGGACCTTCACCCAGGTCAGGCGGGCCGCCATCGCGGTCGGACGGGAGATGGAGCGCCGGATGCCGGACCGGGTCACGATCAAGTGGTGGAAGGAGGAGCGGGGCGAGCGCATCTTCATCGACTACAACCAGACCGCCCGGGACCGCACCATCGCCTCCGCCTACTCCGTGCGGGCCCGGCCGCACGCCCCCGTCTCCGCGCCGCTGCGCTGGGAGGAGGTGGGCGCCGCCCACCCGCGGGACTTCGACATCGCCACCATGCCGGCCCGCTTCGCCGAACTCGGCGACGTGCACGCCGACATGGACGACCACCGCTATGCGCTGGACGCGCTGCTGGACCTCGCGAACAAGGACGAGCGCGACCACGGGCTCGGCGATCTGCCGTACCCGCCCGAGTATCCGAAGATGCCGGGCGAACCCAAGCGGGTACAGCCGAGCCGGGCCAGGAAGGCGGCGCCTCACGAGGAGACGCCGCCGGAGCCTACAGCTCCTTGATCCGGACGTCCCGGTACGAGACCACGTCCGTCGTGCTGTGCGCCTGGAGCCCGATGTAGCCGGAGGCGAACCGCCGCCCGTCCGTGCCCGGGTCGTCCGAGCGCGGCGGGGTGAAGTCCTGGCCGCCGATGTTGTCGAACTCGTTGATCAGCACGCCGTTGCGGTAGACCGAGTAGTGCTGGTCGACCACCCGGATCTCGTAGTCGTTCCACGTGCCCTTCTGGGTGACGCCCGCACCGGCGAGCCCCACCCGGTCGAAGCCGTAGACCGACCCGGTCTTGTACATGTCGCCGGTGGGCGAGTCGAACACCTGGACCTCGTGCCCGTACTTGATGGCGACCCACTCCGGGCGTGACTCCTCCGGGTGGTCGTGGACCCACGGGAAGCGCACCAGCACACCGGAGTTGGCGTTGCCCGTGCCCGGCGCGTCGTCACGCCACTGGAGCTTCAGCGAGAAGTCGCCGTACTTGCGCTCCGGGAACCACAGCATGCCCAGGCCGGACCGGCTGGTGCCGCTGGTGATCGACCCGTCGCCGTTCGGCGCGAACGAACCGCCGCCCACCTGCTGCCACTTGGCGAACGACTCCGGGCTGCCGTCGAGGATCGTGCGGTACCCCTCGGTCTGGCCCGGCTCGCCGATCCCGGACTGACGGGCCGCCTTGCGGATCGCCTTGTACTCGCGCTGGTCGACGACCCCCTCCTTCAGGAGCCGGTCCAGGACCGAGGTCACGTGCTTGACGAACAGCGCGTGCGACGTCCACTCCTTCTCGTCCTCGATCAGCTCGTTGATCCGGCACCGGCTGTTGGTGAGCCGGTTCGGGACGCCCGAGTCGACCGTGCCCACGATCACCGTCAGCCGCTCGTCGAACTCCGGGCAGTTGGGCGCGGGGACCTGGCCGGCGACCACCGTGAAGGTGACCGTGCGGGCGGCGGAGGTGTTGCCCGCCTTGTCCGTCGCCCGGTAGGCCAGCGTGTGGGTGCCCGCCCGGTCCACGACGACCGGCGCGGTGTACGCCAGGTAGGGCCCGCGGTCGATGGAGTACTCGATCCGGTCGACGCCCGAGCCGTGGTGCTCGTCGGTCGCCGTGACCGTCACCTTGGCGTTGCCGACGTACGCGCCGGACGAGTTCTTCGTGCCCTCGACCGTCACGCCCGTCACCGGTGCCGTCGTGTCGTCCTCGGGGGCCGGCACGACCGTGAAGCGCACGTCCTTGGCGGGCGCCACGTTGCCCGCCTTGTCGGTGGCCCGGTAGCGCACGGTGTGGCTGCCCGGCTCGTGGACCATCACCGGCGCGGTGTACGGCTGCCAGGCGCCGTCGCCGAGCGCGAACTCGACGCCGTTGACACCGGAACCGGTGTCGGACGCGGAGACCGTGACGGTCGCCATGCCGATGTACGCCCCGTCGGCGTCCTTGTCGCCGCTGACCGTCGCCGACGTCTCGGGCGGGGTCGTGTCGTCGGACTGCGGCGCCACCACGGTGAACGTGACGCTCTTCTCGGCCGAGACGTTGCCCGCCTTGTCGAGCGCCCGGTAGCGGACCGTGTGGTCGCCGACCCGGTCGACCACGACCGGCGCGGTGTACGGCTGCCAGGCGCCGTCGCCGAGCGCGTACTCGACGCGGTCCACCCCGGAGCCGCCCGCCTCGTCGGTGGCGTGGACCGCCACGCTCGCCGAACCGACGTACTGCCCCTGGGCGTTCTGCGTCCCGCTGACGTGGGCCGTCGCCTCGGGAGCCGTCGTGTCCTCGCCCGTGCCCTCGGTGACGATCAGGATGCCCTGCATCTGCCCGTGGCCGGGGATCGTGCAGTGGTAGCGGTAGCGGCCGGGGGTGAGCGTGACCTCCGCCGTGTGCCGGCCGCCCTGGTCGTCGTTCGGGTTCGCCAGGATGTTGAGCTGCACGTCGTCGTTGAACTCGACGTCCGAGGTGTCGAAGGTCAGCGTGTGCGGCATCCCGGTGGTGTTGCCGGTCGCCACGCTGTTCTCGAACACGATCGTCGCCGGGCCCGCCACGGCCGTCGTGGGCGCCGAGGCGTACTTCGTGATGTCGTCGCCCGCGGTCCAGGTGAGGACCTGGGCGGCGGCCGCCTCCGCTTCCGCCCGGGGCTGTCCCGTCGCGGGCAGGGCCTGGAGCCCGAGCACCACCAGCAGCGCGGCCAGCAGGGTCGCCCATGCTCTTCGTCGTGTCACTGCGTCCCCCTCGCCAGTCGACCGGCGGCCGGGGTGGGCCCGCCGCCCGTGTAGGTGACCCGCCACAGAGCCGACTTGCCGTCCGAGGTGAAGAAGCCACGGCCGTAGTCGAGCACGTACAGCGCGCCGTCCGGACCGAACTTCCAGTCCATGAGGTTCTTGATGCCGTCGTTGCCGACCGGCACGATCTTCTTCAACGACTCCGAGTGGACCGGCAGACCGCCCTCCCCGTGGGTCTTCGGGTCGGTGATCACCGCGTTGCGCGGCTGGTCGGCGTCGTAGAAGTCGCCGACGAACCACTTGCCGTCCCAGTACGCCGGCCACTTCGTCGCGCTCGTGCCCGCCGCGTCGTAGCGGTACACCGGCCCGTTCATCGCGGCCTGCCCGCCGCCCTTCAGCCACGGCAGCGCGTAGGTGCCCTCCTCCTGCTTGTACGACGGCACGCCGTTCGCGTCCCGGGGGAAGTCCGGGGCGCCGCCCTGCGGGGAGTACCAGATGTTGTT
Source organism: Streptomyces sp. NPDC056628 (assembly GCF_042792555.1). Classification (NCBI taxonomy): domain Bacteria; kingdom Bacillati; phylum Actinomycetota; class Actinomycetes; order Kitasatosporales; family Streptomycetaceae; genus Streptomyces; species Streptomyces sp. NPDC056628. The sequence continues at coordinate 111,641 of NZ_JBHTWG010000015.1, forward strand.
CCCGGTCACCGGCGGCAGGTTGACCAGGCCGTCGTTGTTCGGCGACTCGTTCTTCGGGTGGTCGCAGTCGTACCAGCCCAGCGGCTTGCTCGGGTCGGGCAGATTGCGGTCCCGGTAGGGCTGCTTGTTGCCCATGCAGTACGGCCAGCCGCGGTTGCTCGCCTTGGTGATGACCGCGAAGGTGTCGTACTTGGCCGGACCCCAGGTCGTCGACGGCGCCCCGGCGTCCGGACCCACCCAGCCCGCGTACAGCACGTCGGTCTGCCGGTCGACGGAGATGCGCGCCGGGTTGCGGACGCCCATCACATAGATCTCGCCTCGGGTCTTGCCGCCGCCCTCGGCGGTCTCCTTGCCGGTGAAGAGGTTGCCCTCCGGCAGGGTGTAGGTGCCGTCCGGCTCCGGGTGGATGCGCAGGATCTTGCCGTTGAGGTTGTTGGTGTTGCCGGCGGTGCGGCGCGCGTCGGCGAAGGACACGCCCTTGTAGTTGGGCTCGGGGTTGTTGCCCGAGTAACCGCCGCTGAACCCGCTGGAGTTGTTGTCGCCGGTCGCGATGTACAGGTTGCCCTTGGAGTCCCAGGCCATCCCGCCACCCGCGTGACAGCAGCTGTGGATCTGCACCGGCCACTTCAGCAGCACCTTCTCGCTGCCCAGGTCCAGCTTGTTCGTCGCCAGGTCGAGCGTGAAGCGGGAGACCCGCCGCTCGGCCATCCGCTTGTCGCGGTCGATCCGGGCGTGCGGGGTGTAGTGCAGGTACACCCAGCCGTTGTCCTCGAAGCGCGGATCGAGCTCGATGCCGAGGAGCCCCTCCTCGACCTTGGTCAGCTCGTCCCCGCCGCCCTTGTTGCCGAAGACCGTGAGCGCCCCCGCGAGGGTGACCTTCTTGGTCGTCGGGTCGTAGACGTGGATCTCTCCCTTGCCCTTCCCGACGTCCGGGTTGTTCCAGTCCGTGATGACGGGCTGCGAGGAGTCCGCGCCGCCGCGGCCGATGTAGAGCACCCTGCCGTCGGGAGCCGTGACCAGGCCGTGCGGTTCGCCGATCTGGTCGTTCCGGCCCGGCTGGTTGGGCTGGGTCAGCCGCTCCGCCTTGTAGTTGCCGGTGATGGTGGCCTTGCAGTCGGCCTGCACCAGCCGCGTCGTCCACAGCAGGGCGCCGCGCAGATGGGAGCGGAAGTCCGTCTCGTCGTAGGAGGAGACCGTGCCGCCCATCCCGGTGTAGAAGGACCGGCCGCCGTCGTAGTCACGGCACCAGCTCACCGGGTGGTCCCAGCCGTTGGCGCCCGCTCCGGGCTGGTACGACGACTCACGCACCCGGGCGACCGTGTGCACCTCGCCGGACGGGTTCTTCACCCAGTTCAGCCACTTGTCCGGGCGCTTCCACTGCAGCGGCAACTCCTTGGTGGCCGGGTGCCGCCGGTCGCCCACCTCGACGACCGCGCGCTGCGCGGTCGCCGGGCTCGCACCCGCGGGACGCGCCCCGATCAGGCCGGTGAACCAGTCCGAGTACGGCTCGGCGCGCGCCGCGTCATGGATGCCGACGAAACCGCCGCCCGCCTCCATGTACGCCTCCAGACCCGCCTCCTGCTCGGGGTCGAGGACGTCGCCGCCGCCGGTGAGGAAGACGATCGCGTTGAAGCGGCTCAGCTTGGTCTCGTTGGTGAAGACCGAGGCGTCCTTCGTGGCCGTGACAGCGAAGCGCTGCTCCGCCGGTCCCGACAGGCCGATCTTCTCGACGGCCTCGATGCCGGCGTTCACCAGGGGCGACTCCTCGCCGGCCGCCGCGGACCCGTGGAAGATGAGCACCCGCACATTCGCGCCGCCGGGCGGCGACTTGATGGACATCGTTGTCAGGGGTGGATCCGGCGCGGGGCGCGCGGTCGCCGCCGGTGCGGACATCAGCCCGGCGGCGACGACCCCCGCGGCCACACCGGCCACCCAGGTACGTCTTCTCGTGCTCAACCCTCGTAAGTGCATGGGCACCTCCACGGTCACAGCAACAGCGACTAGGAAGGTAGACCCCTTTGAGCGGCTCGCCAATACCTATGACCGGACTCGGACGAACTTTGTCCTGAGTGTGGATAAACTCCGGGGCGGCCGGTACGGTCACTGCGGTTCACCCCCGTAAATTTCCGTACCGCCGTGGGGAGTTCGGCATGGACAGACGCAGCTTCAACCGACGGGTACTGCTCGGCGGCGCGACCGTCGCGACATCGTTGTCCCTCGCGTCCGTACCCGAGGCGGCGGGCGCGGCCGCACCGGCGCGGACCGCCCCGGCCGGAGGCGAGGTCCGCCATCTCAAGCTCTACATCGAGAAACTGGCCGACGGACAGCTCGGCTACGGCTTCGAGAAGGGCAAGGCGACGATCCCCGGCCCGCTGATCGAGCTCAACGAGGGCGACACCGCTCACATCGAGGTCGAGAACACCCTGGACGTCCCGGCGAGTCTGCACGTCCACGGCCTCGACTACGAGATCACCAGCGACGGCACCAAGCTCAACAGGAGCGACGTCGAGCCTGGCGGCACCCGCACCTACACCTGGCGCACCCATGCCCCGGGCCGCCGCGCGGACGGGACCTGGCGGGCGGGCAGCGCGGGCTACTGGCACTACCACGACCACGTCGTCGGCACCGAACACGGCACGGGCGGCATCCGCAAGGGCCTCTACGGGCCGGTCGTCGTCCGGCGCAAGGGCGACGTCCTGCCGGACGCGACGCACACGATCGTCTTCAACGACATGCTCATCAACAACAAGCCGGCGCACAGCGGCCCGGACTTCGAGGCCACGGTGGGCGACCGCGTCGAGTTCGTGGTGATCACGCACGGCGAGTACTACCACACCTTCCATATGCACGGGCACCGCTGGGCCGACAACCGCACCGGCCTGCTGACCGGCCCCGACGACCCGAGTCAGGTGATCGACAACAAGATCGTCGGCCCGGCGGACTCGTTCGGCTTCCAGGTGATCGCGGGCGAGGGCGTCGGCGCGGGCGCCTGGATGTACCACTGCCATGTGCAGAGCCACTCCGACATGGGCATGGTCGGGCTGTTCCTGGTCAAGAAGAAGGACGGGACGATCTCCGGCTACGACCCGCACGACCACGGGCACGCCTCCTCGTCCACGGACTCGTCCTCCACCGACTCGTCGGCCAAGGGGACTTCGGGGGCGGCGCACGAGCACTGAGCGTGCCCGGCGGGGGAGGCGGCGGCGAGAGCGCTCTCACAAACGGCCCCGGCCATGGCTATCCTGATCGGCAACCGCCGACGAGGAGCCGTGAAGTGACCGAAACCGCCCCGCGCCCCACGCTGGAGGCCGTGGCCGCCCGGGCCGGGGTCTCACGGGCCACCGTGTCCCGTGTGGTCAACGGCGGCGACGGCGTCCGTGAACGCCTCGTCGAACGGGTCCGCAAGGCGGTCGACGAACTCGGCTACGTCCCCAACCAGGCCGCGCGCAGCCTGGTGACCCGCCGGCACGACGCGGTCGCGGTCGTCGTCGCCGAACCGGAGTCCCGCGTCTTCGCCGACCCGTTCTTCGCGCTCCAGCTGCGCGGCATCAGCAAGGAGCTGGCCGCCCACGACAACCAGCTCGTGCTGCTGCTCACCGAGGGGCGCGACGACCACGCCCGTGTCGCCCGCTACCTCGCCGGAGGGCATGTCGACGGGGCGCTCGTCTTCTCCCTGCACCTCGACGACCCGCTGCCCGGCCTGATCCAGCGCGCCGGGGTGCCGACCGTGTTCGGCGGCCGGCCCGGCTGGAGCGGCGAGACCCGCGGCGTCGTCTACGTCGACGTCGACAACCGGGGCGGCGCACGCGACGCGGTGCGCCATCTCGCCGGCCTGGGCCGCACCCGGATCGCGCACATCGCGGGCGCCCTCGACCAGACGTCGGCGGTGGACCGGCTGGACGGGTACCGGGACGTCATGGTCGACGCCGACCCGCGGCTCATCGCCGAGGGCGACTTCACCCCGGCCGGCGGTGAGCGCGCGATGCGGGAACTGCTGGAGCGCCGCCCCGACGTGGACGCCGTGTTCGCCGCCAACGACCTGACTGCGGCCGGCGCGCTGCGCGTGCTGCGGGAGGCCGGGCGGCGGGTGCCGGACGACGTGGCCGTGATCGGGTTCGACGACATGCTGCCGGTGGCCGAACAGACCGATCCGGCCCTCACCACGGTCCGTCAGGACATAGAGGAGATGGGCCGGCTGATGGCCCGGCTGCTGCTGCGCGAGCTCGACCGGCGCCCCGCCGACGAGCCCGTCGCCTCCGCCCCGTCCAGCGTGGTCCTGCCGACCACCCTGGTCCGGCGCGCGTCGGCCTAGGGTGGCTCGCCGATCACGCCGGGCTCCGGCCTGACGACGAGCCATCTCCTGGCCGGTCAGTCCACGCTCCGGATCACCGCGAAGCGGGCGCCGTAGGGGTCGGCCAGCTTGGCGATCCGGCCGACCTCCGGGAGGTCCGTGGCCGGCATCCGCACGGTGCCGCCGCCCTCCCGCGCCTTCTCGACGGCCGCGTCCGTGTCGGTGACCTCGAAGTACGGCAGCCAGTGCGACGGGCTCTGCGCCTCCGCCGGATCGTCGGCCTTGTCGACCACCCCGCCGAACACGCCGTCCTCGCCCTGCCCGCCCGGGCTGAGGGCCGTGTAGGTGCCGCCGTAGAAGTCCAGGGCGAAGGTCTCCATGCCGAGCGTGGCGTTGTAGAAGCCCGCCGCCGCCGGCACGTCCGTCGTGTACAGCTCCAGCCAGCGCAGGGAGCCCGGCTCACGCACGACGTCGAGGCCCTGGTTCGCGCGGGGCTGCCAGACCCCGAAGGACGCCCCCGACTTGTCGGCGAGGAGCGCCATGCGGCCCTGGTCCAGCACGTCCATCGGCTGCATCAGCACCGAGCCGTGCGCCTTTTCGGCGGCCTCCGCGGTGGCCTGCGCGTCCGGGGTCTGGAAGTACACCGTCCAGGAGGGCGGCCCCTGCTCCTCGGAGGTCCGCATCCCGGCGGCCGCCGTCCTGCCGTCGAGCTGGAAGAAGCCGTATCCGCCGGTCTCCGGTCCGCCCGGCCGGAGCCGCCAGCCGAACAGGCCGCCGTAGAAGGCAGCGGCACCGTCGAGGTCGGGCGTGCCGAGGTCGATCCAGTTCGGCGCTCCGGTGACGTAGCGGGTGGTGAGCATCATCGCCCTCCTCGGAAGGGTCCCGGTGTCTGCACCGCCGAGTCTTCCACCGCGCCCCGGCGGGCGCTGCCGGAACACCGCCGTCTGCCGGGGTGGTCGTCCACTTCCGCGCGCCGCCGTGCGCGGGGACAGGGGGAGCGGCACGATCGAGGCGGCCCGGGGCCGGCGAGGCGGCGTTGATCGCGCGTTGATCGAACGTTTTTCGCGGCCGGGCACGATCCTGCCCATGCACATCGACACGATCACAGCGGGCACGCCGGTCACCCCGGCCGACCTGGCCTGGCAGGAAGAGGCGCTGTGCGCACAGACCGGGGCGGACTTCTTCTTCCCTGAGCCGGGCAGCTCCGTCCGGGAGGCGAAGCGGATCTGCGGGCTGTGCCCGATCCGCTCCGCCTGCCTGGACTACGCGCTCGACCACGACGAGCGCTTCGGTGTCTGGGGCGGCCTGTCCGAGAAGGAGCGCCTGGAGATCAGGCGCACCTCGCGCCGGGCCTGAGCCCGGCCGGTCCCGCGCCCGGGTCAGCCGGCGGCGCGGGCCGCCATGCGGGCCTTGCGCGCCGCCAGCTTCTCGTCGAACTTCGCCGCCTCGGCGTCCAGGCCGCCCATGAACAGCCCCAGTTCCTCCTGCGCCTGCTTCCCCTCCGGGCCGAGGCCGTCGATCTCCATGATCTTCAGGAAGCGCAGCACCGGCTGGATCACGTCGTCGTGGTGGATGCGCAGGTTGTAGACCTCGCCGATGGCCATCTGGGCGGCGGCGCGCTCGAAGCCGGGGATGCCGTGGCCGGGCATGCGGAAGTTCACGACGACGTCGCGGACCGCCTGCATGGTGAGGTCGGGCGCGAGTTCGAAGGCGGCCTTCAGCAGGTTGCGGTAGAAGACCATGTGGAGGTTCTCGTCGGTCGCGATGCGGGCCAGCATGCGGTCGCAGACCGGGTCGCCGGACTGGTGGCCGGTGTTGCGGTGCGAGATGCGGGTGGCCAGCTCCTGGAAGGCGACGTAGGCGATCGAGTGCAGCATCGAGTGGCGGTTGTCCGACTCGAAGCCCTCGCTCATGTGGGACATGCGGAACTGCTCCAGCTTGTCCGGGTCCACCGCGCGCGAGGTCAGCAGGTAGTCGCGCATCACGATGCCGTGCCGGCCCTCCTCGGCGGTCCAGCGGTGCACCCAGGTGCCCCAGGCGCCGTCACGGCCGAAGATCGAGGCGATCTCGTGGTGGTAGCTGGGGAGGTTGTCCTCGGTCAGCAGGTTCACCACCAGCGCGATCCGGCCGATCTCGGTGACCTTGGACTGCTCCTTGTCCCAGGCCTCGCCGTCCTCGAACAGGCCGGGGAAGTTGCGGCCGTCCGTCCACGGGACGTACTCGTGCGGCATCCAGTCCTTGGCGATACCCAGATGCCGGTTGAGTTCCTTCTCGACCACTTCCTCCAGGGCGTACAGCAGGCGGGCGTCGGTCCAGACGGCGGGGCTGCCGAGGTGCGGGGAGGTGATCGTCACGGGAACTCCAGGGGGACGGGACTGCGTGAGCGGTGGGACCGGCGAGCGGTGCCGGCAACTTACGGAATCGTAGGCTACGAATCCGTAGGTTACGAAGCCGTAGGTTAAGGGCGTCGTAAAGACCGCTGATCAGCCACTGCTCCGCCGGAACCGCGCCGGTACGCGCGAAGCCCCGCGACACGCAGGTCGCGGTATCGGACGAGTGACGTGCTCAGCTGGTCAGGCGTACAGCTCCCGCATCCGCACCGAGAGGCATGTCACACAGCCCTCCAGCTTCTCGAACTCACTGATGTCGACGGCGACCGGCTCATGGCCGAGGATGGTCCCGTCGGGCAGCGCGGTGATCGCCGACTTCAGGTGCAGCACCTTGCTGACCGGTACGGCGATGACGCGCGCCCCGAGCGGTTCGAAGGCGGCCCGCAGTTGCTGCACCCCGGCCGCGTTGGTGCGGCCGCCCCGGCCGACGTAGACCGTGTCGCCGACCTTCAGGACGTCGCCGCCGTCCAGCGTGCCCGGCTCCCAGATCCAGTTCACCGAGCAGCCCAGCGAGGCGACGGCCTCCTCCACGCCCTCGGTCTCGGGCCGGCGGGACTCGGCGCCGGGCCGGGCGATCAGGGCGACGTTGCGGTACATCACGACCGTGTCCTCGACGAACACCGAGTCGGGGCAGTCGTCGGCCGGGTCCACCTCGATGGTCTCCCAGTCGTGTGCGCGAAGGGCCCCCGCGTACGCCTCCCACTGATCGAGCGCGAGGTCGACGTCGACCTCCGTCCGCTCGACGTGCGTGACCAGCCCCTCGGCGAGACGCGGACCGGGGCGGCGGACGAGGGCCTTCTTGCTGGGCACGACGGGATCTTTCGGATCGGTGGCAGGACCGGGACCCCTGATGAAGGGGGGCACCGGACGGCCATCATGCAGGGGCTACCCGTCCGTAGGAAACCCCTGCGCCCAGGCCGCGGCTTCTGATGGCGGTGATGTCAGGCGGGATACCCGACCGCTTCCGCGGTGGTTTCCCTCAGCTCTCCCTCCTCGATCGTCAGCCAGCGCGTGATGCCGACCGACTCCAGGAACGGCAGGTCGTGGCTGGCCACGATCAGCGCCCCCTCGTACGAGTCCAGCGCCGAGGTGAGCTGCCGTGCGCTCGCCATGTCCAGGTTGTTCGTCGGCTCGTCCAGCATCAGCAGCTGCGGCGCCGGCTCGGCCAGCATCAGCGCGGCCAGGGCAGCCCGGAACCGCTCGCCGCCCGAGAGCGTCGCCGCGAGCTGGTCGGCGCGGGCGCCCCGGAACAGGAAGCGGGCCAGCTGCGCCCGGATCCGGTTGTTGCCGGCACCCGGCGCGAACCGGGCGACGTTCTCCACGACGGACGCCTCGTCGTCGAGGACGTCGAGGCGCTGCGGCAGGAAGCGCAGCGGGACGTGCGCCGTCACCTCGCCCGCCACCGGGGCCAGTTCCCCGGCGATGGTCCGCAGCAACGTCGTCTTGCCCGAGCCGTTGCGCCCGACCAGCGCGATCCGCTCCGGGCCGTGCAGATCCAGGCCGCCGGGCACCCGTGCCCCGTACCTCACCTCCAGTTCCCGCAGCGCGAGCACGCTGCGGCCCGGAGGGACGGCCGTGTACGGCAGGTCGACGCGGATCTCGTCGTCGTCCCGTACGGCGTCCACCGCGTCGTCCAGGCGCTCCCTGGCCTCGGCGAGCTTCTCCTCGTGCATGATGCGGTGCTTGCCCGCGGACTCCTGTGCCGCCCGCTTGCGGGCACCCATGACGATCTTCGGCTCGCGCTTCTGGTCCCACATCTTCTGGCCGTACCGCTTGCGGCGGGCCAGCTTGACCTGGGCGTCGACCAGTTCACGCTTCTGCTTCTTCAGGTCGGCCTCGGCGACCCGCACCATGCGCTCGGCCGCCTCCTGCTCGGTGGCGAGAGCCACCTCGTAGGCCGAGTAGTTGCCGCCGTACCAGCTGATCGTGCCGGAGCGCAGATCGGCGATCTGGTCGACCAGGTCGAGGAGTTCACGGTCGTGGCTGACCACGACCATCACCCCCGGCCAGGACTCGACGGCCGTGTACAGCCGCCGGCGGGCGTACAGGTCGAGGTTGTTGGTGGGCTCGTCGAGGAGCAGGACGTCCGGCCGGCGCAGCAGCAGCGCGGCCAGCCGCAGCAGCACCGACTCGCCGCCCGACACCTCGCCGATCGTGCGGTCCAACGCGACGTGGCCGAGGCCGAGTTCGCCGAGGGTGGCGAGGGCACGCTCCTCCACGTCCCAGTCGTCGCCGACGGTCTCGAAGTGCTCCTCGGCCACGTCGCCCGCCTCGATGGCGTGCAGCGCGGCCCGCTTCGCGTCGATGCCGAGCGCCTGGTCGACGCGCAGCGCGGTGTCGAGCGTGACGTTCTGCGGCAGGTAGCCGATCTCGCCCGCGACGCGCACGGCGCCGTCGGCCGGGGCGAGTTCACCGGCGATGAGCTTCAACAGGGTGGATTTTCCCGATCCGTTGACGCCGACGAGCCCGGTCCTGCCGGGACCGAACGCGACGTCCAGGCCTTCGAAGACGGAGGATCCGTCGGGCCAGGAGAAGGACAGGGAGGTACAGCTGATGGAAGTTGACATGAGGGGGCGCCTCCGCGGTTGCTCGGACGAACAGGGGCAAACGCGTATCGAGACACCGGCGACCGGCGGGCGGTGAGAGGCCCTGGGCATGAGAAAAGCCCTGTTCCGTGAGGACGGCTGGGACGGCTCGGACGCCGAGGTCGCACGCGGCGTGCACACACGGGTGGTGTGACGCGGTGTCTCAGGACCTCAGACGAGCAACGTCCTTCTCCAATCGACGGCAACAGGACCGTTGTACAACGTAGGAGGGGGTGCGGACGGTGTCAACCGGATTACGGCCCGGCGCTGGGCCCCGTGGGAAGCCCGGCGGCGGAGCGTCAGCAGGCGTCCCGCATGAGCTCCGCCAGGTCGCGGTCCATGTCGAGCTGGAGGTGTTCCAGGCCGAGGGGGACCAGTTCGCTCGTGGAGCGCAGGAACCGGCGCACCTCGCCCGAGCGGATGTGCACCACCGCGGTGCCCTCCGGGGCGTGGAACTCCAGCACCGTACGGTCGTACCCGTACGGCCGCACCCGGACGTCGCCGTCGCCCTGGGGTTCCTCCAGGCCGGCCAGCAGCAGCTCGCGGCTGAAGGTCCAGCAGACCTCGACGCCCTCCAGGGTGGCCGGGGCGGGGAAGGTCATCCGGACGGCGAACGGGTCGCGCCGGTCGTAGTGCAGGGTCGCGGGGATGCGCTGCATGCGCGGCGCGGCGGCGACCAGGCGGGCCTCTACGGGCTGCTCGATGACGGTGGACAACGCCTTGCTCCCTTGTGACGGCGGGACGGAGTTCCGGGCGGGCGGGACGGGTACTTGTAGAGACGACGGAATCAGCCATTCCGTGCACCCCGCGGCCGAGTGACCTCTGTCACCGCCTTCATGCACCCACCTGCCGCCTTCGCCCTCCCGTGCCCGGAAGGTCGTCTGTGCCCGATGAGGCCGTCTGGACGCCGGGGTGACGGTGGACTAGCTTCGCGCGCCATGAGGCGTTCGGGGAGCAGGCGACGGATGGGACGGACCTCCTGGGCGGTAGCCGCGACGGTGGTGTGCGGGGCGGTCCTGGCCGCGCTGACGGCCGCGCCCGCCCAGGCCCGGGAGCCGCAGGGCCGGGCAGCGCACCCGGCGCCGCACTGGGCGCCGAAGGACAGCGGCGCTCCCGAGGTGCGCTTCAGGGGCCTGTCGGCCGTCAGCCGGAGCACCGCCTGGCTGGCGGGCACCGCGGGCACCGTGCTGCGCACCACCGACGGCGGGGCGAGCTGGCGGGACGTGTCGCCGCCCGGCGCCGCCGAACTGCAGTTCCGGGACGTCGAGGCGTTCGACGCGCGGCGGGCCGTGGCGCTGTCCATCGGGGAGGGCGAGGCGTCCCGGGTGTACCGCACCGACGACGGCGGCGCGACCTGGACGGAGACCTTCCGCAACACCGACGCACGGGCCTTCTACGACTGCGTGGCCTTCTTCGACCACCGCCACGGCCTGGCCATGAGCGACCCGGTCGACGGCCGGTTCCGCATCCTGTCCACGAAGGACGGCGGCCGCTCCTGGACGGTGCTGCCGGACACCGGGATGCCGCCCGCACTCGACGGCGAGGCCGGGTTCGCGGCGAGCGGGCAGTGCCTCGTCACCGCCGGGGCCAAGGACGTGTGGCTGGCGACCGGCGGGGCGGCACGCGCGCGTGTGCTGCACTCCGCCGACCGGGGACTGACCTGGACGGCCGCCGACACGCCCGTCCCGGCCGGCGACCCGGCCCGCGGGGTCTTCGCGCTGGCCTTCCGCGACCGGGCGCACGGCCTCGCGGTCGGCGGCGACTACCGCCCCGACCAGACCTCCCCGCAGGCCGCGGCCCGCACCGGCGACGGCGGCCGGCACTGGAATCCCGCGGACACGCCCCCGCCCGCCTACCGTTCGGGCGTCGCCTGGCTGCCGCACAGCCGCTCCGCCGCCCTCGCGGTCGGCCCCACCGGGACGGACCTGACCACCGACGGCGGACGCACCTGGCGGACGGTCGACACCGGCTCCTACGACACGGTGGACTGCGCGTCCGACGGGGGCTGCTGGGCCGCGGGCGAACACGGAAGGGTGGCGCTTTGGGAGAGATGAGCGGAAACGGGGTACCCGGTGACCGGACGGCGAGAGGAGTGACCCCATGCCAGCCGGTTCCAGCCCGAAGCGGGAACGCCAGTACGAGCACATCAAGAAGAGCGCCCAGGACCGGGGCGAGAGCACCTCGCGCGCCAAGGAGATCGCGTCGCGGACGGTGAACAAGGAGCGCGCCCGGTCCGGCGAGTCCAAGACGGCCAGCCGCACCTCGATCCAGGACAAGTCCTCGGGCCGGCGGGGCGGCGAGCGGTCGGGCGAGGGCCCGCAGGGCCCTACCCGGGACCAGCTGTACGAGGAGGCGAAGAAGCGGAACATCCACGGGCGTTCGGACATGAACAAGAGCCAGCTCAAGCAGGCACTGGGCAAGTGAGCATGAGCGCCGCGTCCCACGGGACCGCGCGCGTCCGGGCGCCGTCGACGTGGCGACGGACCCGGTGACGAGGGCGAACCCATCGCACGCGACGAGCTGTTCGCCCCCCCCCAGACCGGCCCCCGCGACGGCCAACCAGCCTCCGCCGTCACGGGGGTCCTCTCCTGCCTCGTACCCTCTGACACACCATGACCAGCGTCAGTGTTCCCGCGGGCTGGCCCGCGACCGAGGAAGAGGCCCGCGCCGTCCAGGACGAGCTGCGGCGCCGGGTGGTGCGCGACGAACCGGGCCCGGAGCCCGGGACCGGGCACGTCACCGGCGTGGACGTGGCCTACGACGACGCGCGGGACGTGGTGGCGGCCGCGGCCGTCGTCCTCGACGCGGCGAGCCTGGAGGTTGTCGCCCAGTCCACGGCCGTCGGGCGGATCTCCTTCCCCTACGTCCCCGGCCTGCTCGCCTTCCGGGAGATACCGACCGTCCTGGCGGCCCTGGACGACCTGCCGTGCCCGCCGGGCCTCGTCGTCTGCGACGGCTACGGCCTCGCCCACCCCCGCCGTTTCGGCCTCGCCAGCCACCTCGGCGTCCTCACCGGCCTGCCCACGATCGGCGTCGCCAAGAACCCGTTCACCTTCACCTACGACACCCCCGCCGCCGCACGCGGCTCGGCCACGCCGCTCCTGGCCGGTGACGAGGAGGTGGGCCGCGCCCTGCGCACCCGCGAGGGCGTCAAGCCGGTCTTCGTCTCGGTCGGCCACCGTACGAGCCTCGACACGGCCTGCGCCCACACCCTCGCTCTGACCCCCACCTACCGCCTCCCGGAAACAACCCGCCACGCGGACAGCCTCTGCCGCCGCGCCCTGAAGCAGGCGACGGCCTCCCGGCAGGACAGCCTCTGAAGGCTGCGCTCAGGCGACCCGGTCGGGCCCCCTGAGTAGCCCGACTGAGTAGCCGTACGGATGTGGCCGTCCCGTGGGGCTCGGCAGGGTGGGGGCATGACGACACACCGTTCGCCCAAGCCGCTGGCCGACCCCGGCCGTCCCGTCGAGCGTGCCGTGACGGCCGCGCTGGTCGTGGGCGTGCTGGCGGGGTTCGGATGGATCGCCGGGATGGTCTACACGCTGGTGGAGTGGCCCTTCTGAGGCGCCGGGTCAGCGGGTGGCGGCCACCCGGAACGTGATGCCGGCCGCGCGCAGCCGCTCGGTCAGCGCGTCGCCCATCGCGACCGCCGTGGTGACCTGGCCGGCCGTTTCCGGCAGCTCGTCGAAGGCCAGGCAGAGCGCCGACTCCGCGAACATCTTGGCCGTCTCGCCGTAGCCGGGGTCGCCCCCGGACACCTCGGTGAACACCCGCCGCCCGCCGCCCTCGCCGACGAACCGGACCGAGAACCAGCTCTTCGCCCGCTTCTCAGGGCCGGGGCCCTCACCCGGCTTGAGCCGGTCGGACAGCCAGCGCCGGGCCGGCGGCAGCTGGGCCGCCGTGAACAGCGCGCCCATCGCCCCGACCCCGCCCACCGCGACGGGCAGCCGCCGTACGGCGGCGTAGTGGCGGTAGCGGAAGTCGGGGCCGTACCGCTCCAGCGCCCGCGCGGAACGCTTCACGATCTGCGGGTCGATCGTCGGCAGCGGCAGCGCCCACGCGCCGACCTCCTTGGCGAACCGCGGCGCCCCCGCCGGTGCCAGCGCCCGGCGGCCCATCAGCCTCGGCTCGTGCCGGGCCCGGTCCCGGGCGGCGGCGATCATCTGCCGGCCGCGCGCGAACTGGTTCAGCGCCGAGGCGAACGTGCCGCCCGAGAAGGCGGCGTCGGCCGTCACGTACGCGTCGACCGTCAGCGGCACCCCCTCCGGAAGCTGACGCACGGTGAAGTACGCCCCGAGGTCGTGCGGGATCGAGTCGAAACCGCAGGCGTGCACCAGCCGGGCGCCCGTCTCGCGCGCCCGTGCGTCGTGCCGGACGTACATCAGGTCCACGAACTCCGGCTCGCCGCTCAGGTCGAGATAATCGGCGCCGGTGTCCGCGCAGGCCGCCACCAGGTCCTCGCCGTACCGCACGTACGGCCCCACCGTCGAGGCCACCACGCGCGCCTGCTCGGCGAGCCGGCGCAGCGACGCCGGGTCGGCGACGTCCGCCTCCAGCACGCCGGGCTCCGAGCCCTCGGGCAGCGACGCGCGCAGCGCCTCCAGCTTCGCCTTGCCGCGCCCGGCGACGGCCCACCGCAGGCCCTCGGGCGCGTGGGCGGCCAGGTACTCCGCGGTCAGCACCCCCACGAACCCGGTCGCTCCGAAGAGCACGACGTCGTACGGACGGTCCGACCTGTTCAGCCTGCTCATGACACCCCTCGTTCCGCACCACGCGCCGTTGTCGGTGGCCGAGGCTAGCGTGAGGTGCGCGGAGCCCGACGACGAGCCCGGAGGTGAGGCGGTGGCCGTGCCCAGGACTGCCCTGAAGAAGTGGGAAAAAGTGCGCGAGTTCGCCCTCGGTCTGCCGTGCGCGGCCGAGGAGTTCCCCTGGGGGGACACCGTGGCGAAGGTCAACAGGAAGGTGTTCGTCTTCCTGGGCGCCCCCGACGGCGGCCACCCGCTGGGGGTGACCGTGAAGCTGAAGGACGAGGCGATCCACACGCACGCCCTGACCTGCCCGGGCGCGGAGCCCGCCGGATACGGGCTGGGCCGGGCGGGCTGGGTGCGGGTGCCGCTGGAGCCGGAGGGCGCCCCGGCTGCCGCACTGCTGTGCGAGTGGGTGGAGGAGAGCTACCGCGTCATCGCCCCGAGACGGCTGATCGCGGAGCTGGACGCGCGATGAGGGCGCCGGATGGGTTCGCCGCCGGGCCTTCCGACGGGTAACTTCCTAAGCGCTTGCTCTTGTGCCGACCGGCGCACCTTCTTAGCATCACTGGTGTTACAGCAGTTGTGTCACACACCTGGGGGCAGGATGGCGACGACGCCAGGACAGGGCCCGCTCACCGGCGTGCGCGTGGTCGAGCTGGCCGGGATCGGGCCCGGCCCGTTCGCCGCCATGCTCCTCGCCGACCTGGGCGCCGACGTCGTCCGCGTCGACCGCCCCGGCGGACCGGGCCTGGGAATCGACCCCGCGTACGACATCACCAACCGCAACAAACGCTCGGTGATCGTCGACCTCAAGGCCCCCGGCGGTGCCGCCCGCGTCCTCGACCTGGTCGCCCGCGCCGACATCCTCGTCGAGGGCTACCGCCCCGGAGTGGCCGAGCGCCTCGGCGTCGGACCGGACGCCTGCCACGCCCGCAACCCCCGGCTGGTCTACGGCCGGATGACCGGCTGGGGCCAGGACGGCCCCCTCGCCGACCGCGCCGGCCACGACATCGCGTACATCGCGCGCACCGGCACCCTCGGCATGATCGGCGCCCCCGGCGAACCGCCCGCCGTCCCCGCCAATCTGCTCGGCGACTACGCGGGCGGCTCCCTCTACCTCGTCGTCGGTGTCCTCGCCGCCCTGCACCACGCGCGGGCGACCGGCGAGGGACAGGTCGTCGACGCCGCCATCGTCGACGGCACCGCCCACCTCTCCGCGATGATCCACGGCATGCTCGCCGCCGGCGGCTGGCAGGACCGGCGCGGCGCCAACCTCCTCGACGGCGGCTGCCCCTACTACGGCACCTACGAGACCGCCGACGGGCGGTACATGGCCGTCGGGGCCCTGGAACCGCGCTTCTACGAGGAGTTCGTCACCCTCCTCGGCCTGCCGGAGCACACCGGCGCCCGCACCGACATCGGCCGCTGGGGCGAGCTGCGCGAGGCGGTCGCCGCCCGCTTCAGGGCCCGTACCCGCGACGAGTGGACGGCCGTCTTCGACGGCGCCGACGCCTGCGTGGCCCCCGTCCTGACCCTGGGCGAGGCCCCGCACGATCCGCACCTCGCCGCCCGCGGCACCTTCACCGACCACGACGGCCTCACCCAGCCGGCCCCCGCGCCCCGGTTCTCGGCCACCCCCACCGCCGTACGCACCGGACCGGCGCGGCCGGGGGCGGGCACCGCGGACGTCGCCCGCGACTGGGACGTGCCCGGCCTGTCCGCCCACCCCGAAACCACGAAGGACCTCGCATGAAGCGGCAGATCTTCGCTCCCGAGCACGACGCGTTCCGGGAGACCGTGCGCGCCTTCCTCGCCAGGGAGGTGCTGCCGCACTACGAGCAGTGGGAGAAGGCCGGCATCGTCTCCCGCGACGCCTGGCGCGCGGCCGGCAAACAGGGACTGCTCGGCTTCGCCGTGCCCGAGGAGTACGGGGGCGGCGGCACCCCCGACTTCCGCTACAGCGCCGTGCTCGCCGAGGAGTTCACCCGCGCCGGCGCCCCGGGGCTCGCCCTCGGGCTGCACAACGACATCATCGGCCCCTATCTGACCGGCCTCGCCACCGACGAGCAGAAGCGCCGGTGGCTGCCCGGCTTCTGCGACGGCACGCTCATCACCGCCATCGCCATGACCGAGCCCGGCGCCGGCTCCGACCTGCAGGGCATCCGCACCCACGCCGAGGACCACGGCGACCACTGGGTCCTCAACGGCTCCAAGACGTTCATCTCGAACGGCCTCCTCGCCGACCTCGTGATCGTCGTGGCGAAGACCACCCCCGAGGGCGGCGCGCGCGGGCTGTCGCTGCTCGTCGTCGAACGCGGTATGGACGGCTTCGAGCGCGGCCGCAACCTCGACAAGATCGGCCAGAAGGCCCAGGACACCGCCGAGCTGTTCTTCCACGACGTACGCGTCCCCAAGGAGAACCTGCTCGGCCGGCTCGACGGCGCGTTCGTGCACCTGATGACGAATCTCGCGCAGGAACGCCTGAGCATCGCCGTCGCCGCGATCGCCGCCGCCGAGCACCTGCTGGAGGTCACCACCGCGTACGTCAAGGAGCGCGAGGCGTTCGGCCGCCCCCTGGCGACCAAGCAGCACATCCGCTTCGAGGTGGCCGAGATGGCCACCGAGTGCGCGGTCACCCGCACCTTCCTGGACCGCTGCATAGCGGACCACGACCGCGGCGAGCTCGACGCCGTCCACGCCTCGATGGCCAAGTGGTGGGCGACCGAACTCCAGAAGCGCGTCGCCGACCGCTGTCTGCAACTGCATGGCGGGTACGGCTACATGAGCGAACATCCGGTGGCACGGGCCTTCACGGACGGCCGCATCCAGACCATCTACGGCGGGACGACCGAGATCATGAAGGAGATCATCGGCCGTTCCCTGCTGGGCTGACCCTCACCCCGAAAGGCTTGCTTGTGAGCACCGAAGCGTATGTGTACGACGCGATCCGCACCCCCCGGGGCCGCGGCAAGGCGAACGGCGCCCTGCACGGCACCAAGCCCATCGACCTGGTCGTCGGCCTGATCCACGAGATCCGCGACCGGTTCCCCGACCTGGACCCGGCGGCCGTGGACGACATCGTGCTCGGCGTCGTCGGCCCCGTCGGCGACCAGGGCTCCGACATCGCCCGGATCGCCGCGATCGCGGCCGGCCTGCCCGACACGGTGGCGGGCGTGCAGGAGAACCGCTTCTGCGCCTCCGGCCTGGAAGCCGTCAACCTGGCGGCGATGAAGGTCCGCTCCGGCTGGGAGGACCTGGTCCTCGCGGGCGGAGTCGAATCCATGTCCCGGGTGCCGATGGCCTCGGACGGCGGCGCCTGGTTCAACGACCCCATGACCAACCTGGACGTCAACTTCGTGCCGCAGGGCATCGGCGCCGACCTCATCGCCACCATCGAGGGCTTCACCCGCCGCGACGTCGACGAGTACGCGGCCCTCTCCCAGGAGCGGGCGGCGACGGCCTGGAAGGAGGGCCGCTTCGACCGGTCCGTCGTCCCGGTCAAGGACCGCAACGGCCTCGTCGTCCTCGACCACGACGAGCACATGCGCCCCGGCACCACCGCCGACTCCCTCGGCAAGCTCAAGCCGTCCTTCGCGGACATCGGCGACCTCGGCGGCTTCGACGCCGTCGCGCTGCAGAAGTACCACTGGGTCGAGAAGATCGATCACGTCCACCACGCGGGCAACTCCTCCGGCATCGTGGACGGCGCCTCCCTCGTCGCCGTCGGGAACAAGGAGGTCGGCGAGCGCTACGGCCTCACCCCCCGCGCGCGGATCGTCTCCGCCGCCGTCTCCGGCTCCGAGCCCACCATCATGCTCACCGGTCCGGCGCCCGCCACCCGCAAGGCGCTCGCCAAGGCCGGCCTGACCATCGACGACATCGACCTGGTCGAGATCAACGAGGCGTTCGCCGCGGTCGTCCTGCGCTTCGTCAAGGACATGGGTCTGTCGCTGGACAAGGTCAACGTCAACGGCGGCGCGATCGCCCTCGGTCACCCGCTCGGCGCCACCGGCGCCATGATCCTCGGCTCGCTCGTCGACGAGCTCGAGCGCCAGGACAAGCGGTACGGCCTCGCCACGCTCTGCGTCGGCGGCGGCATGGGCGTCGCCACCATCGTCGAGCGCATCTGACCCCCTCCCGACGGATACGACGGATCACACGGAGCACTCCCACATGAGCACTGAATCCACCACCATCCGCTGGGAACAGGACGGCGACGGCGTCGTCACCCTCGTCCTGGACGACCCGGACCAGTCGGCCAACACCATGAACCAGGCGTTCCGCGACTCGCTCGCCGTGATCACGGACCGCCTCGAGGCGGAGAAGGACACCATCCGCGGTGTCATCATCACCTCCGCCAAGAAGACCTTCTTCGCGGGCGGCGACCTGCGCGACCTCATCCAGGTCACCCCGGAGACCGCCCAGCAGCTCTTCGAGGGCGGCATGGCCATCAAGCGCCAACTGCGCCGCATCGAGACCCTCGGCAAGCCGGTCGTCGCCGCCCTGAACGGCGCGGCCCTCGGCGGCGGCTACGAGATCGCCCTCGCCTGCCACCACCGTGTCGCGCTCGACGCGCCCGGCTCCAAGATCGGCTGCCCGGAGGTCACCCTCGGCCTGCTGCCCGGCGGAGGCGGCGTCGTCCGCACCGTCCGGCTGCTCGGCATCGCCGACGCCCTGCTGAAGGTCCTCCTCCAGGGCACCCAGTACAGCCCGAAGCGCGCCCTGGAGAACGGCCTCGTCGACGACGTGGCGGGCACCCGCGAGGAACTGCTCGCCAAGGCCCGCGCCTACATCGACGCCCACCCCGAGTCCCAGCAGCCCTGGGACCGGCCCGGCTACCGCATCCCGGGCGGCACTCCCGCGAACCCCAAGTTCGCGGCGAACCTGCCCGCCTTCCCGGCCAACCTGCGCAAGCAGACGGGCGGCGCGCCCTACCCGGCGCCCCGCAACATCCTCGCGGCGGCCGTCGAGGGCGCCCAGGTCGACTTCGAGACCGCGCAGGTCATCGAGGCGCGCTACTTCGTGGAGCTGGCGGCCGGCCAGACCTCCAAGAACATGATCCAGGCGTTCTTCTTCGACCTCCAGGCCGTCAACTCCGGCGCCAACCGGCCGAAGGGCGTCGAGCCGCGCCAGGTCCGCAAGGTCGCCGTCCTCGGCGCCGGGATGATGGGCGCGGGCATCGCCTACTCCTGCGCCCGCGCCGGCATCGAGGTCGTCCTGAAGGATGTGGCCCTGGAAGCCGCCGTCAAGGGCAAGGGCTACTCGGAGACGCTCTGCGCCAAGGCGGTCTCCCGGGGCCGTACGACGCGGGAGAAGGCCGACGCGCTGCTGGCCCGCATCACCCCGACGGCCGACCCGCAGGACGTGGCCGGCTGCGACGCGGTCATCGAGGCCGTGTTCGAGAACCCCGAGCTCAAGCACAAGGTGTTCCAGGAGATCCAGAACATCGTCGAGCCGGACGCGCTGCTGTGCTCCAACACCTCGACGCTGCCGATCACCGCCCTCGCCGAGGGCGTGGAGCGCCAGGCCGACTTCATCGGGCTGCACTTCTTCTCGCCGGTCGACAAGATGCCGCTCGTGGAGATCATCAAGGGCGAGCGGACGGGGGAGGAGGCGCTCGCGCGCGCCTTCGACCTGGTCCGGCAGATCAACAAGACGCCGATCGTCGTCAACGACTCCCGCGGCTTCTTCACCTCCCGGGTCATCGGCCAGTTCATCAACGAGGGCGTGGCGATGGTCGGCGAGGGCATCGAGCCCGCGTCGGTCGAGCAGGCGGCGGCGCAGGCCGGCTACCCCGCCAAGGTCCTGTCCCTGATGGACGAACTGACCCTGACGCTCCCGCGCAAGATCCGAAACGAGTCCAAGCGGGCCGTCGAGGAGGCGGGCGGCACCTGGACACCGCACCCCGCCGAGGCCGTCATCGACCGCATGGTCGACGAGTTCGACCGCCCCGGCCGCGGCGGCGGCGCGGGCTTCTACGAGTACGGCGAGGACGGCAAGCGGGCCGGTCTGTGGCCGGGCCTGCGTGAGCACTTCACGCGCGAGAGCGCGCGGATCCCGTTCCGGGACATGCAGGAACGCATGCTGTTCTCGGAGGCGCTGGACACCGTGCGGCTGCTGGAGGAGGGCGTCCTGACGTCCGTCGCCGACGCCAACATCGGCTCCATCCTGGGCATCGGCTTCCCCGGCTGGACGGGCGGCGTGCTCCAGTACATCAACGGCTACGAGGGCGGCGTGGCCGGTTTCACGGCCCGCGCGCGCGAGCTGGCGGCGGCGTACGGCGAGCGGTTCACGCCGCCGGCGCTGCTGGTGGAGAAGGCGGAGAAGGGGGAGGCGTTCACCGACGGCCGGTGACGCGTCGCCCCGCCGGCGCGGGTCCCCGGACGGATGTCCCGGGACCCGCGCCGGTCAGGCGTCCCCGTGCGCCGGGTCGTCCCCGTCCGCCGGCCCGTCCCCGCCGGTCGGGGTGTCGCCGCCCAGCCACTCCCGCAGCTCCTCGCGCAGCGACCGCTGGAAGGCCGTCAGCAGCGCCTGCACCACCATCGGCTGCATCGACGCCGACAGCGACTTCACGTCCTGGGCGGCCCGCTCCTCGACCTCCTGGCGAAAGAGGCGCGACAGCTCCCGTGCCGCGTCGCGCGCGTGTTCGATGAGCACCTTGCGCGACGCGAGGATCGCCTCCGGGGACAGCGGCACGTCCAGCAGCCGTACGCCGAGCCGCAGCAGCCCCAGGTCGACGCGGTAGGCATCGCCGTCACCGGCCGCGACCACCCCCATCGCGGCCAGCCGTGCCACGTCGCCGTCGTCGAGCGCGCGCCCCGCCCGCCGCTCCAGCTCGGCGCGCGGGACCGTCTCCACGCTCTCCGGCGCCCAGGAGGCGACCACGGCCCGATGCACGGCGAGGTCGTGGGCGTCCAGATCCGGCGGGAGCTGCTGGAGGTACCGCTCGATGGCCGCCAGCGTCATGCCCTGGTGCTGCAGCTCCTCGATGAGCGCCAGCCGGGCCAGATGCTCGCGCCCGTAGTGCCCCACCCGGCGCGGGCCGATCACCGGGGGCGGCAGCAGGCCCTTGGTGCCGTAGAACCGCACCGTGCGGACCGTGGTCCCCGCCCGCGCGGCCAGCTCGTCGATCGTGAGGGTCGTCTCCCCGGTGCCGGTCGTCATGTGCAGCAGTATCGCTGTCGCACCAATGCTGTGACACCTCCCGCGACGCACCGGACCGTACCCGGCGGGATGTCACGCTCTGTGACGCACGCCACCGTGTGACCGGTTCGCGAGGGGGAAGGCGCCCTCTCGGTCCGCGCCCGCTCCGAGGCACGGACCGTCTGTACGTCCGGAACCCGGGTGAGGTCTGCTCGGGCGCACCAGAGAGTGGATCCTCCCGTGAGCAAGGACGCCGTGAACACGGCAGTGGCCGAGACCCCCGGTGACGCGGCCCAGACGCCCGCGGACGCGGGCGACGCCGGTTACAGCAAGGACCTCAAGGCCCGCCACGTCAACATGATCGCCATCGGTGGGGCCATCGGCACCGGCCTCTTCCTCGGCGCGGGCGGGCGCCTGCACAGCGCGGGTCCCGCACTCGCCCTCGCCTACCTCGTCTGCGGCGTCTTCGCCTTCTTCGTGGTGCGCGCCCTCGGCGAGCTCGTCCTGTACCGCCCCTCGTCCGGGTCCTTCGTGTCGTACGCGCGCGAGTTCCTCGGCGAGAAGGGCGCCTACGTCGCCGGCTGGATGTACTTCCTGAACTGGTCGACGACCGGGATCGCCGACATCACCGCGATCGCGCTCTACACGCACTACTGGAGCCTGTTCACCGACATCCCGCAGTGGCTGCTCGCGCTGGCCGCCCTGGCGGTCGTGCTGGCCGTGAACCTGATCTCGGTGAAGATCTTCGGCGAGATGGAGTTCTGGTTCGCGATCGTCAAGGTCGCCACCCTCGTCGGCTTCATGCTCATCGGCGTCTTCCTGCTCGCCACGCGGCACGAGGTCGGCGGCACCACGCCCGGCCTGAGCGTGATCACGGACAACGGCGGTCTCCTCCCGCACGGGGCGATGCCCGTCGTCCTGGTCATGCAGGGCGTGATCTTCGCCTACGCCGCCCTGGAGCTGGTCGGGGTCGCCGCGGGCGAGACCGCCGAACCCGAGAAGGTCGTCCCGCGCGCGGTGAACTCGATCATGTGGCGGGTCGGGCTGTTCTACTGCGGCTCCGTCGTCCTGCTCGCGCTCCTGCTGCCCGGCTCGGTGTACTCGGCCGACGAGAGCCCCTTCGTCACCGTGCTGTCGAAGATCGGCGTCCCGGCGGCCGGCGACGTGATGAACCTCGTCGTCCTGACGGCGGCGATGTCCTCGCTCAACTCGGGCCTGTACTCCACGGGCCGCATCCTGCGCTCCATGGCGACGGCGGGCTCCGCCCCGAAGTTCACCGCCCGCATGAACCGCAGCCAGGTGCCCTACGGCGGCATCCTGCTCACCTGCGCCGTCTGTGTGCTCGGCGTCGGCCTGAACTACCTAGTGCCGAGCAAGGCGTTCGAGATCGTCCTGAACGTGGCGTCCCTGGGCATCATCTCCACCTGGGTGATCATCATGGTCTGCCACCTGGTCTTCGTCCGCCGGGCCCGGGCGGGCCTGCTGCGCCGCCCGGCCTTCCGGCTCCCCGGCAGCCCGGTCACCGAGATCGCCACGATCACGTTCCTGCTGGCCTGCCTCGGCCTGATGGCCAACGACCCCGAGGTCGGCCGCAAGACCCTCCTCCTCGTCCCCCTCATCGCGGCGGCGCTCGTCGCCGGCTGGTTCGCGGTCCGCCGCCGGGTGACCGCCTCCTAGGGGGTGGCACTGTCGGCGGCCGCCGCTACGGTGGCGTCATGTCGGAGATCACGTATGTCCCGGGTGACGCCACCGCTGCCGCCGCCCGCCCCATCGACGTGCTGGTGCTGGGCGGGGCCGGCGTCGACACCATCGTGCACGTGCCGGAGCTGCCGATCCCGTACGCCGACAGCTACATGATCGACAGCGGCATACGGACCCGGGCCGGCCAGACCGGGGACTTCGTGGCCGTCGCCCTGACCGCCCTCGGCCTGCGCACCCACCACCTCGACTTCCTCGGCGACGACCCCGAGGGCGACCTCGTCCGCGCCCTGCACCGCGACCAGGGCATCCCCCTCACCGCCGTACCGCAGCCCGCCGGCACCAAGCGCGCCGTCAACCTCGTCGGCCCGGACGGCCGGCGGCTGTCCCTGTACGACACGAGCAGGGCGCACCCCGACGACCGGTTCCCCGAGGACACGCTGCGCGCCCTCGCCGGCGCCAGCCGGCACGCGCACGTGTCCCTCACCCAGCCTTGCGCCCACGCCCTGCCCGTCCTGCGCGAGGCCGGCGTCACGCTCTCCACCGACCTGCACGACTGGGACGGGGAGAACCCGTACCACGAGCCGTTCGCGTACACCGCCGACGTGGTGTTCCTCTCCGCGGCCGCGCTGCGCGAACCGGAGCGCACCCTGCGCCGGATCGCCGCGCGGGGCAGGGCCGAGGTCGTCGTCGCCACGGCCGGCGAGAAGGGCGCGTACGTCCTCGCCGACGACGAGCTGACGCACCTGCCCGCCGTGCCGCCGCCCGCGCCGGTGGTCGACTCCAACGGCGCGGGCGACGCCTTCGCCGCCGCGTTCCTGCACGCCTGGCTGAACCGCGAGACGCCGCTGCGCAGTGCCCTGTTCGGCACGATCGCCGGAGCCCACGCCTGCACGCTGCCGGCCACGGAGACGACGGCGATCGGCCTGGACGAGCTGCTCACGCGCGCCGCGGCCCTCTAGGCACTCAGTGCTCGTGCACGCCGTTCGTCGCGGCGATCTTCTTCCAGGACCTCGGCCGGGCCGGGGCCGCCGGTCCGGCGACCGAGGCGGCCCGCGCCACCGACACGGACGGCTTCGACGGCTGGAACAGCCAGGTGTCGAACAGCTCCGCGAGCGGCTGCCCGGACACCTCCTCCGCGTACCGGCGGAAGTCGGCCACCGACGCGTTGCCGTAGGCGTACTTCGCCGTCCAGCCCTTCAGGATCGTGAAGAACGCGTCGTCCCCGATCGCGTCGCGCAGCGCCTGCAGGGCCATCGCGCCCCGGTCGTAGACCGCGCCGTGGAACTGGTTCTCCGGACCCGGGTCACCGGGCAGGACCGTCCAGAACGGGTCGTCGGCCGGACGCGAGGCGTACGTGTACGCGGCGAGCTCCCGCGTCGTCCCCTCGCCCTCGTGCTCCGACCACAGCCACTGCGCGTACCGGGCGAAGCCCTCGTTGATCCAGATGTCCTTTCAGCCCTTGACGGAGACCGAGTCGCCGTACCACTGGTGGGCCAGCTCGTGGACGACGACGCTGGTGTTCGATCCGTTCGCGAACTGCCGCGGGCTGTAGAACGGCCGGGTCTGCGTCTCCAGCGCGTAGCCGGTGCCGGTGTTCGGCACATAGCCGCCGAGCGCGCCGAACGGATACGGCCCGAAGTACTCGCTGAGCCAGTCGGCGATCTCACCGGTCCGCTCGACGCTGGCCCGCGCGGCGCCGTAGTGCGGGCCCAGGTCCTTGCTGTAGGCGTTGACGACCGGGATGCCGCTGTCGCTCGTGCCCGTCGTCACGTCGAACCGGCCGAGCGCGAGCGTGGCGAGATAGGTCGCCTGCGGCTTGTCCGAACGCCAGTTGTAGCGGGTCCAGCCCAGCCGTGAACTCGTCGACTGCAGCGTGCCGTTGGAGATGGCCTGGGTGCCGTCCGGAACCTGCACCGAGACGTCGTAGGTCGCCTTGTCCAGCGGGTGGTCGTTGCTGGGGAACCACCACCAGGCGGCCTCGGGCTCGTTCGCGGCGACGCCGCCGTCCGGGGTGCGGTGCCAGCTGGTGAAGCCGTACGCCTTCTTCGTGGACGGCACGCCCCGGTAGCGCACGACGATCGTGAGGTCCGTGCCCTTGTCCAGCGGCTTCCTCGGGGTGATCTCCAGCTCGTGCTCCCCGGAGGTCGCGAACGCCGCCTTCGCGCCGTTGACGCGGACCTCCCCGACGTCCAGCAGGAAGTCCAGGTTCAGCCGGGAGAGGTCCCGCGTGGTCCGGGCGAGCAGGGTCGCGGTGCCCTCCAGCTCGTCCGTGGCCGGCCGGTACGTCAGCCGGAGGTCGTAGTGGGAGACGTCGTATCCGCCGTTGCCGTAGGCCGGGTAGTAGGGGTCGCCGATGCCCGGAGCGCCGGGGGAGTGACTCGCCGCCGAGGCCGGGATCACCAGCATCAGGGAGGCGGCCGCCAGGGCACCCGGCGCCGTGATTCTGCGGTGCACGAAAGCTCCAAGTCGTAGGGGACCGAAGTCTGTCGGGAGCCTATTCACCCCCTGTGCATCCGATGTGTCCATGACCACGGCTGTCACACGATCGCCATTCGGCCGACACGTGCCGCGCCGCCCCGGGGGCGGTTATCGGCCACCCGCCCCTCACGTGTCGTCAGCCGCCCTCTTCTGCGCGGGAGTTGACCGATGTACCGTCCGCGCATGCCGAACCGTACGCGCACGACGATCTGGAGACCGCTCGCGACGGCGGCCACAGCCGCCCTCCTGGCCACGTTCCTGGCGCCCACCACGGCCCAGTCGGCCCCGCGCGAGAGCCGCCCCGTCCACTCCTACGAGAACGCCGTCCGCGAGGCCGTCTGGGTGGACACCGGACTCGACGCCGACCGCGACGGACGGCACGACCGCGTCGCCGTCGACATCGTCCGGCCCCGCGAACCGGCCGCTCAGGGCCGCAGGGTGCCCGTCATCATGGACGCCAGCCCGTACTACTCGTGCTGCGGGCGCGGCAACGAGGGCCAGAAGAAGACGTACGACGCGCACGGCGACGTCGTGGGGATGCCGCTGTTCTACGACAACTACTTCGTGCCGCGCGGTTACGCCGTCGTCGGTGTCGACCTCGCCGGCACCAACCGCTCCGACGGCTGCGTGGACGTCGGCGGCCGCTCCGACGTCCTGTCCGCGAAGGCCGTCGTCGACTGGCTGAACGGCCGCGCCACCGCGTACACGACCCGCACCGGCACCACCCGCGCCAAGGCGACGTGGAGCAACGGCCGCACCGGCATGATCGGCAAGAGTTGGGACGGCACCATCGCCAACGGCGTCGCCGCCACCGGCGTGGAGGGCCTGAAGACCATCGTCCCGATCAGCGCGATCTCCTCCTGGTACGACTACTACTTCCAGCAGGGCGCCCCGCTGTACGACTCCGGCCCCGACTGGCTCTCCGACTACGTCGACAGCCCCGACGCCCGCGCCAAGTGCGCCGCCGTCCAGAAGAAGCTCGTCGACGGGGCCCCGCGCACCGGCGACTGGACGCCGCTGTGGACCGAGCGCGACTACGTGAAGGACGCGCGCAAGGTCCGGGCCAGCGTCTTCCTCGTCCACGGCACGCAGGACCTCAACGTCCGGATGAAGCACGTCGGGCAGTGGTGGGACGCCCTCGCGAAGAACGGCGTCGAGCGCAAGATCTGGCTCGCGCAGACCGGTCACGTCGACCCCTTCGACTTCCGCCGCGCCGAGTGGGTCAAGACCCTGCACCGCTGGTTCGACCATGAACTCCTCGGCTACGACAACGGCATCGACCGCGAGCCGATGGCCGACATCGAACGCCACCCCGACCAGTGGGTCACCTCCGCGGCCTGGCCGCCTCGCGGCACCGCCACCGCTACCCTGCGCCCCGCCCGCGGTGCCCAGCCCGGTGTGGGCACCCTGGGCCTGCGCGGGGGCCGCGGCACCGAGACGTTCACGGACGACCCGGGGCACGGCGAAACCGACTGGGCCGCGGCGATCGACACCCGCACCGCCGACAAGGCGGGCTTCGTGACCGGTCCGCTCAGCCGCGACCTGCGCCTGTCCGGCTCCTCGAAGGTCACCGTCACCGCGACCCCCACCACCGCCACCGCCCATCTGTCCGCCGTCCTGGTCGATCTGGGCCCCGACACGATCCGCGACTACGCGGCGCGCGGCGAGGGAATCACCACGCTCACCGGCCGCGACTGCTGGGGCGCGAGCACCACCGGCGACAGCGCCTGCTACCTGCGGACGGCCGCCGACACCACCGACGTCGAGCACACCGTCGTCAGCCGGGGCTGGGCCGACCTCGGCACCCACGCCTCCGCCCGGTACGGCCGGCCACTCACGCCGGGCAAGGCGTACACCCTCACCCTCGACCTGGCCGCCACCGACCATGTCGTCCCGGCCGGCCACCGGCTCGCCCTGATCGTCGCGGGCACCGACAAGGGCCTGATCGACCCGCCGTCGACCAGGCCCACCCTCGCCCTCGACCTGTCCCGCACCGAGGCCCGCGTCCCGCTGGTGGGCGGCGCCGCCGCGTTCGCCCGGGCCACGGCCGGGTCGCCGTCCGGCGCCCCGCGCGTCGCCGAACGCCTCGACGGCGTCACGGGCGTGCCCCGGTCCGCCGGGCGCGTACCGGAGGGAGGCCGGTGACCCGCGTCCGGGCGCTCGTCCTGACCGGGGCGGCCCTCGCCGCCTGCCTGGTCGCGGGGCCCGCGCACGCCGCGGCGTCCCCGCCCCGCACCGGCTTCGAGACGTCGAACGGGGCCCGCTGGACCAGCCAGCCGGAGGAACAGGCCCTGCTGGCCACCGTCGACCGGGCGAGC
The DNA here is from genome assembly GCF_042792555.1 of Streptomyces sp. NPDC056628. Lineage (NCBI taxonomy): Bacteria > Bacillati > Actinomycetota > Actinomycetes > Kitasatosporales > Streptomycetaceae > Streptomyces > Streptomyces sp. NPDC056628. Next base: position 139,295 of record NZ_JBHTWG010000015.1, read on the forward strand.
GACCGGGTCTCGGTCACCCGGATCGGCACCACCGGCGAGGGCCGCCCGCTCCGGCTGGTCCGGATCGGCGAACGCCGGGCGGCGTACACGGTGCTGCTGGTGTGCAGCCAGCACGGTGACGAACCGTCCGGCCGCGAGGCATGCCTGTCCACGGTCCGCGACCTCGCCTACGCGAAGGACCCGGCCACCCGCCGGTTCCTGGAGCGCACCACCGTGCTGGTCGTGCCCACCGCCAACCCCGACGGCCGGGCCGCGGACACCCGCGGCAACGGCGACGGCGTCGACGTCAACCGCGACCATCTCGCCCTCGCGACCGCCGAGGCCCGCGCCATGGCCGCCGTCGTCCGCGACGAACGGCCCGACGTCGTGTACGACCTGCACGAGTACGGCGCCACACCTCCGTACTACGACAAGGACCTGTTCGACCTGTGGCCGCGCAACCTCAACACGGACCGCGCCGTCCACGACGCGGCCCGCACCCTGTCCGAGGCGTACGTCCGCCCCGCGGCCGCCCGCGCCGGCCACTCCACGGGCACGTACGGCATCTGGACCGACCCGGTGACCGGCGAACCGGTCCGGCAGGTCGCCGGGGACGGCCAGGAGCGCATCCTGCGGAACATGACCGGCGTCAAGCACGCGGTCGGCCTGCTCATCGAGAGCCGGGTCGACGCCCTCACCGACGCCGAGCGGGCCGACCCGGCCCTCAACCACCGGCGCCGGGTGCACTCCCAGCTCGCCGCGCTCGGCGGGCTGTTCCGCTTCGGCGACGAGCAGCGCGGCCGGGTCGAGCGGGCCACCGCCGCGGCCCGCCTCGCAGGCTGGACCGACAGTGGCCCGGTGTACCTGGGCGGCGCCGACAACGACCCGCCCGAACCGGCCGAGGTGATCGAGGACCCGCCCTGCGGCTACCGGCTCACCCCGGCTCAGTACGCGCAGGTGAGGGACCAGCTGGCGCTGCACGGGGTACGCACCCGGGGCACCTATGTGCCCCTGCGTCAGCCGCTGCGCGCCCTCGTCCCGCTGCTCCTGGACGGACGGGCGCCGTACCACCTCACGGAGGGTGAGCCCGACACCGGCTGCTGAACGGGCTCCGCGTGGCGGAATCTGTGGTAGGCCCTGGAAACACGTGGTGACCGGCGTATCCACCGTTTCCAGGGGAAGGTGCCGCAGATGACTGATGATCTGAAGCAGAGAGGCGGTGACGGTCCGGAAGCGTCCGCGGGCGCTTCCGCCCGCCGTACCGACCCAGTGGTGTTCGGGGTCACCGCGGCCATCACCCTGGCCTTCGTGATCTGGGGCTGGGCGGCCACCGACTCGCTGGAGAGCGTGTCCTCGACGCTGCTCGACGGCCTGATCCACAACGGCGGCTGGGCGTTCATGCTGGCCGCCTCCGCGTTCGTGGTGTTCGCGCTCTGGCTCGCCATCAGCCGGTACGGCCGCGTCCATCTCGGGGCCGAGGGCGAGAAGCCCGAGTTCAGGACGGTGTCCTGGGTCGCCATGATGTTCAGCGCCGGCATGGGCATCGGCTTGATGTTCTACGGCGTCAGCGAACCGCTCGCGCACTACACGACACCGCCCCCCGGCACGCACCCCGCCAACTCCGGCGAACGCATGGAGACGGCGATGGCCACCACCCTCTTCCACTGGACGCTGCACCCGTGGGCGATCTACGCGGTGGTCGGACTCGGCATCGCCTACAGCACCTTCCGCAAGCGCCGCCGCCAGACGATCAGCGCGGTCTTCACCCCGTTGATCGGGGAGCGCCACGCGAACGGCACGGTGGGACGGGTCATCGACATCCTCGCGATCATCGCGACCGTCTTCGGCTCCGCGGCCTCCCTCGGCCTCGGCGCCCTGCAGATCGGCTCCGGTTTCCAGGAGCTGGGCTGGATGGACGACGTGAGCACCGGTCTGCTCGTCGCGATCATCGCGGTGCTGACGCTGGCCTTCGTCGCCTCGGCCGTCTCCGGGATCGAGCGGGGCATCCAGTGGCTGTCGAACATCAACATGGTGCTCGCCCTGATCCTCGCGGTGTTCGTGTTCATCGCGGGCCCGACGATCATCGTCCTCGACCTGATCCCCACCTCGGTCTTCTCCTATCTCGGCGACCTGCCCCAGCTCGCCGGCCGCACCGAGGCCAGCGGCGGCGAGGGCGTCGCCGCGTGGCTCGGCAGCTGGACGGTCTTCTACTGGGCGTGGTGGATCTCCTGGACGCCGTTCGTCGGCATGTTCATCGCGCGCATCAGCCGCGGCCGCACCATCCGGCAGTTCGTCGGCGGGGTCATCCTCGTGCCCAGCACGGTCAGCCTGGTCTGGTTCGCGGTCTTCGGCGGCTCGGCGATGAAGGTGAAGGAGGGCGGCGGGCTCGCCGGGGAGAACACCCCCGAGGGACAGCTCTTCGGGCTGCTCCAGGAGTTCCCGGCCGCCACGGCCACCAGCCTGCTGGTGATGGTCCTGGTCGGCATCTTCTTCGTGTCCGGAGCCGACGCGGCGTCCATCGTGATGGGCACGCTCTCCCAGAAGGGCGCCCTGGAACCCGGACGGTTGGTCATCGTGTTCTGGGGTGTGGTCACCGGTGCCGTGGCGGCCATCATGCTGCTCGTCGGCAGCGGCCAGGGCGACGCCCTGACAGGGCTTCAGAACCTCACCATCCTCGCCGCGGCGCCCTTCGTCCTGGTGATGATCGGGGTGTGCGTGGCCCTCATGCGCGATCTGCGCCAGGACCCGGTCATCGTGCGCGGCGAGATCGGCTCCGAGGCCGTCGACCTCGCCGTCATCGAGGGACACAAGCGCTACGACGGGGACTTCGAGATCAAGGTCGGCCCGGGTCACGGCACCGAGACCTCCGGCGATCCGCTGGGCCACGACTACCGCTGAGGGGCACACCGGCGTGGGGGAGGCGGGCGTACCGCCGCCCTCGCGCCCCCGCCCACCCCTACGCGCCCGCGCGTGCGTTCGGCCCCCGAACCGGACGTAGCGGAATATGTCATGCCGCGCTCATACCGGTCCCGCTCTGGGGATACTCACAGCATGTCTGCCGCGTACGCGACCTTCGGCCTGGCACCGGCGATGCGTGCCGGTGGCGTCCTCGCCAACGGTGACTACCAGGTGCACCGGGACTTCGTGGACTTCATCGTCGACGGACGCCCGCTGCTGTTCCAGCTCTCCGACCTCGACGCCGTCTCCCCGCTCGCCTCCGACGTACCGCCCGCCATCTTCACCGCCCAGGTCCGCAGCCTGCTCCTGGAGGCCGACGCCCCGCTGCCCGGCGGACGGTACGTCATCTACGGCTGCCCCGACTGCGCCGACCTCGCCTGCGGAGCCGTCACCGCGGCCATCGCCCAGGACGGCGACGACTACATCTGGCAGGACTTCGCCTGGCAGACCGACGAACACGCCGACCTGCAGCTCAACGGCTACCACGGCATAGGCCCCTTCCGCTTCCAGGGCACCGAGTACCGCGCCGCACTCCACTCCCTGCTGCGGGACGCCGCCGAGGCACCGCGCCGCCGGGTGCTCCTCATCGGCGCGCGGGTCGCCGTCCTCGCCCGGCTCGCCGCCGCGCTGCGCACCATCGGCGTCGGCGCCGACATCACCGACGACGTCAGCGGCGTACCCGCCGACGAACTGTGCGCCTACGGCGCCGTCGCCTTCGGGCGCGCGGTGGGCGAGGAGCAGCGCGCCACCGTACGCCGGGCGTTCACGGACGCCGGCGTCGACGTGGTGTACGTCGACGGCCTCGCGCCGATCGTGCCGCTGCTGGTCGCGCAGATCGAACACGCCCTGGACCGCAGCCCGCTCGACCGGCGCCGGCTGACCCGCCTGGTGGCCGCCGACGGGGAGGCCGGGCTCGAGGTCACCTCGCCGTGCCGGGTCCGGCTCACCGCCTACCGCCTCGACCGCCTGTACCGCGCCCACACCCACGAGGTCTTCGACGGTGTCCTGGAGCCGGGCCGCCACCGCATCCCGCTCGACGCCAAGGCCGTCAAGGGCGAGGCGTTCGTGGTGGCCCGGACGTCGGGCAGCGTGCTGGTGGAGCCGATGGCCCGCTGACGCCTCGGCCAGGCAGATCTGCGGCGCCCCCCGCCGGGCGGGGCCGTTAGGATCGCTCCCTGTGACCGCCACCCTCGTCGCCAAGAACCTCGCCGCCGGCCACGGCGACCGCACCCTGTTCAGCGGGCTCGACCTCGTCGTGGCACCCGGCGACGTGATCGGCCTGGTCGGGGCCAACGGCGCCGGCAAGTCCACGCTGCTGCGCCTGCTCGCCGGGCTCGCCGCGCCGGAGGAGGGCGAACTGCGCCTGTCCCCGCCGGCCGCCACCGTGGGTCACCTCCCGCAGGAACCGGAGCGCCGGCCCGGCGAGACCGTCCGGCGGTTCCTCGCCCGCCGTACCGGGGTCGCCGAGGCCCAGCGCGTGATGGACGAGTCGACCCAGGCCCTCGTCGACGGGGCGCCCGGCGCCGACGACGCGTACGCGACCGCCCTGGAGCGCTGGCTGGGACTGGGCGGTGCCGACCTCGACGAGCGGGCCGACGAGGTCGCCGACGCGCTCGGTCTCGCCGTGGACCTCGACCAGCCGATGACGTCCCTGTCCGGCGGCCAGGCGGCCCGCGCCGGACTGGCCTCGCTGCTGCTCTCCCGCTACGACGTCTTCCTGCTCGACGAGCCCACCAACGACCTCGACCTCGACGGCCTGGAGCGGCTGGAACGCTTCGTCACCGGCCTGCGCGCCGGCACGGTGGTCGTCAGCCACGACCGGGAGTTCCTCGCCCGCACGGTCACCAAGGTCCTCGAACTCGACCTGGCGCAGGGGCGGATCAACCTCTACGGCGGCGGCTACGACGCCTACCTGGAGGAGCGCGAGGTGGCCCGCCGGCACGCCCGCGACGACTACGAGGAGTACGCCGACAAGAAGGCCGTCCTCCACGAGCGTGCCCAGACCCAGCGCTCCTGGATGGACAAGGGGGTGAAGAACGCCCGGCGCAAGGCGAGCGACAACGACAAGATCGGCCGCAAGTTCCGCAGCGAGGCCAGCGAGAAGCAGGCCGCGAAGGCCCGGCAGACCCAGCGCATGATCGAGCGCCTGGAGACCGTCGAGGAACCGCGCAAGGAGTGGGAACTGCGCATGGAGATCGCGTCGGCGCCCCGCTCCGGCGCGGTGGTCGCGACCCTGCGTGACGCCGAGGTCCGCCGCGGCCCCTTCACCCTGGGCCCGGTGTCCCTGCAGATCGACTGGGCGGACCGGGTGGCCGTCACCGGGGCCAACGGCGCCGGCAAGTCCACCCTGCTGGCCGCCCTCCTGGGCCGGGTCCCGCTGGACGCCGGCCGGGCCCACCTCGGCGCGGGCGTCCTGATCGGCGAGGTCGACCAGGCACGTCGGCTGTTCCACGGCGACGAGTCCCTGCTGGACGCCTTCCGCGCGGCCGTCCCCGACACCGAACCGGTCGAGGTGCGCACCCTGCTGGCCAAGTTCGGCCTGAAGTCGGAGCACGTCCTGCGCCCGGCCGTCACCCTTTCCCCGGGGGAGCGGACCCGGGCCGCGCTGGCCCTGCTCCAGGGCCGGGGCGTCAACCTCCTGGTCCTGGACGAGCCCACCAACCACCTCGACCTGCCCGCCATCGAGCAGCTGGAGTCGGCCCTGGACGCCTACGAGGGCACCCTGCTGCTGGTCACCCACGACCGCCGCATGCTCGACGCGGTCCACGTCACCCGCCGCCTGGAGGTCGCCGACGGCAAGGTGACGGAACGCTGAGTGGTCCGGGGCGGGCGGGGGCGCCCCGCCCGCCCCGGACCACGCCGGTCAGCGCTTGCCGCTCTTCCCGTCCAGCAGGCCCGCCTTGCGCAGGGCGTCCGCCATCGCGCTGTTCGCCGGGGGCGGTGCCTGGCGGGAGTTGCCGCCCTGGCCGCCCCGGCCGCCGGCCTGGCCGCCGCCCTGGCGCTGACGCTGCTGCGGCGGACGTCCGCCCCGCTGGCGTCGCTCGCCGCCGCCCTGCCGGTCCTGCGGGGCGGCCTCGTCGTCCAGCCGGAGCGTCAGCGAGATCCGCTTGCGCGGGATGTCCACGTCGACGACCTTCACCTTGACGATGTCGCCGGGCTTCACCACGTCCCGGGGGTCCTTCACGAACGTCTTCGACAGCGCGGAGACATGCGCGAGACCGTCCTGGTGGACGCCGATGTCGATGAACGCCCCGAACGCCGCCACGTTCGTGACGACACCCTCCAGGATCATCCCCGAGGACAGATCGGAGATCTTCTCGACGCCCTCCTTGAAGGTCGCCGTCCGGAAGGCCGGGCGCGGGTCACGGCCGGGCTTCTCCAGCTCCTTGAAGATGTCCGTCACCGTCGGCAGACCGAACGTCTCGTCCACGAAGTCGTCGGGCCGCAGCGAGCGCAGCACCCCGGTGTTGCCGATCAGCGCGGCCACGTCCTGGCCCGACGTCTTCACGATCCGCCGCACCACCGGGTACGCCTCGGGGTGGACGCTGGACGCGTCCAGCGGGTCGTCGGCGTCGCGGATGCGTAGGAAGCCCGCGCACTGCTCGTAGGCCTTCGGGCCGAGCCGCGCCACCTTCTTCAGCTGCCCGCGGGAGGTGAAGGGGCCGTTGGCGTCCCGGTGGGACACGATGTTCTCGGCGAGACCGGAGGTGATGCCGGAGACGCGCGCGAGCAGCGGCGCCGACGCCGTGTTGACGTCCACGCCCACGCCGTTCACACAGTCCTCGACCACCGCGTCCAGCGAGCGCGAGAGCTTCACCTCGGACAGGTCGTGCTGGTACTGGCCGACGCCGATCGACTTCGGGTCGATCTTCACCAGCTCGGCCAGCGGGTCCTGCAGCCGGCGGGCGATCGACACCGCGCCGCGCAGCGACACGTCCATGTCGGGCAGTTCCTGCGAGGCGAAGGCGGAGGCCGAGTACACGGAGGCGCCGGCCTCGGACACCATCACCTTGGTGAGCTTCAGCTCCGGGTGCCGGCTGATCAGCTCACCGGCGAGCTTGTCGGTCTCGCGGGACGCCGTGCCGTTGCCGATCGCGATGAGCTCGACCGCGTACTCCTTCGCCAGCCGGGCCAGCTTGGCGATGGCCTCGTCCCAGCGGTTGGCCGGGACGTGCGGGTGGATGACGTCGGTGGCGACGACCTTGCCGGTGGCGTCCACGATGGCGACCTTGACGCCGGTGCGGAAGCCGGGGTCGAGGCCCAGCGTCGCCCGGGTGCCGGCCGGGGCGGCCAGCAGCAGGTCGCGGAGGTTGGCGGCGAACACGCCGACGGCCTCGTCCTCGGCGGCCGTCCGCAGCCGCAGCCGCAGGTCGATGCCGAGGTGGACGAGGACGCGGGTGCGCCAGGCCCAGCGGACCGTGTCCAGCAGCCACTTGTCGGCGGGACGGCCGCGGTCGGCGATCTGGAACCGGTGCGCGATCATCCCCTCGTACGAGGACGGGCCGTCGGTCGGCTCCTCCGGCTCCAGGACGAGGTCGAGGACCTCCTCCTTCTCGCCCCGGAGCATCGCCAGAACGCGGTGCGAGGGCAGCTCGGTGAACGGCTCCGCGAAGTCGAAGTAGTCGGCGAACTTGGCGCCGGCCTCCTCCTTGCCCTCCCGCACCTTGGCCACCAGGCGCCCGCGCACCCACATGCGCTCGCGCAGCTCGCCGATCAGGTCGGCGTCCTCGGAGAAGCGCTCCGTCAGGATGGCCCGGGCGCCGTCCAGGGCGGCCTGCGGATCGGCCACGCCCTTTTCTGCGTCCACGAACGCGGACGCGGCGGCGAGCGGCTCGACCGTGGGGTCGCCGAGCAGCACCTCCGCCAGCGGCTCCAGACCGGCCTCCCGGGCGATCTGCGCCTTGGTCCTGCGCTTGGGCTTGAACGGCAGGTAGATGTCCTCGAGCCGGGCCTTGGTCTCGGCGCCGCGGATCCGCGCCTCCAGCTCCTCGGTCAGCTTGCCCTGCTCACGCACCGAGTCGAGGATCGCCGTCCGCCGCTCTTCCAGCTCCCGCAGATAGCGCAGCCGCTCCTCGATCGTGCGCAGTTGCGCGTCGTCGAGCGTCTCGGTCGCCTCCTTGCGGTAGCGGGCGATGAAAGGCACCGTCGAGCCGCCGTCGAGCAGCTCCACGGCAGCCTTCACCTGCCGCTCCCGTACGCCGAGCTCCGCGGCGATCCTGCCTTCGATGGACCCTACGAGGGGTGTCGTCACGATCCCGTCCCGCCTTCTGACTGAGGTTGCGCGGCAATTGTGGCAGGTGACGCCGACAACCGGGGATCAGGGCGGGCTCGGGCCCGTCGTGGCGGGTGCGATCAGGCCGAGCGGCCGCGGGTGCTGTTCGACGCCCCGCCGAACAGCCGGGCGAGCGCCCGGAACGGCAGTGTCACCACGGTGGCGATGGCGCCGCCGATCTGGCGCAGGACATCTGCGATGGCACGGAACACGTCGTTCACCTCTTCTCGACGGCCGCCGGTCGGCCGTCAGGCGCACGGGTACCGCGCTCGGCCGTCGTCATGCACGGCGGGGCGTGCGCGGGTCCCGGGTGCTTCTCAGGCCTTGCCGAGCAGATCCGCCGGGAACGCCCCGGCCATGGCCGCCGTGCGCGCGAACCCGGCGCCCAGCTCCGTCAGCCGTGCCACGCCCTCCGCCCCGAGACGCCGGTACGGCGCCGCGTCGAGGCGGTCCGTCTCGGCCTCGATCTCCTGGCGCAGGGCGACCCCCTCGGGCGTCAACTCGCCCGTCTCGTCCAGCAGGCCGCGCTCGCGCAGCCGGCCCCGGGCGGCGTCCCAGTCCTCCTGGGACCAGCCCCGGGTCACGAACACCCACTTCGGGGTCATGCCCTTGCCGGTCGCGGTGTGGGTGACCATGGCCTCCAGACCGTCCAGCTCCGCCGCCATCAGCACGGCCAGATGTCCGTCGCCCCGGTGCTCGCGCAGCAGCGTCGTCGCGTGGAAGTACGCGAGGTGCGGCTGGTCGGGCACGGGCAGGTCCGCGTGCGCCGAGTACAGCGGCCGGGCGCCGCGGGAGCACCCCTCGATGGCGCGGAGGGCGAGCCGGGCCGCCTCGGTGATCTCCGCCGACGCCACCGCCTCCTCGCCGAGCAGCCGGCGCAGCGACCGGTCCACCGCACGCGCGCGGGCCGCGAGCACGGCCTCGGGCGAGGCGACCGACCAGACGGCGGGGACGTGCCGGGCCACCGCCTCGTGCTTGTAGTTGTAGAACGCCGCCGTCACCGCGCCCGCGCCGACCGCGCCCATCGCGGCCGCCCGCACCGCGAAGTTGACGGCCTTGGGGTGCGTGATCCCGAGAGCGCCCAGCTCCTCGCCCGTCTCGGGCGCGAAGTAGAGGGTCGAGTGGAGGGAGTTGAGCATGTTCTGGCAGCGGCGGCCGGCACGGGGCTCCAGGGCGGCAGTAGTCATGGGCCGAGGTTACCAACCGCTTGGTACGTCGCCAGGGGGGTGCGCCCGCCATGGCAGGAAAGGTGGGGTGCCCGTCATTGCGGCCGTCCGCCGGGCCCCGAAGAATCGAAGGCATGGCCCAGCGAACCGTTCTCTTCGTGCTCTTCGACGGCGTCCTGAGCCTGGACGTCAGCGGTCCGCTGGAGGTCTTCGCCGGGGCCGAGACCTACCGTCCGGGCACCTACCGCATCCGCACGGCCTCCCTGGACGGCGGCCCCGTCCGCACCTCCGGCGGCCTGACCCTCGTACCGGACCGGGCGCTCGGCGACCGGCTCGACGCGCACACCCTCGTCGTCCCGGGCGGCCGGGGCACCCGCGAACCGGACCCCGGCCTCACCGACTGGCTGCGCGCCCACGCCCCCGGCGCCGAACGCCTCGTCTCCGTCTGCACCGGCTCCCTGCTGCTGGCCGGTGCCGGGCTCCTGGACGGACGCCGCGCCACGACCCACTGGGCGTACTGCGGCAAGCTGGCGCGCGACCACCCGGAGGTCGCCGTGGAGCCCGACCCCATCTACGTGCGCGACGGACAGGTGTCCACCTCCGCCGGTGTGACCTCCGGCATCGACCTCGCCCTCGCCCTGGTCGAGGAGGACCTCGGCCGGGACATCGCGCTCGGGATCGCCCGCCACCTCGTCGTCTTCCTGCGCAGACCCGGCAACCAGGCCCAGTTCAGCGCCCAGCTCGCCGCCCAGACCGCGCGGCGCGAGCCGCTGCGGGACGTGCAGCGCTGGATCACCGAGCACCCCGAGGCCGACCTCGCGGTGGAGGCGCTCGCCGCCCGCGCCGGCCTCTCCCCGCGCCACTTCGCCCGCGCCTTCCAGCACGAGACCGGCATGCCCCCCGGCCGCTACGTCGACCGGGTCCGCCTCGAACACGCCCGCCGCCTGCTGGAGGACACCACCGACGGTGTCGAGGAGATCTCCCGGTCCAGCGGCTACGGCACCCCCGAGGCCATGCGCCGCGCCTTCGTCCGCACCCTCGGCGTGTCCCCGGCCGAGTACCGCCGCCGCTTCCGCCCCGCGTCCACGCCCTGACCCCGTCCGACCCGAAAGGAACACCATGCGGATCGCCATGGTCCTGTACGACCGCTTCACCGCCCTCGACGTCGTGGGCCCCTACGAGGCGCTGAGCCGCATCCCGGACGCGCGGGTCGACTTCGTCGCCGAGACCGCCGGACCGGTCCGTGCCGACACCGGCTTCCTCACCCTCGTGGCCGACCGCTCCCTGGCCGACGTAGCGCGCCCCGACGTCGTCGTGGTGCCCGGCGGCCCCGGGACGTTCACCCAGATCGAGAACGAGACCCTGCTGGACTGGCTCCGGACCGCCGACGCCACGACCGCCTGGACGACCTCGGTCTGCTCCGGCTCGCTGCTCCTGGCCGCCGCCGGCCTGCTCAGGGACCGCCGTGCCGCCTCGCACTGGCTGACCTTGGACTTCCTGCCGCAGTACGGCGCCGAGCCCACCGCGGACCGGGTCGTCACGGACGGCAAGTACGTCACCGCGGCCGGCGTCTCCGCCGGGATCGACATGGCGCTCACCCTGGTGGGCCGGATCGCCGGCGACGAGCACGCCCAGGCCGTCCAGCTGCTGACCGAGTACGACCCGCGGCCGCCCTACGACGCGGGCTCGCCGCTCAAGGCGCCCGCGCACCTCGTGGAGGAGTTCCGCACCGACAGCCGGTTCACCCTCGTGTAGACGCGGTCCAGGTGAAACGCGGCTGCCTGCGCTCCAGGAAGGCGGCGACCCCCTCCGCGGTGTCGCCGCTCTCGCGCGCCCGCCGCGCCCAGTGGCCGTCGCGGTCGGTGCGGCCGTCCGCGAACTCCTTGGCGGCGGCCTGCGTCAGCTGCGAACGCGACGCCAGGATGCGGGTGAACTCCGCGACGCGCTTGTCCAGTTCGCCCTCGGGCAGCACCTCGTCCACCAGGCCCGTGCGCAGCGCCCGCTCCGCGTCGATCAACTCGCCGGAGAACAGGAGGTACTTGGCGGTGGCCGGACCCACCAGCGACACCAGCCGCCGGGTGGAGGACGCCCCGTAGACGATCCCGAGTTTCGCGGGCGTCACCCCGAACAGCGCGCCCTCCTGCGCGAACCGCAGATCGCACGCCGCCGCCAGCTGGGCCCCGCCGCCCACGCAGTGCCCGCGGATCGCCGCCAGCGTCGGCTTCGGGAAGGCCGCCAGGGCCTCCTCGGCGGCCACGGCCAGCTCCTGCGCCTCCCGCGGGGACCCCTGGAGCGTCGAGATGTCGGCGCCCGCGCAGAAGGTCCCGCCCTCGCCGGTCAGCACCAGCGTCCGGACGGCCGGGTCGGCGGCCAGCGTGTCGAGCAGCGGGGGCAGCGCCCGCCACATCGCGGCCGTCATCGCGTTGCGCTTGGCCGGATGGTGGACGACGACGGTGGCGACCGCGTCGGCGACGCGGTGCAGCAGCTGGGGCTCCATGCGCCGGATGCTATCCGCCGGCGCCGGGCGGCCCTGTGGAGAGGGTCCACCGCCGGGGAGATCGCCCGTGCTCGACACCGCCCAAACCCGTACAACCCGAATAGTTCGCCAAGTCGGCATCCGGCGGGACAACAGTGGTCCCACATCTGACCGTGTCATACGCCAACGGTCATAATCGCTCGATACCTGCTGACTTCTGTTCAGTACTCCGGTCCGGACCGGTGCGTTCCCAACACTCGACGTGTGGTGACAATCGAGCGCAAGGGTGGCGACCGGACGATGGACAACCACGGGCGCGGGTCCGGCCCACGCCCAGTGGGCGGCGCGGAGGACTCCCTGGATACGCGGCCGCCGGACCCACTGCCGTACGAAGGCGTGTGGCGGTTCACCGCCCCCGCCGTGGAGGCATCCGTCCCGCAGGCACGGCACGCCGTGCGGGACCTGCTGTACCGCCAGGGCGTACCGGTCCCGGACGACCTGGCCCAAGGGCTGCTGCTGATCGTCTCGGAGCTGGTGACGAACGCCGTACGGCACGCGGCGCTGCTGTCACCGATGCTCGCCGTGGAGGTCGCCGTCGGCGCGGAGTGGCTGCGGGTGTCCGTCGAGGACAACCACCCCTACCGGCCGACGGCCCTGGAGGCCGACTACGGGCAGACCGGGGGCCGGGGGCTGCTCCTGGTCCGCGAGATCACCCGGGAGGCGGGCGGCGTCTGCGACGTCGAGCACACGGCGAGCGGCGGCAAGGTGATCTGGGCCGCCGTCCCGCTCGAACCGGTCCGGGACCCGTATCTCTAGGGCGTGTTTCGAAAGTAGCGTCGTCCGCCCGAAGGGCGGGGTCCGCGGCGTCTGGCGCGGTGCATCGCAAGGCGGAGGGTCGTCCGCGTAC
>NZ_JBHTWG010000016.1:0-65925 GCF_042792555.1 Streptomyces sp. NPDC056628
GTCCCGTCCGGTCCGCGACGCCTGGCACGGCGCCTCGCCGCGTTGTCGGGATCGTCCGCGTACGCCCAGTACGCGGACGACCCTCCGCCTTGAGATGCACCGCACCAGACGCCGCGGACCCCGCCCTTCGGGCGGACGACGCTACTTTCGAAACACGCCCTAGGACCGTCTAGGCTCGGCTCATGTTCTGGCCGATGTTCGCGGTAGCTGTGGGTTTCGTGGGTCTCGCCGTCCTCGGTGTGCTCGCCGTGCGGGTGTTCGTGGAGGCGCAGCGCCTCGGCCGTCAGGTGACGGAGTCGGCCCGCCGCATCAACAGGGCGGCGGAGGACCTGGAGCGGGCGTCGGTCGGTGTGGCCCGTGCCGCGGACTCCTTGTAGGGCGTTCAAGGAATCGGTGTGAGTGCCGGGCCGTGTGCGTTTTGGGCCGCTTCGCCCTGTCGACGGGCAGTGGGTCACAGGTACGCTGCTCACTTGCGGCCCGGGAGCGAGGCGCGGGCACGCGACTGGGAGTATGCACAGGGATTGTCCTGCGTTCACCCCCGAGCGTTACGATCGCTGGCAGCACGGTGGTCGGATGTATGTCCGACCGGCCGGGTATTCGGACCATGTCGCCTCGGTGAAGAAGGTATACAGCTATGGGTAGGCTCGGCCCCACCGAGATCATCCTGATCCTCGTCGTCATCATCCTGCTGTTCGGTGCGAAGAAGCTCCCGGACATGGCCCGCTCCCTCGGCAAGTCGGCCCGCATCCTCAAGAGCGAGGCCAAGGCGATGAAGGACGACGACAAGTCCGCCGCCCCCGCCGACCCGCCGAACACCACTGACGACCAGCAGCCTCCCGCCCAGCGCGTCATCCAGGCTTCCCCCGGCGACGTGAAGAGCTCGCGCCCGGTCAACGAGTCGACGGACACCACGCAGCGCTGACGCAGGGCCGGTGACCTCCGGCCCACCGCACGAGATGGGAACGTGGGTTGCTGAAGTCTGCCCGCAAACAGGAGAAGGACCCCGAGGGGCGGATGCCGCTCGCGGAGCACCTCCGTGAGCTCCGCAACCGGCTCGCGAAGGGCATGCTGGCCATCACGCTCGTCACCATCGTGGCCGCCTTCTACAACCAGCAGTTGATGGAGTTCCTCTCCGACCCCGTGCCCAAGTGCGCGAAGGGTCTCGGTGAGACCACGGGCGGCGCCTGCGCGGTCGTCGCGTACACCGATCTTCTCTCTCCCTTCACGACCACGGTGAAGGTGAGCCTCATGGCGGGCATCGTCCTGGCGAGCCCGTTCTGGCTGTACCAGCTGTGGGCGTTCGTCGCCCCGGGTCTGCACAAGCACGAGCGCAAGTACACGTACTACTTCGTGGCGGCCGCGGTCCCGCTGTTCCTCGGCGGCGCCTGGCTCGCCTACACGATCATGCCGGTGAGCATGCGCGTGCTGCTCGGCATCACGCCCGAGGGCTCGGCGAACATCCTGCCGATGGACAAGATCCTCGACTTCAGCGTCCGGATGGTCCTCGTCTTCGGCGCCGCCTTCGAACTGCCGCTGCTGCTGATCATGCTGAACCTCACCGGTGTGGTGACGGGCCGCCGCATGTTCGCCTGGTGGCGCGGTGTCGTCATGGGCGTCTTCATCTTCGGCGCGGTCGCCACGCCCACCACCGACCCGGTCGGCATGATCGCCCTCGCCGGGCCGATCGTCGTCCTGTACTTCATCGCCGTCGGCCTCTCCCTGCTGAACGACCGCCGCCGCCACCGCGACGACCCCGACGCGGCCCTCGACGACGACGAGGCCTCCGACCTCGACCTGACCCCCGAGAGCATCGGCGAGGTCGAGCGCGTCTCCCCGAGCCGCGCCCTGCCGGAGCAGGCCACCACGGAACGTGTCAACGGCTACGACGACGTGACCTGACCCGCAGCCACCACGAGCACACGGCCGGGGCGCCCACGGGGCGTACCCGGCCGCTCGCGCTCCGCGGTCCCGCGCCGGGTGGACGCCGGGGCGCCGGCCGCCGATCCGGATAATGATCGTCCTGTTGTCAGCGGCGCCCGGTACGCTCGAAAGCACGATGACAGAGGACCTCTCACCGGCCGAGCGGTACGCGGCAGCACGCAGGCGCGCTACCGAGCAGGCCACCGCGCTCGCCTCCTTCTGCGAGATGTACGACTTCGGCCTCGACCCCTTCCAGATCGAGGCGTGCCAGGCGCTCGAGGCGGGCAAGGGCGTCCTGGTGGCCGCCCCCACCGGCTCGGGCAAGACGATCGTCGGCGAGTTCGCCGTCCACCTCGCCCTGCTGCAGGGCAAGAAGTGCTTCTACACCACGCCCATCAAGGCGCTGTCCAACCAGAAGTACGCCGACCTGTGCCGCCGCTACGGCGACGACAAGGTCGGTCTGCTCACCGGTGACAACAGCATCAATTCCGACGCCCCCGTCGTCGTGATGACGACCGAGGTCCTGCGGAACATGCTGTACGCCGGATCGCAGACCCTCCTGGGCCTCGGCTACGTCGTCATGGACGAGGTGCACTACCTCTCCGACCGCTTCCGCGGCGCCGTCTGGGAGGAAGTGATCATCCACCTCCCCGAGTCGGTCACCCTGGTCTCGCTGTCGGCGACCGTCTCCAACGCCGAGGAGTTCGGCGACTGGCTCGACACCGTCCGCGGCGACACCGAGGTGATCGTCTCCGAGCACCGGCCCGTGCCGCTGTTCCAGCACGTGCTCGCCGGACGCCGGATGTACGACCTGTTCGAGGAGGGTGAGGGCCACCGCAAGGCGGTCAACCCCGACCTGACCCGGCTGGCGCGGATGGAGGCCACCCGGCCCTCCTACCAGGACCGCAGACGCGGCCGCGCCATGCGGGAGGCCGACCGCGAGCGCGAGCGCCGCCAGCGGTCCCGCGTGTGGACCCCGGGCCGTCCCGAAGTCATCGAGCGGCTCGACGCGGAGGGCCTGCTGCCCGCCATCACGTTCATCTTCAGCCGCGCCGCCTGCGAGGCCGCCGTCCAGCAGTGCCTGCACGCGGGGCTGCGGCTCAACGACGACGAGGCCCGGGAGCAGGTGCGTGCCCTGGTCGAGGAGCGCACCGCCGCCATCCCCACCGAGGACCTGCACGTCCTCGGGTACTACGAGTGGCTGGAGGGCCTGGAGCGCGGTATAGCCGCCCACCACGCCGGGATGCTCCCGACGTTCAAGGAGGTCGTCGAGGAGCTCTTCGTCCGCGGCCTCGTCAAGGCCGTCTTCGCCACCGAGACCCTCGCCCTCGGGATCAACATGCCCGCCCGCTCGGTGGTCCTGGAGAAGCTCGTCAAGTGGAACGGCGAGCAGCACGCCGACATCACCCCCGGCGAGTACACCCAGCTCACCGGCCGTGCGGGCCGCCGCGGCATCGATGTCGAGGGGCACGCCGTGGTGCTGTGGCAGCGCGGCATGAGCCCCGAGCACCTCGCGGGCCTCGCCGGCACCCGCACCTATCCGCTGCGCTCCAGCTTCAAGCCGTCGTACAACATGGCGGTCAACCTGGTCGAGCAGTTCGGCCGGCACCGCTCGCGCGAGCTGCTGGAGACGTCGTTCGCCCAGTTCCAGGCCGACAAGTCGGTCGTCGGCATCTCCCGCCAGGTGCAGCGCAACGAGGAGGGGCTCTCCGGCTACAAGGCGTCCATGACCTGCCACCTCGGCGACTTCGAGGAGTACGCGCGGCTGCGCCGCGAACTCAAGGACCGCGAGACCGAGCTGGCCCGGCAGGGCGCGGTAGAGCGCCGCGCGGAGGCCGCGGTCGCGCTGGAACGGCTCAAGCCGGGCGACGTCATCCACGTGCCGACGGGCAAGTACGCGGGCCTCGCCCTCGTGCTGGACCCCGGTCTGCCCGCCGGCCGGTCCAACGGCCACCGCGGCTTCGAGCACCACGACGGTCCGCGCCCCCTGGTCCTCACCGCCGAACGGCAGGTCAAGCGGCTGGCGTCGATGGACTTCCCGGTGCCCGTGGAGGCGCTGGAGCGGATGCGCATCCCGAAGTCCTTCAACCCGCGCTCCCCGCAGTCGCGTCGCGACCTCGCCTCCGCGCTGCGCACCAAGGCGGGGCACATCCCGCCGGAGCGCCACCGCAAGCGGCGTTCGCAGGCCGCCGACGACCGGGAGATCGCCCGGCTGCGCAAGGAGATCCGGGCGCACCCCTGCCACGGCTGCGACGACCGCGAGGACCACGCCCGCTGGGCCGAGCGCTACCACCGGCTGATGCGCGACACCTCACAGCTGGAGCGCCGTATCGAGGGCCGCACGAACACCATCGCGCGCACCTTCGACCGGATCGTCGCCCTGCTCACCGAGATGGACTACCTGCGGGGCGACGAGGTCACCGAGCACGGCAAGCGGCTCGCCCGGCTCTACGGCGAACTCGACCTGCTGGCCAGCGAATGCCTGCGCGAGCGGGTGTGGGAGGGCCTGGACCCGGCCGAACTGGCCGCGTGCGTCTCGGCGCTGGTGTACGAGGCACGCGTCGGGGACGACGCCCTGGCCCCCAAGCTGCCGTCCGGCAAGGCGAAGGCCGCCCTCGGCGAGATGGTCCGGATCTGGGGGCGCCTCGACGCCCTGGAGGAGGACTTCCGGATCACTCAGAGCGAGGGTGTCGGCCAGCGCGAACCCGACCTCGGCTTCGCCTGGGCCGCCTACATGTGGGCCAATGGCAAGGGCCTGGACGAGGTGCTGCGGGAGGCGGAGATGCCGGCCGGGGACTTCGTGCGCTGGTGCAAGCAGGTGATCGACGTGCTCGGGCAGATCGCGGCGGCCTCTTCCATGGAGGGCTCGACCGTGGCCAAGAGCGCGCGCAAGGCCGTGGACGGGCTGCTGCGCGGCGTCGTCGCCTACTCGTCGGTGGGCTGAGCGGACGGGGCCGGCGCCCGCACCGGTCCGGGGAGTGCCCCCCGGACCGGTCGGCCACCGGCCCTCACCGGAGGACGACCAGTTGCCGGGTGGCCCGGGACATCGCCACGTAGTGGTCGACGGCGGCCTCGACGCCCTCGCCGAAACGCTCGGGCCGGACCAGCACGACCAGGTCGAACTCCAGTCCCTTCGTCAGCTCCGGCGGAAGGGACCGCACCCGGTCCGTCGACGGGAAGCCGGGAGCGCCGATGACACAGGCGATCCCGTCGGCGTTCTCTCCCAGCCAGGCGTCCACGACCGCGTCCAGGTCCGCGACCGGGCCGTGCACGACGGGGAAGCCTCCGCTGCGGATGGACGTCGGCACGTTGGCGTCCGGCAGCACGGCCCGGATCACCGGCTCCGCCTCCGCCATGATCTCCCGCGGAGTGCGGTAGTTGACGGTCAGGGACGCCTCCTCGACCCGGTCCAGACCGACCCGCTCCAGGCGTTCCCGCCATGACTCGGTGAAGCCGTGCCGGGCCTGGGCCCGGTCGCCGACGATGGTGAAGCTCCGGGACGGGCACCGCTGCAGCAGCATCTGCCACTCGGCGTCGGTGAGTTCCTGCGCCTCGTCGACCACGATGTGCGCGAACGGGCCCGCCAGCGAATCCGGGTCGGGTTCGTCGAGCTCCGCCTCGTCGACCAGGCTGACCTGGGCGTCCTGACCGCGCAGCATCCGCACCAGGCCCTCGCCGTCGTCACCGTCCGCGCCCGAGTCCGCGACGGCGTCGATCAGGTTGTCCACGACCCGCGTCATCCGCTCCCGCTGCGCGGCCAGGGTCCGTGCGTGCCGCTGCCTGCGCAGGGCCGCCTCCGGATCGCCGAGCCGCTGGCGGGCCGCGTCCAGGAAGGGAAGGTCGGACACCGTCCAGGCGTCCGGCCGCTCGCGCTGGAGCAGCCGTACCTCGTCCGGGCCGAGCCACGGGGCGCACAGACGCAGATACGCGGGGACCGTCCACAGGTCGCCGACCAGGTCTGCGGCCTCCAGAAGCGGCCATGCCCGGTCGAAGGCGGCGCGCACCTCCCTGTGCCGCTCCAGCGCTCTGCGCAGCAGCCGCGCCGGGACCTCCGCGTCGTCGCCCGAGGCGTCCTCCTCGTGCCGGTCGGCCAGGAGGGTGAGCAGTTCCTCCCAGACCTGGCCGCGGGCCTCGTTGTGCGGGGTGCCGGGCTCCGCCGCGTCGAACGCCGCCGCCCAGTCGCCGGCGGTCAGCCGGATCTCGGACCAGGGGGTCGACACCGTCATGCCCTCGCGGGGCGGTTCCTCGTAGAACCGCACCGCCTTCTCGATCGCCCGCACCAGGTCCGCGGACGACTTGAGCCGGGCCACCTCCGGGTCCGTCTCGGCGGTGGCCGAGGCGCCCTCGGCCACGAGATCCCGCAGTACGCAGGTCTGCACACCCTCCTCGCCGAGGCTGGGGAGCACGTCGGAGACGTACGCCAGATAGGGCCGGTGCGGGCCGACGAACATCACCCCGCCCCTGCGGTGCCCGAGGCGCGGGTCGGCGTGCAGGAGGTAGGCCGACCGGTGCAGGGCGACCACGGTCTTGCCGGTGCCCGGTCCGCCGTCGACGACGAGCGCGCCCCGGGACCCGGCGCGGATGATGGCGTCCTGGTCGGCCTGGATGGTGCCGAGCACGTCCCGCATCCGCGCCGAGCGGTTCCCGGCGAGGCTCGCGACGAACGCCGACTGGTCGTCGAGCGCGGCGTGCCCCGACAGGCCGTCCGGGGTGAACACCTCGTCCCAGTAGTCGCTGATCAGGCCGCCGGTCCACCGGTACCGGCGGCGGCTCGCCAGGCCCATCGGGCGGGCGTGGGTGGCCCCGAAGAACGGCTCGGCGGCGGGGGAGCGCCAGTCGACCAGCAGTCGGCGGCCCGTGCTGTCGGTCAGGCCGAGCCGTCCCACGTACACGGGCCGCGGGTCGTCCGCGAAGACCATCCGGCCCAGGCAGAGGTCCAGGCCGAAACGGCGCAGGGTGCGCAGCCGGGCGGTGAGGCGGTGGATCTCGGTGTCCCGGTCCATGGCCTGCCGGCCCAGGCCGCCCTCCGCTCTGCGTTCGGCGGCGAGCCGCTCGGTGAGGTCGGCCGTCGTCTCCTCGAGGCAGCGGGCGATGGCGGCGAAGTGCCGGTCGTCGTCGGCGATCAGGGCGGGCCCGGCCTTGGCCCGTCGACGGTCGTCGAGGGCGAACGCGGTGGTGGGGAGAGGGTGCAAGCGGGGTCTCCGATCCGAGGTCGCCGAGGCGCCGGGAGTGTTTGCTGGTCAGACCGGAGATTGTGCGCCATCGAGGGGGCCTTGCCGCAAGGCCCCCTGTGCGCTATACGTTGAGAGTGGCAGGGAGTGCCTGACTCCTTGCCTTTCGTGTTTCCCGGACCCCTTCGACGCGGATTCCCGGACCTTTTCGATCCGGTCGCGGGTAGGGCGTGTGTTCGATTCATCTCGCGCGCCACACCCGCCGGACGCGCCCCGCCCGCGCCGCCTGCCTCCCGCCCGCTCTCGTCGCCCCGAAGCGGGGCCTCTCACGCGTCACGGTGAGTGGTATTCGCACACCCGTATGCCATGACGTTCCGTGTTCGAATGCGTGCCCAGTGTGTAAAAAAGCCGAGAGTACTCCTGCCGCACGGGCCATTTCAGGTGCTTGCTGAATATGACACGGCGATGATCCGGTCGGACTAGGCTCGCCCGCAGCGCACCGAGTTGAGGCGTATTCGTGCGCTTGTTCCCTAAGTATCGGAGAAGTCCGACATACCCATGACATACCCCCCTGCACACCCCCCGTACACCCACCCGATTCGTTTCAGAGGGCCCACATGGTGAGCGTTCAATCCCCGCCCCGTCGGCGTGAACTCCCTTATGCGCGCGTGCTTCTGCTGCCGGCCATAGCGATGGCCGCGGCCACCGGAGCCGCCGTCGCCGTCGTGGCGGAACCGGCCCGGACGGCCGTCGGTGTGTGCGGTGTCGTGGCCTTGGCGCTCGTACTGGCCTGTGCGGCCGAGGCGGTCCGCCGCGGACGCGCCCTGCGGGACGCGCAGGCCGAGCACGCCCGTCACGCCGCGTATCTGGAACGCTGCGTCGCCGCCCACGAGGAGGAGATGGTCCGCCTCGCCACGGAGATCACGCCGGCCGCCATCCACCGGCTGCGGTGCGGCGCCTCACCGTACGAGGTGATGCGGGACCTGGGGGAGATCGATCCCTCGTACGCGGAACTCCCGCCGGTGCAGGTCGAGTTCGTGCGTCAGATGATCGACCTCGTCGACCACGAGGAAGCCCTCCGCGACTCCGCGCAGCGCTCCTTCGTCAGCATCGCCCGCCGCGTCCAGTCGATCGTCCACCAGCAGGCCGTGGAACTGCGGGAGATGGAGGAGGACCACGGGCGCAACCCCGAGGTCTTCGACGACCTCCTGCGCATCGACCACGGCACCATGCTGATCGGCCGCC
This sequence comes from Streptomyces sp. NPDC056628, assembly GCF_042792555.1. Taxonomy (NCBI): domain Bacteria; kingdom Bacillati; phylum Actinomycetota; class Actinomycetes; order Kitasatosporales; family Streptomycetaceae; genus Streptomyces; species Streptomyces sp. NPDC056628. The sequence continues at coordinate 8,337 of NZ_JBHTWG010000016.1, forward strand.
TCGCCGACTCCATCTCCGTGCTCGGCGGCGGCCGCCCCGGACGGCAGTGGCCCGACCCGGTCCCGCTGTACAGCGTGCTGCGCGGCGCCATGTCGCGCATCCTCGAGTACCGGCGCATCAGCCTGGACTCGATCGCCAAGGTCAACATCGCCGGCATCTCCGTCGAGCCGGTCATCCACGCCGCCGCCGAACTCCTCGACAACGCCACGCGGTACTCGCCGCCGCAGACCAAGGTGCACGTCACCGCCACCGAGGTGCAGACCGGCGTCGCCATCGAGATCGAGGACGCCGGGGTCAGCCTCAGCGAGGAGGCCCGCGCCCGGGTCGAGGGCATGCTCGAACGGGCCAAGCAGGGCACCGACCTCCAGGAACTCGGCGAGTCCCCGCGACTCGGCCTGGCCGTCGTGGGACGCCTGTGCACGGCGTACAACATGCAGGTCTCGCTGCGGTCGTCGGCGTACGGCGGTGTCCGCGCCGTCCTCGTCGTGCCGCGCGACATGATGACCACCGAGCCGGCTCCCGGTCTCGCCCACGGCATCGGCGCCGGCGCCGCCCCCAAGGCGCAGGGCCCCGACGTGCTCGAAGGCCCCAAGCGCGCCCCCAAGAAGCGCCGCCCCACCAGTCCCAAGATCCCCGCGGCGGTCTCCATGGAGGACGACGTCCCCGTCGTCACGGAGTGGACCGCGAACGGGCTGCCCCAGCGCCGCAGCCGGGTGAAGACCCCGCTCAGCAAGCGGATCGCCGAGCAGGCGGCCATCGAGCAGGCCGAGCGGGAGGGCCGTCCGACGATCTGGTCGACGCGCGCGGCCGAGCCCGAGCCCGCCGCACCGGCGGAGGACGAGCCCGTGCCCGGCGCCTGGGTGGAGGCGTTCTGGAACGGACTGAAGGACAAGCCGGACCCGCTCACACTCCAACCGCGAACCCAACCGGCCCGCCCCGAGGCCGATGACGAGGGGGACCTCAAGTGATCCAGCAGCGTGCCAACTTCGACTGGATGCTCAAGGAGCTCTACGACGGCGTACCAGGCATCCAGATGATCGTCGTGCTGTCCGCCGACGGTCTGCGCATCGCCCGCTACGGCGGCGAACCCGACACCGCCGACCGGGTCGCGGCGGCCTGCGCCGGCCTGCAGAGCCTGGCCAGCGCGGTCGCCCAGGAGATCCCGAAGAGCGACGGCAAGATGAAGATGGTCCTGATCGAGATCAACGGCGGCTACTTCTATCTGATGGCCGCCGGCGCCAACGCCTATCTCGCCGTCCTCTCCGACACGTTCGCCGAGCCCGGCCTGATGAGCAACCGCATGTCCGACCTCGTGGCCCGCATCGGCGCCCATCTCACCAGTCCGCCCCGGCGGAACGGGCAGACCGTATGACTCCTCCGAAACGCCGGCGGCGCGAACCCCAGGAACACTTACCCCCACCGCCCGCGCCCGCCGGGAAGCAGAAGAACCCGGAACGGCTGTTCGTCGTGGCCGGCCCCGACGGCGGGGAGCGGGACGGGGACCTCGACCTCGTCACGCTGATCGTGGCCCGCGCCGACCCCCCGCCCTCGGCCACACCGGAACAAGCGGCACTGCTCCGGCTGTGTACGGCCCCCCTGTCCGTGGCCGAACTCTCGGCCTATCTCAGTCTGCCGTTCAGCATGATGACGGTCGTCCTCACCGACATGCTCACGGCCGGACTGGTGACCGCCCGCGCGCCGATCGTGCGCCAGGCCGTCGCCGACCGTTCAATCCTCGAAGCGGTGATGCATGGACTTCAAAGGCTCTGACGTCGTCCCTGGTCCACGGACCGAGGACCAACTGCCGCAGACGGCCGAGGCCGCGGTCAAGATCGTGATCGTGGGTGGCTTCGGCGTCGGCAAGACGACCATGGTCGGGTCGGTCAGCGAGATCAAACCGCTGACCACCGAGGAGACCATGACGCAGGCCGGTATCGGCGTCGACGACAACTACGGCTCGGACACCAAGACGGCCACCACGGTCGCCATGGACTTCGGCCGCATCAGCATCACGGAACAGCTCGTGCTGTACCTGTTCGGCACCCCGGGCCAGGAACGGTTCTGGTTCCTGTGGAACGGGCTGTTCGAAGGCGCGCTGGGCGCGGTCGTCCTGGTCGACACCCGCCGCCTGGAGGTCAGCTTCGACGTCATAGGACGGCTCGAGGAACGCGGTGTGCCCTTCGTCGTGGCGGTCAACACCTTCCCGGACGCGCCCCGTTACGCCGTCTCCGAGCTGCGCACGGCCCTCGACCTGGCCGAGGAGATCCCCATCGTCGAGTGCGACGTCCGCCGCCGGGCCTCCAGCCGGGACGTCCTGATGACCCTGATGCACTTCCTGCACGCGCTGGCGACGGCGAAGGCGCCTGTGTGAGCCACGCACCGGTCGAGCCGTGCCCCTGGCGCCGACCGGGTCCTCCCCCCGACCTCTTGCAACCGGACAACCTCGTTTCGGAGCGACCATCGTGACGTCTGAATCCCTTTTCCCAGCCGGTATGGACGATCCCACGGCCACCCCGCCCCCGGGCTGCCCCGCCCACGGCATCGGCCCCGGCGGGCTGCGCCGGCTGTACGGGCCCGAGGCGGAGGACCTGGGAGCCGTGTACGAGAAGCTCCGCGCCGAACACGGCCCCGTGGCCCCGGTGCTGCTCCACGACGACGTGCCCATCTGGGTGGTGCTCGGCCACGCGGAGAACCTCCACATGGTGCGCAGTCCCTCGCAGTTCTGCCGCGACACCCGGCTGTGGTCGGCCCTGCAGGACGGCACGGTCAAGCCCGACCACCCGATGATGCCGCACTTCGCCTGGCAGCCCATCTGCGTCCATGCCGAGGGCGACGAGCACCTGCGGCTGCGGGGCGCGGTCACCGGCGCCATCTCGACCATCGACCACCGCGGGATCCGCCGGTACATCAACCGTGCCACGCAGTACCTGGTGAACCAGTTCTGCGAGGCCGGAAGCGCCGATCTGGTCAGCCGGTTCGCCGAGCACCTGCCGATGATGGTGATGTGCGAGATCCTCGGCATGCCCGACGAGTACAACGACCGGATCGTGCAGGCCGCCCGTGACATGCCCAAGGGCAGCGAGACCGCCATCGCCAGCAACGCGTATCTGATGGACGTCCTGATGCGGCTGACCGCCCGCCGGCGCGCCGAGCCTGCGGACGACTTCACCAGCCATCTGATCAGCCATCCGGCGCGGCTGACCGACGACGAGGTCAGCCAGCACCTGCGGATCATCCTGGTCGCCGCCTACGAGGCGACCGCGAACCTGATCGCCAATGTGCTGCGGGTGGTGCTCACCGACCCGCGATTCCGGGCGCAGCTCAAGGGCGGGCAGATGACGGTCCCCGAGGCGGTCGAGCAGTCCCTCTGGGACGAGCCGCCGTTCAGCACCGTCCTGCCGTACGTCGCCAAACACGACACGGAGCTGGGCGGGGAGCACATCAGCAAGGGCGACGCCCTGATCATGGGGATCGCGCCGGGCAACGTCGACCCCCGGGTCCGGCCCGACCTCTCCGCCCACATGCAGGGCAACCGGTCCCATCTCGCCTTCGGCGGGGGCCCGCACGAATGCCCGGGGCAGGACATCGGCCGTGCGATCGCCGACGTCGGTGTGGACGCCCTGCTGACCCGGCTGCCGGATGTGCAGCTCGCCTGCCCCGAGGACGAGCTGCGCTGGTCGTCGTCCATCTCGAACCGGCATCTGGTGGAGCTGCCGGTGAAGTTCGCGCCCAAGCCGCAGCAGGACGTGATGGCCCGGCCCGCGCATCCGCTCGCCTCGCCGCGCGTCAGCACCTGGCAGGTCGGTACGCCGGAACGGCAGTCGAGGATCCCGGCGCCCGCCGCCACGGCACCGGCACCCGCGGCGCCGCCCGAGCCGTCCGCCCGGCCCGGTCTGCTGCGGCGCTTCCTGCGCTGGTGGCGTGGCGAGTGACCCCTCGCGGGGCACCGGGTCAGGCGGCGGCCCAGGTGTCGTACGACGACCAGGACTCCAGGCCACGCGAGCTGACGAACCGGTGCCGGCGCCCGGTGATCGGGTCGGTGAACTCCAGCGTCCGCGCGAGCAGTTGGAGCGGGCGCCGGAAGTCACCGGGCGCGATCGGTCCGGTCACCACCGGGTACAGCGGATCGCCCAGGATCGGCACCCCCAGGGCGTTCATGTGCACCCGCAGCTGATGCGTCTGGCCGGTGCGGGGGGTGAGACGGTAGCGGGCGCGTCCGTCGCGGTGCTCCACCAGCTCGACGCGGCTGACCGCGTTGGGTTCGCCCGCCACCTCCCGGGCCGCCATCACCCCGCGCTCCTTCACGATGCGGCTGCGCACGGTGCGGGGCAGGTCCAGCCCGGGGTCGTACGGGGCCACCGCCTCGTACTCCTTCGCCACCTGCCGGTCGCGGAACAGCGACTGGTAGGCCCCGCGCTCCTCGGGCCGGACCGTGAACAGCACCAGTCCCGCCGTCAGACGGTCCAGCCGGTGCGCCGCGCCGAGCGTCGGTACGCCGAGGTCCCGCCGCAGCCGGGCGAGCGCCGTCTCGGCGATGTGGCTGCCGCGGGGTGTGGTGGCCAGGAAGTGCGGCTTGTCGGCGATCACCACGTGCTCGTCCCGGTGGACGACCTCGATCGGGTAGGGCACCTGCTCCTCGGCGGCGAGCTCCCGGTGGAACCAGACGTACATCCCGGGGGCGTACGCGGTGTCGTGTGCCACCGGGTGTCCGGCGGAGTCCACGATCCGCCCCGTGTCCAGCATGCCGTCGATGACGGCGGACCCGGCGGAGAGGCGCTCCACGAGATGGTCCCGCACGGTCGCCCAGCCGTCCGCGGCGGGCAGCCGCACGCGCACCGGGTCCACCCCGTGGAGCTGTGGCAGGGGAGAGGGCGGGGGCGGCGTACGGCGTCTCATCGCCGCCCAGCCTACGAGAGGCTAGCGGGACACCGGCGCGAGGTTCGCGGGGTGGAGCTGGCCCGACTCGTCCGGGCGCAGGGCGTTGGCCGTATGGGGGGAGTAGCGGCCGTTGCTCCGGCTCCAGTCGTAGCTGCCGCGTATCCAGGTGAGCATGGCCGTCGCATAGCGGTGGAGCTTGTCGGACTGGGCGCCCGTGAGCCCGAGCCGGGAGGAGACCAACGGGATCGTCCGGGCCTGTTCGTGGAGCCGGGCGGCCGAGGTCTGGACGAGCGCGACGGCCATCGGGATGGCCTCCTGCCGGGAGCAGTCGCGCTGCCGCATCAGGCAGTGCACGAGGTTCGGGTCCCCGCGCGCGTCGTCGTTCTCCAGGGACATGATCTCGTTGATGAGTTTGACGGCGTCGACGGTAGCCCGGCGCATCGCGTCCAGGTGGCTGCTGTGCCAGACGAGCGGCGGGATCTCGAAGTGCCCGAGCCGCTCGGCGAGGTCCAGCGAGGGAATCAGTCCCAGGGTGCGGTGTCCTATCCGCATCCGGGTGGCGAAGTCCTGGGGGACCCAGGTGCGCCGGTCGATCTCCTCGGTCAGGTTGCCAACCAGGTAGTCGACCCAGTTGTGCGCGGCCCGCAGCCGCCACTCCTCGGACATGCCCGCCCGGGTGCGGCGCCAGATGTCCGTGAAGGCGGTCACGAGGGGCGGCTCGCTGTCGGGGCGCGGCCGTGTACCACCGCTGAGGAGCGCGATGAGCTGTTGGCAGACGTCTACGGCCTCGTCGGCCTCGCATCCCTCAGGTACGTCGAAGAGGTCGTCGAACAGGAAGAACCAGCCCATCGTGTCGAAGGCCAGGTCGAGGTCCTCGCCGACGGCGTCCGGGTAGCTGTAGGCGGCCAGGTCCGCCACCGCCGAGAACAGGTAGCGGCGGGCGGCCATGTGGCCCACCACGAGTCCGTGGCGGCGCATCCATTCCAGATGTCGTTCCCTGGCGGCTGTCAGACCGGGGTTCAGCCGGGATGGAATGGGTAAATTTATGGCGACGTTCTGGGGCATGAGCCTCTCCCGGAATCAGGGGTCCGCGGACAAGGTCGGTTCCTCCGCGCGGGCGGCGGGCCCACGACCCCCAAGCACCGTCGCGGGACGGAGTCCAGGGCGACCAAGCGGGAACAGAGCCCTTCACGAAGCCCTCCGAGTGGCGGAGTCGACCAAGTCCAGGAACTACGCGCTGTGCTTCCCTACGCTGCTGCCGCGGTGTGGCTGACTCGTGCACGGATGAGGCTCGCTGACGGAACCGTCCGAGTGGGGGATCGTCGATCGCGTGCTGGGTGGTGCCGTCAGCCAAGACCTCCGAGGCGACCGCCGGACGGTACAGGTGATCGGTGGTCACCACGCCACGACCGCGACGTCGGCGACGCGGTCGTGGATCACCTACACCTTCCTTCGCCACCGTGCGTTTCGTCAACTGTTCAAACTGGTGGAGCTGTTCCCGGGACTCACGGGAACGCTGCTTCGCACCATGCGACGGTTTCCGGCCGCCGAACAGGGCGTGCGCTCCGGCGCATGGGACGTGTCCGCCGTCCGCCGTGCGCGCTGCCGCCCGCCCGGTGCCGTCGGCTCGTCCGGCACCGGGGAAGGAAGAGGGGGCTGTCGGGCTACGCCGCCGGCGTCGCCCCCTCCTGCTCCGCCTCGATCCGCGCGTTCCAGTCCCGCTTCGACGCCTGCCAGCCGTCCTCGTTGTGGCCGAGGCGCCAGTAGCCGGAGATCGACAGGGCCTCGCGCGGGACGCCCCGCTCCACGCGGAGCAGGTGGCGCAGTTCCTTGACGAAGTGGGCCTCGCCGTGGACGAAGGCGTGCAGGCGGCCCTCGGGGAAGGCGAAGGAGCGCACGGCGTCGAGCAGGGTCTCGCCGACCGGGCGGGAGCCGCGGTGCAGCCAGGCGACGTCGACGTCCGAATCGATCTTCTGCTCCTCCTCGGGGCCGGCGACCTCCACGAAGGCGTACGCGGCGGCGCCGTCGGGCAGCGACTCCAGGGCGCGGGCGATGGCGGGCAGGGTGCTCTCGTCGCCGGCGAGCAGATGCCAGTCGGCCTCGGGGTCGGGGGCGTAGGCGCCGCCGGGGCCCATGAACCGCACCGTCTCACCGGGCTGGGTGCGCATCGCCCAGGGGCCCGCCAGGCCCTCGTCGCCATGGATGACGAAGTCCAGCGTCAGTTCACGGTGTCCGGGGTCCCAGGCCCGCACGGTGTACGTCCGGGTGACCGGCCACTGCTCGCGCGGAAGCTCCTCGCGGATGCGGTCCAGGTCGAACGGCTCGGGGTAGCTCACGTCCTCGGGGGAGAAGAGGATCTTCACATAGTGGTCCGTGCAGGTGTCCGCCGAGAAGTCGGCGAGGCCCTCGCCTCCGAGCACCACGCGCTGCATGTGCGGGGACAGCCGTTCGGTACGGACGACCTGCGCGGAGCGGACCTTCCGCGGCTTGCGGGCAGGGCGTTCTGCCATGACGGCCTCCCTCTCATGAGCTTAGGTTTACCTAAGTTAGCACCTCGATCGGGTCGTGCGGGGTATGTGTGCCGTCTCGTTCGACCGTGCACGGCGTAGTGGGGGCCGACTGCCCCGTCGCGGCCGTCCCATGCGTCCGGGCCGGCCGCGCCCGTCACTCGGCCAGCGTCGTGAGCAGCCGCTGCAGCGAGCCGCCGAGCCCCCAGCGCGCCGCCAGCGCCTCCAGTGCCTCCGCGTCGCGCGGGGCGCGCGGCAGGGCCACCTCGACGTCCGGCAGCGGGACGTCGGCCGCGACCCGCACCACGGTCGGCGCGACCGCCACATAGGGCCGGGACTCGTCCAGCCGCCTGCGCTGCGAGGGCGTCAGCTTCGCCTTCGGGTCGTCGACCGCCGCCATGATCCCGGCCAGGTCGCCGAACTCCGCGAGCAGCTTCGCCGCCGTCTTCTCACCGATCCCCGGCACGCCCGGCAGGCCGTCGCTCGGGTCGCCCCGCAGCAGCGCCAGGTCCGCGTACCCCCGGCCGTCGACGCCGTACTTCTCGCGCAGCCACGCCTCGTCGGTGAGCTGCAGGGTGCCGACGCCCTTCAGCGGGTACAGCACGCGCACGCCGCGCGCGTCGTCCACCAGCTGGTACAGGTCGCGGTCGCCGGTGACGATGTCGACGGGGCCCTTCGCGCGGGCGGTGAACGTGCCGATCACGTCGTCCGCCTCGTACCCCTCGACGCCGACGCGGGCGATACCGAGCGCGTCCAGGACCGCCTCGATCACCGGCACCTGCGGCGACAGCGTGTCGGGGACCTCCTCCTCGTCGGGGCCCGCCTCGTGCTCCTCGGCGACGCGGTGCGCCTTGTAGGAGGGGATCAGGTCGACCCGCCACTGCGGCCGCCAGTCGGCGTCCATGCAGGCCACCAGCTCGTCCGGGTGATGGTCCTTGACGAGGCGGTCGATGAAGTCGAGGAGCCCGCGCACGGCGTTCACCGGGGTGCCGTCGGGGGCCTTCACGGAGTCCGGGACGCCGAAGTAGGCGCGGAAGTACAGCGAGGCGGTGTCGAGGAGCATCAGTCGTCCGGTCACGCACGCATCATGCCGCACGGCACCGACAGCGGCCCGCGCGTGAGCGTCCGGGCACGCTGTGTGGCAACCCTGTGGGCTGGGCCACTTGTGCGTTTGTGGTCACGGAACCAGGGCAGGGGCGGCCTCGGGGTGCTCCCTGCGCAACTGTTGCGCAGGCCGCTCCGTTCACCTGCCGTCGAGACAAGAGGTACCCGTGTCATCCAGGCTTGAGGCCGACCATCTGTTCAAGGTGTTCGGCAGACGACCGGACCAGGCCGTCGAACGGCTCCGCCAGGGAGCCGACCGTGAGGAGCTGCGCGCCGACGGCACCACCGCCGCCGTGATCGACGCGTCCTTCACGGTCGAACCCGGCCAGATCTTCGTCGTCATGGGCCTGTCCGGCTCCGGCAAGTCCACCTTGCTGCGCATGCTGAACGGCCTGCTGGAGCCGACCGCGGGCCACGTCCGCTTCGACGGGCAGGACCTGACGGCGCTCGGCGACCGAGAGCTGCGCGACGTCCGCGCCCACAAGATCAGCATGGTCTTCCAGCACTTCGCTCTCTTTCCGCACCGCAGCGTCCTGGAGAACGCGGCCTACGGCCTGGCTGTGCAGGGGGTACCCCGCGCCGAGCGGGAGAAACGCGCCGCCGAGGCACTGCGGCTGTGCGGCCTGGGCGGCTGGGAGAAGTCCTGGCCCGACGAGCTGTCCGGCGGTATGCAGCAGCGCGTGGGCCTCGCCCGCGCCCTCGCCACCGACGCCGACCTGCTGCTCATGGACGAGTCCTTCAGCGCGCTCGACCCGCTGATCCGCCGTGACATGCAGGACCAGCTCCTCCAGCTCCAGAAGCGCCTGAAGAAGACGATCGTCTTCATCACCCACGACCTCAACGAGGCCATGCGGCTCGGCGACCGCATCGCCGTCATGCGCGACGGGCGCATCGTGCAGACCGGCACCGCCGAGGACATCCTGCTGCGCCCCGCGAACGACTACGTCGCCTCCTTCATCCAGGACGTCGACCGCTCCCGCGTGCTCACCGCGAGCGCGCTCATGGACACCGCCGTCACCGCGGACACCCCGCTGTGCGCGTGCGAGACCGCGACCCCCGACACGACGTTCGCCGAGCTGTGCGCCATCAGCACCCGGCTGACGCACCGCGTCTCGGTCGTGGACGAGTCGGGCCGGGTCGTCGGCGTCGTACCGCGCCGCCGGCTCATCGGCTTCCTCGGCGACGAGAGCGCCGATCCCTCCCCCTGCGACAACCCCGAGGGGAAGGTGACCGCCCGTGCCTAGGCTGCGTCTCGGCGACTGGGCCGACTCCGGTGTCGACTGGCTCGTCGCCCACATGGGCTGGCTCTTCGACGCCGTCAAGGCCGTCGTGGAAGGCATGTACGACGGTGTGAACACCGTCCTGACCGCACCCGAGCCCCTGCTCCTCGCGGGCATCCTCGCCGTGCTGGCCTGGTGGCTGCGCGGACTGGTCGCGGGCGTCCTCGCCTTCGCCGGATTCGCCCTGATCGACTCGCTCGACCTGTGGGACCGGGCGATGTCCACGCTGGCCCTGGTACTGGTCGCGACCGTCATCGCCCTGGTGATCTCGGTCCCGCTGGGCATCTGGGCGGCCCGCTCCAGGACGGTCGGCGCGGTGCTGCGGCCCGTCCTGGACCTGCTCCAGACGATGCCGTCGATGGTGCTGCTCATCCCGGCCATCCTGTTCTTCGGGCTGGGCACCGCCGCCGGTGTCATCGCCACCCTGATCTTCGCGCTCGCCCCCGGCGTCCGCATGACCGAGCTGGGCATCCGGCAGGTCGACGGCGAGCTGGTGGAGGCCGCCGAGGCCTTCGGCACCACGCCCCGCGACACCCTGCTGCGCGTCCAGCTGCCGCTGGCCCTGCCGACGATCATGGCGGGCGTCAACCAGGTCATCATGCTGAGCCTGTCGATGGTCGTCATCGCCGGCATGGTCGGCACCGGCGGCCTGGGCGGCGCGGTCAACGAGGCCATCGGCCAGCTCGACATCGGGTTCGGCTTCGAGGCGGGCGTCGGCATCGTCGTCCTCGCCATCTACCTCGACCGCGTCACCGGCGCGCTCGGCACGCGGATCTCCCCGCTCGGCCGCCGCAGCGCCGCCAAAGCCGGCGTGACCGGCACCCGCATGGTCTGGAACCACCGGCCGCGCCCGGTCGTCGCGGTGGCCGGCGTCGCCGTGCTGGCCCTCGTCGCGGGAGGAATGGGCGTGTTCCGCCCCTCCTCCGGCACCACCGAGGCGTCCGCCACGAACATCGGTGAGGGCCGGCAGATCAAGCTCGGCTACATCCCCTGGGACGAGGGCATCGCCTCCACGTTCCTGTGGAAGGAGCTGCTGGAGCGGCGCGGCTTCGACGTCACGACCAGCCAGTACGCCGCCGGGCCGCTCTACACCGGCCTCGCCACCGGGCAGATCGACTTCCAGACCGACTCCTGGCTGCCCGTCACGCACGAGGAGTACTGGAAGAAGTACGGCGACAAGCTCGACGACCTCGGCTCCTGGTACGGCCCCACCTCGCTGGAGCTCTCCGTCCCCTCGTACATGAAGGACGTGAACTCGCTCGAGGACCTGAAGAACAAGTCCGCCGACCTCAAGGGAAAGATCGTCGGCATCGAGCCGAGCGCCGGGATGATGGGCCTGCTCAAGGACAAGGTCCTCAAGGAGTACGGCCTGGAGGGCTCGTACGACGTCGTGGACGGCTCCACGCCCGCCATGCTCGCCGAGCTCAAGCGGGCGTACGCCAAGAAGGAGCCCATCGTCGTCACGCTCTGGTCGCCGCACTGGGCGTACAGCGACTACGACCTGAAGAAGCTTAAGGACCCCAAGGGCGCCTGGGGCACGGGCGACGAGGTGCACACCCTCTCCCGCGACGGCTTCGCCGAGGACAACCCCGAGGTCGGCGCGTGGCTGAAGGACTTCTCCATGACGGAGAAGCAGCTCACCGGTCTGGAGTCGGAGATCACCAAGGCCGGCAAGGGCAAGGAGCAGGACGCCGTGCGCGCCTGGCTGGACCGCAACCCCGGGCTGGTCGACAAGTGGGCCCCGGTCGCCGGACCCGAGCACAAGAGCCAGGCGGCCGGGTGACCTGACGGACCCGACCGCCGCCCCCGAGGGGCGGGTCCCGCCGTACGTTCTTCCCCTTCGTACGGCGCGCCCGCCCCTCGGGGTTTTCCGTCTGCGGGGCGGCACCACCCCTACGAAAAGGATCCGGCCAACCACGCAGGGCGACCTTCCGCGCCGGACCTGGGTCCCTGAACGCCGCTGCCCCGGGCCGACTTCACCGCCGGGCACGCGGCCGGCCCGGCCCCGGGAGCTGGGCCGTCGGTCCCCGGCGCCGCGGGAACACGGGGGGCGGCAGGCGCATTGAACAAGGCAGCGGGTCATGTCCGCCGTGCCGGAGGCCGGGCACGCGTCCCGGCCCGTGAAGCGTCCGGCGGCCGGTGGTGCCGGCGCGATCCGGCGGGTCGCGCTCCCCCTGATGTGCCGTCGATGTGACGGGCGCATGAAACGGTTTGCCGAACATGCGTAGGGTGCAGAGAACCCAACGAAAGGTGCGCGCCGGACGGCCGGCGCGGAGCGGACGGACCGGCGAGCGAAGGAGGGAGCCGAAGCGATGGGCGACCACAAAGAGCAGCCCCTCCGGGTGGGCGCGGCGGTGCGCCGGCGCCGTCGTGCCCTGAACCTGACGCTGGCCGTCGTGGCCGGGCGCAGCGGCCTGTCCGTGCCCTTCCTCAGCCAGGTCGAGAACGACCGGGCGCGCCCCAGCCAGAGTTCCCTGGAGAAGGTCGCCGACGCGCTGCGCACGACCGCCGTGGAACTCCTCGCCGCCGCCGACCCGGCGTGCAGCGTCGACGTCGTCCGGGCCGACACCATCGACCCGGCCCCGGAGCCGCGCACCCGGTCCCTGGTGCGCGGTCACCACCAGATGCACGCCTCCGAGTACACCGGCGACCACGACGCCGGCCGGGAACTGCAGCACCGCAACGACCAGTTGATGTACGTCGCCGACGGTGCCGTGGAGATCGAGGCCGAGGGTCGCGCCTACCGCCTGGGCCGCGGCGACACCCTGTATCTGACCGGCGGGGTGCGCCACCGGTGGCGGGCGACCGTGCCGGAGACCCGGATCGTCGTCGTCGCCGTGGCCGAGCACATCGAGGCGGTCCGGGACCGGCCGCGCCGCTGATGCGCGTCGTCTCCCTGGTGCCGTCGCTGACGGAGGCCGTCGCCGTGTCGGCGCCCGGCCTCCTCGTCGGCGCCACCGACTGGTGCACCCACCCCCACGGACTGGACGTCACCCGGGTCGGCGGCACCAAGAACCCCGCGCTCGACCGGATCACCGCCCTCGCGCCCGACCTGGTGGTCGCCAACGAGGAGGAGAACCGCGCCGCCGACCTCGACGCGCTGCGCGCCGCGGGCGTCGGTGTCCTGCTGACCGAGGTGCGGGACGTGCCCGCGTCCTTCCGTGAACTGGCGCGGGTGCTGGAGGCGTGCGGGGTGCGGACGCGCCCGCGGTGGCTGGACGAGGCGGAGGCCGCCTGGGCGTCCCCGTCCGGGCTCCCACGCCGGGTGACGGCCGTCGTGCCGGTGTGGCGGCGGCCCTGGATGGTGCTGGGCCGTGACACCTTCGCCGGGGACGTCCTCGCCCGCCTCGGCGTGGACCACCGGTACGCCGGCCACCCGGACCGCTACCCGCGCGTCCCGCTGGACGACCTGCGCGCGGCGGCCCCCGACGTGGTCGTCCTCCCCGACGAGCCGTACCGCTTCACGGCCGGCGACGGACCCGAGGCGTTCGCCCCGCTGCCCTGCGCACTCGTCAGCGGACGGCACCTGACGTGGTACGGACCGTCACTGGCCGAGGCGCCACGGGTGCTGGCCGGGGCGCTGCGAGGAGCGCTCCGCTGAGCAGCCCGCGCGCGGTGCGCACGGAGGCGACGGCCCAGGCGGCGACCAGCAGGCCGTACAGGCCCACGGCGAGCCCCTCGTAGACGAACAGCCCGGTGTGCCGGGCGAGCGCCGCAGCGCCGGTGACACAGGTGCCGACCGGGAAGGTGAACGCCCACCAGGTCATCGCGAAGCCCATGCCGTGCCGCCGGGCCCGTACGACGTGCGCGGCGGCCAGCCCCAGCCACAGCAGCGCGAAACCCATCACGGGCACGCCGTAGAGCACGGCGAGCACACCGAAGCCGTCGGCGTACGGGGCGGGCAGCGCCCCCGGGGCGGCGTCAGCGAACGCGCCGACGGCGGTCGTGGACTGCCCGAGCGGCCCCAGCACCAGGAACAGCGACGGCGTCAACGCGAGCGGCAGCGGACCTCCGGTGATCACCCGGGCGAAGACGAGCGGCAGCATCAGCGCGGTGGCGAGCAGACTCAGTCCGAACAGCGCCACGCAGCCCAGCAGCAGCGTCCGGCGAACCTGACCCGGCGGCAGATGCGGCACGAGGAGCGGACCGGCCGCCGCCGCCACCATGGGCGCGACCAGCGGCAGCAGCCACACGGGCGTCGCCTGGGCCGCCTCGGCCCGGTGCCGTACGGCCATCAGGTACGGGACGGCGACGGCCGCCGCCAGCCCGGTCGCCGTACCGGCGGTGAACAGCACGGCGTCCAGGCCGAGCGCGGCCCGGTCGCCGATCCACACGCGGCCGGCGGTGAGGGCCCCGCCGCCGACGGCGAGCAGGGCCATCGACAGGCAGCCGTAGAACGGGGCCACCGCCGGGTCGAGGAGATGGGCACGGGCCTGGTCGCGGTGGTGGGCCCAGTGCAGGGCGCGGGCCGAAAGCAGGGCGAGGAGCAGCAGCAGCGACAGCGCCCAGACGGCCGCGCAGACGGTGCGCAGGCCCGGGACGCGGGGCACGGGCAGCGCCGCGCCCGCGGTGGCGACGGCGGCGGTGCCCATGACGGCGGCGTACCAGTGGGGTCCGAGGTGACGGACGGCGGTGACCATGGCCTCAGCGTCGGGGTGTTGCGCCCGGCCCACCAGGGAGTCTCTCCCTATGGCGACATAAACTGACCTTATGAGCGAGCAGCCGGGGGAGACGTACCGTGCCGGGTCCGTGGCGCACCGCGTCCCCGATCTGGGCGCGATGGAACTGCTGCTGGCGGTGGCGCGGCTGGGCAGTCTGGGCGGGGCGGCGCGGGAGCTGGGCATCACGCAGCCGGCGGCGAGCAGCCGGATCCGCTCCATGGAACGCCAGTTGGGGGTCGCGCTGGTGGACCGGTCGCCGCGCGGCTCACGGCTGACCGACGCCGGGGCGCTGGTGACGGACTGGGCGCGGCGGGTCGTGGAGGCGGCGGAGGCGTTCGACGCCGGGGCACAGGCCCTGCGCGTACGGCGGGACTCGCGGCTGCGGGTCGCGGCGAGCATGACCATCGCGGAGTACCTGCTGCCGGGGTGGCTGCTCGCCCTGCGCGCCCAGCGGCCGGACACGGCGGTGTCCCTGCACGCCGGGAACTCGGCGGCCGTGGCGGAGCGGCTCCTGGCCGACGAGGCGGACCTCGGGTTCGTCGAGGGGCTGACCGTGCCGACCGGGCTGGACTCGGTCGTCATCGCCCACGACAACCTGATCGTGGTGACCGCGCCGGGACACGCCTGGTCGCGGCGGCGCCGGCCGCTGGACGCGGCGGAGCTCGCGGCGACCCCGCTGATCCTGCGGGAGAAGGGCTCGGGCACCCGGCAGGTCCTGGACGCGGCACTGGGCGGACTGGCCCGGCCGCTCATCGAACTGTCCTCGACGACGGCGGTCAAGGCGGCCGCTGTCAGCGGAGCCGGTCCGGCGGTCCTCAGCGAACTCGCGGTGGGGGAGGAACTGGCCATGCGCCGTCTGGTCGGCATCCCGCTGGCCGGCGTCTCCCTGGCCCGTGACCTGCGAGCGGTCTGGCCGACGGGCCACCGTCCGGTGGGCCCGGCACGGGACCTGCTGTCGCTGACGCGGGGGTGAAGGGGGCTCCGCCCAGGGGACCGGCCGCTTGCGGCCGGCGCGGGGCGCGGCCCCCTTATGCGCTGGGTCGATCACCCGCCCCGCCCGCACCCCAGGAGCCTTTGGCCCGTGCCCGGCGGCGCCTGACTACGCCGGTCGGCGAACGCCTTCCGTCGGGGGGACGGGCGGCTGCCGTCGGCTCGACGGGGACGGCCGGCCGCGACCGGCGCAGCGCCGAGGAGGTCGACCACGCCCGGCCGGGCGGCCGATGGGCGCCGGTACCGCCGCCCGGGACCGGGCGCGCAGGTGGGGCAGTCGCCGGATCGGCGGCCCGTGGGCCGCGTATCAGCCGCCCGCCGCCTCCACCAGCGCCCGCATGACCCGCACGTCGTCGTCCATCTCCGGGTGCCACTGCACGCCCAGGACCCAGCCGACGGAGGGGAGTTCCACCGCCTCCACCGTGCCGTCGGCCGCGTGGGCCGAGGGGACCAGACCCTCGCCGAGGCGGTCGACGGCCTGGTGGTGGTAGGTCGGTACGGTCGTCTCCTCCGGGACGGCGGCGGCGTACAGGGTGCCCGGCACCGGCTTGACGGGGTGGCCGCCGAAGACGCCCACGACCTCCGCGTGCCCGTCCAGGTGCTGGACGAGCGTCCCGCCGAGGGCGACGTTCAGCAGCTGCATGCCCCGGCAGATCCCGAGCAGCGGGATCCCCGCCGCCAGCGCCGCGTCGATCAGGGCCAGCTCCCAGACGTCGCGGTCCGGCGCCGGCGGGCCCGTGCGGGGGTCGCGCTCGGCGCCGTAGCGGACCGGATCGACGTCCGGGCCGCCCGCGACGACCAGCCCGTCCAGCCGGGCCACGGCGGCCGCCGCGTGCTCGGGGTCGTCCGGCGGCAGCATCGCGGCCAGGCCGCCCGCCCGCTGCACCAGCCGCGGGTAGCCCACCGGCAGCAGGGCCGCCTCCAGCTCCCACACGCCCCAGCGCGCCCCGACCTCCATATAGGTGCTGACCCCGATCAACGGCCTGCTCACGACCGCTCCTTCCCGCTGTGCTCAGTCCCGCGTCAACTCTGCCTCGGCCGCCGCCAGCGCCGCGAACTCCTCCTCCGGTGCCTTCGCCACCAGGTGCTTGCGGCTGTACAGCCCGAAGTAGGCCACGGCCACGGCGTACACCGCGAGCGCGATGAGCGCGGCCGTCACGTCCACCAGGAACGTCGCCACCAGCGCCGCGCACGCCAGCACCAGCGCGACGGAGGAGGTCACCACCCCGCCCGGCGTCCGGTACGGCCGCGGCAGCCCGGGCTCGCGGCGGCGCAGCACGATGTGCGACAGGGACATCAGCGCGTAGGAGATCGTCGCGCCGAAGACGGCGATGTTCAGCATCCGGGCGCCGTTGCCGGACGCCGCCGCCAGCAGGAAGCCGATGCTGCCGGGCACGAGCAGGCCCAGGTAGGGCGCCTTGCGGCGGCTGGTGAGGGACAGGAAGCGGGGCAGGTAGCCGGCGCGGGACAGCGCGAACAGCTGCCGGGAGCCCGCGTAGATCAGGGAGAAGAAGGAGGCCACCAGCCCGGCCAGGCCCGCGTAGTTGACGATCCGGCTCAGCGTGGTCGCCTCGCCGTCCGGCTGGAGGGCCTCGACGAGCGGGTTGCCCGCGTCCTGGATCGCGGACGAGCCGCGCGCCCCGGCCGCCGCGAAGAAGGTCACCACGGCCAGGACCACCAGCACGCCCATCGACCAGCGGATGGCCCGCGGCAGCGTCCGGGCCGGCTCCTTGGTCTCCTCCGCGGCCAGCGGCACGCCCTCCACGCCCAGGAAGAACCACATGCCGAAGGGGAACGCCGCCCAGATCCCGAGGAGACCGAACGGCAGCCACGAACTCGACCCGGCGGCCGACGGGTCCACCGGGATGTCGTCCAGCGCGCCGAAGGAGAACTCGGGCAGCGCCGACAGGGCGAACACGACCAGGGCCGCGACCGCGATGCCGGTGACGACGAAGCTGAACCGCAGCGCCTCGCCCACGCCCCACAGATGGATGCCGAGGAAGATCGCGAAGCACACCAGGTACAGCGGCCAGCCCGACTCCAGGCCGAACAGGCCGAGCGACTCGACGTAGTCGCCGATGAAGATGACGATGGCGGCGGGCGCGAGCACGTACTCGATGAGGATGGCCGTACCGGTGAGGAAGCCGCCCCAGGGACCGAGCGCCCGGCGGGCGAAGCCGTAGCCGCCGCCGGCCGTCGGCAGGATCGAGGACAGCTCGGCGAGCGCGAACACCATGCACGCGTACATCGCGCCCATGAGCACCATGGCGATCGCCAGGCCGCCGAAGCCGCCCTCGGCCAGGCCGAAGTTCCAGCCGGAGTAGTCACCGGAGACCACGTAGGCGACGCCGAGACCGGTCAGCAGCACCCAGCCGGCGCTGCCGCGGCGCAGCGCTCTGCGGCTGAGATAGTCGTCCGCCTCCGCGGCGGACGGGGTGTCGGTGGATTCCTGGGACATGTGCGGACTCCCCACAGGGCGACGGGCGCGGACTGTTCCGGGCACGGTGGGGTCGACGACCGGGCTCCGGCGCAATGGAATGGATCCATACCTTTGCGGTCGCCGTCCGGGGAAGGCAAGCCCCGTGCGTTAATCGCCCGTAAAACCTTCCTCGGCCGCCCCCGGTCACGCCTCGGTTCCCGATCAACCCGGTCCGCGATCAACCCGGTCCGCGATCGACTCCGCCGAGGAAGCCCGCGCCATCGCTCAGCCGAGGAAGCCCCGCAGCAGCGCCGCCGTGCCCGCGCAGTGCTCGCGCATGATCTCCCGCGCCTCCTCGGCGTCGCCCTCGATCACGGCCTCCACCAGCGCGCTGTGCTGACGCTGCGAGTGCTCCAGGTTGCGCACCAGCAGTGGGATGCAGTCCAGCAGGTCGTTGACGCTGGCGCGGACGGCCGCGTACTGCGCGGTCAGCGTGCTGGAGCCGGACAGCTCGGCCAGGGTCAGGTGCAGCAGCGTGTCCAGCCGCCGGTACTCGCTCAACGGGGCGTCGTGCGTGCGGGCCAGCGCCTCGCGCAGCCGGTCCGCCTGCTTCTCGTCCAGCCCGTGCGCCGCGCACAGCCCGGCCGCGCCCACCTCCAGGACCTCACGGAAGCGCAGCGCGTCCTCCACGTCGACGTCTTTCAGCCGGCGCCGCAGCTCCTCCTCGCCGGGCGTCTCGGTGCGCGGCAGCACGAAGGTGCCGCCGTAGCGGCCGCGCCGCGACTCGACCAGCCCCTGGTCCTGGAGGACCTTCAGCACCTCGCGCAGCGTCACCCGGCTGATCCCCAGCCGCTCGGCCAGCTCCCGCTCCGCCGGCAGCCGCTCCCCGCCCGGCACCAGACCCAGCCGGACGACCTGGAGAACCTGCTCCAGGGCCTCCTCGAAGCCGTTGCCGGCCCGCACCGGCCGCAGGACCGACGTCAGCCGGTCGGCGGCCCCGGGCGCCCCGTGCCCCGTGTCCGTCCGCGACATGTCACCGGACCCCCTTCCCAATCAATGGTCTTGCGCAATACCTTATGGCTCCCGGCTGACCGAAGTAGCCGAATGGAGGCTCTCCCGTGGCAGACCGCACACCCCCGCTGAGCGTCGAGGAGCTGCGCGCCCTCGTCGCCGGTGGTGAGATCGACACTGTCGTCCTGGCCTTCCCCGACATGCAAGGCCGGCTCCAGGGCAAGCGGTTCGCCGCCCGGTTCTTCCTCGACGAGGTCCTGCACCACGGCACCGAGGGCTGCAACTACCTGCTCGCCGTCGACACCGAGATGAACACCGTCGAGGGCTACGCCATGTCCTCCTGGGACCGCGGCTACGGCGACTTCGCCATGCACCCGGACCTCACCACCCTGCGCCGCGTCCCCTGGAACGCCGGCACCGCGATGCTGATCGCCGACCTCGCTTGGGAGGACGGCTCGCCCGTGGCCGCCGCACCCCGCCAGATCCTGCGCCGCCAGCTGGAGCGCCTCGCCGAGCACGGCTACACGGCGAACGTCGGCACCGAGCTGGAGTTCATCGTCTTCAAGGACACCTACGAGCAGGCGTGGGACGCGGGCTACCGGGGTCTCACCCCCGCGAACCAGTACAACATCGACTACTCGGTGCTGGGCACCGGCCGCATCGAGCCCCTGCTGCGCCGCATCCGCAACGAGATGGCGGCCGCCGGGCTCACCGTGGAGTCCGCCAAGGGCGAGTGCAACCCCGGCCAGCACGAGATCGTCTTCCGGTACGACGCGGCCCTGGTCACCTGCGACCAGCACGCGATCTACAAGACCGGCGCCAAGGAGATCGCCGCCCAGGAGGGCGTCTCGATCACCTTCATGGCCAAGTACAACGAGCGCGAGGGCAACTCCTGCCACATCCACCTCTCGCTCGCCGACGCCGACGGCGACAGCGTCATGGCCGGACCCGACGGCATGTCCGAGGTCATGCGGCACTTCCTGGCCGGTCAGCTCGCCGCCCTGCGTGACTTCTCCCTGCTGTACGCACCCAACATCAACTCCTACAAGCGGTTCGCGCCGGGCTCCTTCGCGCCGACCGCCGTCGCCTGGGGCCGCGACAACCGCACCTGTGCCCTGCGCGTCGTCGGCCACGGCCGCTCGCTGCGCTTCGAGAACCGGCTCCCCGGCGGCGACGTCAACCCGCACCTCGCCGTCGCCGGACTCGTCGCCGCCGGTCTGTACGGCATCGAGCAGAAGCTGGAACTGCCCGAGCCCTGCCCCGGCAACGCCTACACCGCCGACTTCGAGCACGTCCCCACCACGCTGCGCGAGGCCGCCGAACTCTGGGAGAACAGCCCCATCGCCAAGGCCGCCTTCGGCGACGAGGTCGTCGCGCACTACCGCAACATGGCGCGCGTCGAACTCGACGCCTTCGACGCCGCGGTGACCGACTGGGAGCTGCGCCGCTCCTTCGAACGCATGTGAGGCCCTTCTTGTCCGACCAGCTCCAGGCATCCGACCGGCTCCAGGTACTGAACCCGGCCACCGAAGAGGTCGTCGCCACCGTCCCGGCCACCGACGCCGCCGGCGTGGACGCGGCCGTCGTACGCGCCACGAGGGCGCAGGCCGTATGGTCCGCCCTCGCGCCCGGCGAACGCGCCCGCCTGCTGCGCCGGTTCGCCGCCACCGTCGACGACCACCTCGAGGAACTGGCCCGCCTCGAGGTCGCCGAGGCCGGGCACACCCTCGGCAACGCCCGCTGGGAGGCGGGCAACGTCCGCGACCTGCTCGACTACGCGGCCGGGGGAGTGGAGCGGCTCACCGGCCGGCAGATCCCGGTCGCCGGCGGCCTGAACGTGACGATCCCCGAACCCCTCGGCGTCGTCGCCGTCATCGCCCCCTGGAACTTCCCCATGCCGATCGCCGCCTGGGGCACCGCCCCCGCGCTCGCGGCCGGCAACGCCGTCCTGCTCAAGCCCGCCGAGACGACGCCGCTGACGGCCCTGCGGCTGGCGGAACTCGCCCTGGAGGCCGGGCTGCCCGAAGGGCTGTTCCAGGTCCTGCCCGGCCACGGCCCGGTCACGGGCGACGCCCTGGTCACCCACCCGGGCGTCGCGAAGATCGTGTTCACCGGCTCCACCACCGTGGGCAAACAGGTCCTGGCGAAGGGCTCCGCCCTGCTCAAGCGCGTCACCCTCGAACTCGGCGGCAAAAGCCCCAACATCGTCTTCGCCGACGCCGACCTCGAAGCCGCCGCGGCCGCCGCGCCCCTGTCCTTCCTCGACAACTCCGGCCAGGACTGCTGCGCCCGCACCCGCATCCTCGTCCAGCGCTCCGTCCACGACCGCTTCCTGGAACTGCTGGCCCCGGCGATCGAGGCCGTGCGGGTCGGCGACCCGGCCGAGGAGCAGACCCAGATGGGCCCGCTGATCTCCCGCGCCCAGCTCGACCGGGTCCGCTCCTACGTCGACCCGCGGGCGCCCGGCATCCGCGGCAAGGCGCCCGAGGGGCCCGGCTTCTGGTTCCCGCCGACCGTCCTCACCGGTGTCGACCCGCGGGCGAGAGTGGCCGTCGAGGAGGTCTTCGGCCCCGTCGCCGTGGTCCTGCCCTTCGAGGACGAGGCGGACGCCGTACGACTGGCCAACGCCACCGACTACGGCCTGTCCGGCTCCATCTGGACCCGCGACGTCGGCCGCGCCCTGCGCGTCTCGCAGGCCGTCCGCGCCGGCAACCTGTCCGTCAACTCCCACTCCAGCGTCCGCTACTGGACCCCGTTCGGCGGATTCAAGCAGTCCGGCATCGGCCGTGAACTGGGACCGGACGCCCTGACCGCCTTCACCGAGACCAAGAACGTCTTCATCAGCACGGAGGGCTCCGCACAGTGACCGAAGCAATCGTGTGCCGTCGCCTCGTCGGCCGTACGGCCGTCATCACCGGAGCCGGCAGCGGCATCGGCCTCGCCACCGCCCGCCGGTTCGCCTCCGAAGGGGCGCACGTCGTCTGCGGCGACATCGACGAGCAGCGCGGCAAGGCCGTCGCCGAGGAGGTCGGCGGGACGTTCGTGAAGGTCGACGTCACCGACGCCGAGCAGGTCGAGGCGCTGTTCAGGACCGCGAACGACACCTACGGCAGCGTCGACATCGCCTTCAACAACGCCGGTATCTCACCGCCGGACGACGACTCCATCCTGGAGACCGGCCTGGAGGCGTGGAAGCGGGTCCAGGAGGTCAACCTCACCTCCGTCTACCTGTGCTGCAAGGCCGCCATCCCCTACATGCGGCGGCAGGGCAAGGGCTCCATCATCAACACGGCGTCCTTCGTGGCCCGGATGGGCGCCGCCACCTCCCAGATCTCCTACACGGCCTCCAAGGGCGGCGTCCTCGCCATGTCCCGGGAACTGGGAGTGCAGTTCGCCCGCGACGGCATCCGGGTCAACGCCCTGTGCCCCGGGCCGGTCGACACCCCGCTGCTGCGGGAGCTGTTCGCCAAGGACCCCGAGCGGGCCGCCCGGCGCCTCGTCCACATCCCCGTCGGCCGGTTCGCCGAGGCCGACGAGATCGCCGCCGCCGTCGCGTTCCTGGCCAGCGACGACTCGTCCTTCGTGAACGCCACCGACTTCCTGGTCGACGGCGGGATCTCCGGGGCGTACGTCACCCCGCTGTAGCCCGGCGCCCCGTCCGGCCGGATAGGAGTGCCCCTTTCCGGCCGGTCCGGCTACAGGAACGTGTGACCCTCGCCCCGGTACGTCGGCACCGTCTCCGTCACCGTGTCGCCCTGGACGAGATGCAGCGCGTCGAACCGCTCGCACAGCTCCCCGGCCTTGGCGTGCCGGAACCACACCTTGTCCCCGATCAGCAGATCGTCGGCCGGGGAGCCGAGCAGCGGGGTCTGCACCTCGCCGGGCCCCTCCTGCGGGTCGTACCGCAGGCCCTCGGGCAGGTACGGCACCGGCAGCCGGTCCCTGCCCGCGACGCCGGAGGCGGGGTAGCCGCCGCCGAGCACGGTCACCACACCGACCCCCGGTCGGCGCACCACCGGCTGCGCGAACAGCGCGGCCGGACGCCCGCTGAAGGACGTGTAGTTGTCGAACAGTCGCGGCACGTACAGCCCCGAACCGGCCCCGATCTCGGTGACGCACTCCTCGGCGGCCGTGAACTGCACGCTGCCCGTCCCGCCGCCGTTGACGAACTCCAGCCCCGGCACCACGTCCCGGACGGCCCGCACCACCGCGGCCCGCCGCTCCGCCAGCTCCCGGCGGGCCGTGGCCTGCATCAGCCGGACGGCACGCGAGCGCAGCGGCCGCCCCGGCACGGAGTCCCCGACACCGGCGACGTGCCCCTCGTACGCCATGATCCCGACCACCTCGAAGCCCGGCCGGCGGGCCACCGCCCGGGCCATGTCGGCGACCTGGGCGGGGGAGTGCAGCGGCGACCTGCGGGCACCGACCCGCATCCGGCCGCCGAAGGGCCTCAGCGAGGTGTCCAACTCCAGGCAGACCCGCACCACTTCACGGCCACCCGAGCGGGACTCGTCGATCAGCCGCAGCTGCGCCGGGTCGTCGATCATCACGGTGACCGCGGCCGCGAGCTTGGGATCATTCGTCAGCTCGGCGAAGCGGGCCCGGTCCGCGGACGGATAGGCCAGCAGGACGTCGTCGAAACCGGACCGCGCCAGCCACAGGGACTCGGCGAGGGTGAACGACATGACACCCGCGAAGCCGTCCTTCGCGAGGACGCGTTCGAGCAGCGCCCGGCAGCGCACGGACTTGCTCGCGACCCGGATCGGCTTGCCGCCGGCCCGGCGGAGCATGTCGTCCGCGTTGGCGTCGAAGGCGCCCAGGTCCACGATCGCGAGAGGGGCGTCGAGATGGGCGGTGGCCCGGTCGTAACGGGCCCGGTCGGCGGCGCGCGCAGTCATGAACGAAGCCTGCCAGACCGGATTACCGCAGGGTAGGGGGACGTTCCGGGCAGATGCACACGGGGTCGCGGACTGGTTCCCTCTCGCCCGGCATCAACCCGTAGAGTGACGCGCACGCAAGGGGAACGCCACCGGTCGCGCACCGCGCCGGGATGACGCTCCCCGGGTGCGGGTATGCGTGCCTGGTCGGGAAAGTCCATCGGGCGGACCGGCACCGGGGACGACGGCCCGTGGACGAGGACGGGCCCGGACACGAGGAAACGGGGGGTGCATGAGCACGGAAGCGCGCCGCGCCCCCATCCCGCCTCGCCCCGCCACGCCGCCGCCCCCGGCGGCCCCGCCCCCTCCGCCGACACCGCCCCGCCCCACGGAGCCCCCGGCTCCTTCGGACGACTCCTCGGCCCCTTCCCCGCCCCCCGGCGACAGCACCCCGCCTCCGCCCCGCGCCTCGGCCCGCTTCCCGGACGCCCCTCCGACGGCGGGCCGCGAGCCCGCACATCCGACGACGGCCCCTCGGACCGCCGGGTACGAGAGCGCGCCCCGGCAGTCCCCGGCCACCGCCGGCCCTGGCGCCGGCACGTCGTCGCCCGCCGGGCGCGAGCGGCGGGACGCCTCGCCGACCGCCGGGTACCAGAGTGTGCCCGCGCAGTCCTCGGCCCACCCGGCCGCTTCCCGCCCCGGCACCGGTACTCCGACGCCCGCCGACGGCGAGCGCCGGGACGGCATTGCGGCGGGCGGATATCCGGGCACGGCCGCCCGCCGGGACGCCTCGCCGACGGCCGGGTACGAGAGCGCGCCCCAGCAGTCCTCGGTCACCGCCGGCCCTGGCGTCGGCACTGCGTCGCCCGCCGGGCGCGAGCGCCGGGACGGCACCGCGGCGGGGGGATACCCGGGTGCCCCCGCGCGCTCGGCCGGTCCCGCGCCCGGGGAAGCCCCCGACCGGGCCGCCCCCCGCCCTCCGGCGCCACGGCAGCCCGAGCGGGCCCCGCAGCCGCGCCGGGGCGGTGCCCCCGCGGAGACGTCCGCCGAGACCACGTTCCGGCTCCGGCCCGTCCCCAGCGAGCCGTCGGCGGCCGCCGGAGGCACCGGCACGCCCACCCGGCCGGCGCCCGGCGCGTTCGGCGCGCCCCCCGTGCCGCCGCGGAACCCCTCCACCGGGCACGCCCCCGGAGTCTTCGCGCCCGACCCCTCCCACTCCTGGAACGCGCCGACGCCTCCGCCCCCCGGACGGCCCGTCGTGTCGTTCGGGGAGCCCGAGGGGTACGACGAGCGGGCCCGGCCGCGCCCCCTCGGCCTGCGCATCCGGCCCCGGACCGCCCTGGCCGCCGCCTGCGTCGTCCTGGGCCTCGGGCTCATCGGCGGCGCCCTGACGGGGAGCTGGCTGGTCGGCGAGCCCGGCGACGACGGCGCCCAGGGCACCTTCGCCGCGGCCGGGAGTCTGTGGCACAGCATCCCCGTCGACCGGCTGTTCCCGCCGACCGTGGACGGCAAGGGCGCCGGTCCCGGCGGCGCGGACCGGACCTGGACGCGGATCGCCGTGGCCCCCGACACCGGCTGCGCGAACGCCTTCGACCCGCTGCTGCGCAAGGCCCTCACCCCGGCCGGCTGCCGGCGCCTGCTGCGCGCCACCTACATCGACGCCACCCAGAGCCACGTCACCACCGTCGGCCTGCTGTTCACCAAGGCCGACCCGGCGACCATGCGCTCGCTCGACACCCGCTTCACCCGGGACGGCCTCGACCGGCGCGCCGATCTGGTCCCGCGCCCCTACGCCCCCCAGGGGACCCTGGCCGCCGGCTTCGGCGACGCGCAGCGGGCCGCCTGGACCGTCTCCGTCCTCACCGACGCGCCCGTGGTCGTCTACGCCGTCTCCGGCTGGGCCGACGACCGCGTGGTCGCCCGGCCCGAGCCCGCCGAGGAGGCCATGCGCGCCGGCGCCACCTCCGCCGTGGCCCAGGCCGGACTCGGCCACGAGGCGCGGGGCCTCGCCGACCGCGTCGAGCGCACCCTGCGCAGGGACGTCGGCCCCTCCGCGGAGCCGTCGTCGTGACCGCCCCCGTGAACAAACCGGCGCCCACCGCCGTGACCAGAGCTGTGAAGACCTTCCTGACCCGGCGCACCGCCCCCCTCGCGACCCTGCTCGGCGCCTGCCTGGCCGTCCTGCCCGCCACCACCGCGCACGCCGACTCCATACGGGCCCAGCAGTGGGCCCTGGAGGCCATGCACACCCAGGAGGCCTGGCGCACCACCAAGGGCGCGGGCGTCACCGTCGCCGTCCTCGACACCGGCGTCGACAACGACCACCCCGACCTCGCGGGCAACGTCCTCACCGGCAAGGACATGGTCGGCTTCGGTGCCGAGCGCGGCGACTCCGTCTGGGCCCGGCACGGCACCGCGATGGCCGGCATCATCGCCGGTCACGGACACGGCGAGGGCAACGGCGACGGCGTCATGGGCATCGCCCCCGAAGCCAGGATCCTCCCCGTGCGGGTCATCCTCGAGGACGGCGACCCCTCCCGCGCCAAAGCCCGCACCACCCGTGGCAACGCCCTCGCCGAGGGCATCCGCTGGGCCGCCGACCACGGCGCCGACGTCATCAACCTCTCGCTCGGCGACGACTCCAAGTCCGCCCACCCCGAGGCCGGCGAGGACGAGGCCGTCCAGTACGCGCTGGGCAAGGGCGCCGTCGTCGTCGCCTCGGCGGGCAACGGCGGCGAGAAGGGCGACCACATCTCCTACCCGGCCGCCTACCCGGGCGTCATCGCCGCGACCGCCGTCGACCGCTACGGCACCCGCGCCTCCTTCTCCACCCGCCGCTGGTACGCCACCGTCAGCGCACCCGGCGACAAGGTCGTCATCGCCGACCCGGACCGCAAGTACTACGAGGGCTGGGGCACGAGCGCGGCGGCCGCCTTCGTCTCCGGGGCGGTCGCCCTGATCAAGGCCGCCCACCCTTCACTGACCCCGGCCCAGGTCAAGAAGCTCCTGGAGGACACGGCCCGCAACGCCCCCACCTCCGGCCGCGACGACTCCCGCGGCTACGGCTTCGTCGACCCGGCCGCGGCTCTCGCGAAGGCGGCCCGGATGAAGCCGCGGCAGCTGAAGCCGGTGGCGCACAGCGAGGAGTACTTCGGCGCGGGCCCCGACGCCGCCACCTCCGACGACGGACCGGCGGGCTGGACGGCCTGGCTCGCGGGCGGCACCGGAGTCGTCCTCCTCGGCGCGGCCGTCGCGGTCTGGCGCGGGCGGCGCGGCCGCTTCGGCCTCCGGGCGTAGCGCTCAGTCCGCTGCCCCGTCATCCCCGGAGAACACCGACACCGCGGCCACCGCCGCCGCCTCCACCACGGAGATCCCCCGCGCCTGGGTCGTATGACGGTCCGACAGTACGGCCACCAGCAGCTCACGGCCCCCGGCCGTCACCCGCCCGACGCTGTTGACGTCCCACAGGCCGGTGGCCGTACGCGGCAGCCAGCCGTTCTTCAGCGCCCACCCGGAGCCGTCGGCCGCCGCCGACACACCCCAGCGCTGCCCCTCGGCGATCCGGCCCATCAGCGTGCGCATATACGCCCGCGACGCCGCGCCCAGCTCCGAGTCCTCCCCGAACACCTGCCGCAGCAGCCGGAGCCGGTCGGCGGCCGTGGTGCGGGTCAGCCCCCACAGCATGCCGTCGCCGCCGTCGGTCCCCGTGAGGCCGAACCGCTGGTTCGCGGCTTCGAGCCCGGCGGCCCCGCCGATCGCCCGCCACAGCCGGGACGCGGAGGCGTTGTCGCTGTGCTCGATCATCGCGGCAGCGTCCGCCCGCTCCGCCGCCGTCAGCCCCCGGCCCGCGTCCTGGGCGCGCAGCAGCAGCGCGCACAGGATGTCGACCTTGACGACGCTCGCCGTGTCGAAGGCGCCTGTCCCGTACGTGGCGCTCTCCCCGGACGCCAGGTCCAGCACCCCGACCGACAGTCGGGCCCCGTCCGGGACGTCGACCGCCCGCAGGGCGCGCGCGAGCAGCGCGTCGCGGTCCACCGTCGGCCGTGCCACACGCTCCACCGCGGCCTCCTCACCTGCCGGCGGCGAGGCGGACCCGGACGCCGCCGCGGACGACGACGATACGGTCCCGGCCGCCCGGTGCGCCCGGGACGTCCCGTGGACCGTGCCGGCGAGGACGACGACGGCGGCGAGGGCGCCGCACAGCAGCGGGCGAGCGCGGCGGGGTGGGGAGGACTCCATGGCCGCGATCGTGGGCGCCCCAGCTGAGCGCGCCGTTAGCCGCAGGTTAGAGCCGTGTCAGAAAAACGGTCTCCGCCGCCCTCTGCGTCACGCGTGGGTTTCCGGACCCGCACAAGCGCAGCAGGATCCCCCCGATAGGGTCGGTGACCGTGGCGAACAAGAACATTCCCGACTCCCCCTTCTCCGACGACGACGGCTCCGCCGACCCCGCGCTGAGTGCCGCGCTCGCCGCCTGGGCCGAGGACCGCTCCGCCGAGGGCCCCGTTCTGCGGGCGCTCAGGGAGGCCCGGCTGCTCGTCCCGGTCGTGGCCGTGCTCGGCGAGGTCGAGGAGGACGAGAACGGTCTGCGCCGGGAGAAGACCAGCGACATGGCCGTCCCGACCCTGAAGGCCGGGAACCGCACCGCGCTGCCCGCGTTCACCTCCACGGAGTCCCTCGCCCGCTGGGACCCGGCCGCCCGCCCGGTCGCGGTCCCGCTGAGCTCGGCCCTGGAGGCCGCCGCGCACGAGAAGGCGGACACGATCGTCCTGGACCTGGCCGGACCGGTGCCCTATGAGCTGACCGGACGCTCCCTGCTGGCGCTGGCCGAGGGACGGACGAGCACGGACCCGCTCGCCGACCCGGCCGTACGGGACGCCGTACGGGCCGTCGTCGCCGCGGAGCCCGCCGTCCTGCGCGCCCACCTCGGGCCGGGCCGGGCCGACGGCACCCTGGCCCTCGTGATCGACGCGGCCGAGCCCGCGGAGGCGGCGCGCTCGGTCGCCGAGCGGCTGGCCGCCGACGAGACACTGAGGGCCCGCCTGGTGCGCGGCCTCGACCTGGCACTGCTGCCGGCCGGGACCACGCCGCCGGGCGAGCCCCTGTACGTGCGCGGATGAACGGAAACGGAACGGCTCAGCCGTAGACCGGACCGGTGTACTTCTCGCCCGGTCCCTGGCCCGGCTCGTCGGGGACGACGGAGGCCTCGCGGAAGGCGAGCTGCAGCGACTTCAGGCCGTCGCGCAGCGGGGCGGCGTGGAAGGAGCTGATCTCGGTGGTGCTCGCGTCCAGCAGGCCGGCGAGGGCGTGGATCAGCTTGCGGGCCTCGTCGAGGTCCTTGTACTTGTCGCCCTCCTCGGTCAGACCGAGCTTCACGGCGGCCGCGCTCATCAGGTTGACCGCGACCGTCACGATCACCTCGACCGCCGGCACCTCGGCGATGTCGCGGGTCATGGCGTCGAAGTCGGTGGGGCCGGAGGTCTCGGGGCTGTCCGAGGGGGAGGTGTCACTCATGCCCCACACGATAGGCCCCGGTGCGGGCCGGTTAGCGCCGCCCCCGGGTTGATGCTAACCTTGTGTAATGACCGGCTGGAGAGTCATGTAACCAGCCCACAAGTGGAGGCTCCGATCTCCCACCTGACCGTCCCCCGGGACGGCGGGTCACCCCCGGTCAGGCGGCCACCATCGTTCCGTACGGACGATGGAGTCGCCCGAATCGCGCCCCGCGGCATCGCGGCGGTGCTCCGGAAGTGCTTTGGAGCCCCGCCTGTGATCGTCCGGGGCATTTTTTGTGCTTCGGCGCGGTTAGGTCTTGTCTAGAAGAGACATACGCGACGGTCCGCCAGACCGCCGTGTGGTGCTAACCGAGGAGGATCCATCAGCGCCGAGCCCCGCATCAACGACCGGATTCGCGTTCCCGAGGTGCGACTTGTCGGTCCCAGTGGCGAGCAGGTGGGCATTGTCCCGCTGGCCAAGGCACTGGAGCTTGCGCAGGAGTACGACCTGGACCTGGTCGAGGTCGCGGCGAACGCCCGTCCGCCCGTGTGCAAGCTCATGGACTACGGGAAGTTCAAGTACGAGTCGGCCATGAAGGCCCGTGAGGCGCGCAAGAACCAGGCGCACACGGTCATCAAGGAGATGAAGCTCCGGCCGAAGATCGACCCGCACGACTATGACACCAAGAAGGGTCACGTCGTTCGGTTCCTCAAGCAGGGCGACAAGGTCAAGATCACGATCATGTTCCGTGGTCGCGAGCAGTCCCGGCCCGAGCTGGGCTACCGACTGCTGCAGCGTCTCGCGGAGGACGTCCAGGACCTCGGTTTCGTCGAGTCGAGCCCGAAGCAGGACGGCCGGAACATGATCATGGTTCTCGGTCCGCACAAGAAGAAGACCGAGGCGATGGCTGAGGCCCGCCAGGCGCAGGAAGCCCGCAAGGCAGAAGCGAAGGCCAACCCCGGCAAGTCGCAGAACGCCGCGGAAACCGAGAACGCCGCGGAGTCCGAGAACGCCGCGGAGTCCGAGAACGCCGTGGAGTCCGAGACTCCTGCCGAGGCCTCCGCCGAGGCGTGATCCCGGGGGACACCGTCCCCAGGACATAACCGACAAACGAGCGACGCTCCACCGTGCCCGGTTTCACGACCGGGCACCGGAGCGCCACCCACGAGGAGAGAACGGCGCTATGCCGAAGAACAAGACGCACAGCGGTGCCAGCAAGCGCTTCAAGATCACCGGCTCCGGCAAGGTGCTCCGTGAGCGCGCCGGCAAGCGCCACCTGCTCGAGCACAAGTCGTCCCGTGTGACGCGTCGCCTCACCGGCAACGTCGAGATGGCCCCGGGCGACGCCAAGAAGATCAAGAAGCTTCTCGGCAAGTGACGTACGCGGCGCTCGGCCTGAGCGCCGTACGTCTGGACCGGGACCCCATCGATTCCGGGCCGTGTGAGTCCCACCGCGGCCCCGCTACAAGGAGTTAAACAAGTGGCACGCGTCAAGCGGGCAGTCAACGCCCACAAGAAGCGCCGGGCGATCCTCGAGCAGGCCTCCGGCTACCGCGGTCAGCGTTCGCGCCTGTACCGCAAGGCCAAGGAGCAGGTCACCCACTCGCTGGTCTACAACTACAACGACCGCAAGAAGCGCAAGGGTGACTTCCGCCAGCTGTGGATCCAGCGCATCAACGCCGCTGCCCGCGCGAACGGCATCACGTACAACCGCTTCATCCAGGGTCTGAAGGCCGCGAACGTCGAGGTCGACCGCAAGATCCTGGCCGAGCTGGCCGTCAACGACGCCGGCGCGTTCGCCGCGCTCGTCGAGGTCGCCCAGAAGGCGCTCCCGAGCGACGTCAACGCCCCGAAGGCGGCGTGACGCCGCGCCGGCTCTGAGCTGACGCCGAAGGACCCGCAGGCTGCGAGCCTGCGGGTCCTTCGATTGCCCGCCCGGCTGTCCGCGACCCCGTCGCACCCCGCGTCGACGCCCGCCGCGTCGAGACCCCGCAGAAGGTGATGGAACCCATGGCGCCCCCCGCCCCCGAGCTGATCTCCCCCCGTTCGCAGCGCGTGCTGGCCGCGCGGCGCCTGGCGAAGCGGAACTTCCGGGGCAAGGAGCGGCTGTTCCTGGCCGAGGGGCCGCAGGCCGTACGGGAGGCCGCCGCGTGCGGCGACACCCTCGTCGAGCTGTTCGCCACCGTCGAGGCGGCCGAGCGGTACGCCGACATCATCGGCGAGGCACGGACCGCCGGCGCCCGGGTGCACCTGGCCGACGAGCAGGTGATCGCCGACATCTCCACCACGGTGACGCCCCAGGGGCTCGTCGGCGTCTGCCGGTTCGTCGACACCCCCTTCGAGGAGATCCTCGCCGCCCGGCCCAAGCTGGTCGCCGTCCTCGCCCATGTCCGCGACCCCGGCAACGCCGGGACCGTGCTGCGCTGCGCCGACGCCGCGGGCGCCGAGGCCGTCGTGCTCACCGACGCCTCCGTCGACCTCTACAACCCCAAGGCCGTACGGGCCTCCGTCGGCTCCCTGTTCCATCTGCCGGTCGCCGTAGGCGTGCCCGTGGAGCGGGCCGTCGCCGGTCTCAAGGACGCCGGGGTGCGGGTCCTCGCCGCCGACGGCGCGGGCGACCACGACCTCGACGCCGAGCTCGACGAGGAGACCATGGGCGGGCCCACCGCCTGGGTGTTCGGCAACGAGGCCTGGGGGCTCCCGGAGGAGACCCGCGCGCTGGCGGACGCCGTCGTGCGCGTCCCCATCCACGGAAAGGCCGAGAGCCTGAACCTCGCCACCGCCGCAGCCGTATGTCTCTACGCGTCGGCCCGTGCACAGCGCGCCTCCGGAGGGTGCCGCTCTGTCACCGAGAGCTAGTAGGGTGACCAGCTCGGGGGCCCCTCAGCCGTCGTGAGAGGTGGGGTACGGGGATGAGTGTCGGCACGAGCAGCGCACCGGGGACACCACAGGTGCGGCCGCCTGCCGAAGCCACCGCCGGGCTCGGCGTCGACCCCGACGACCTGCCCGACGGCCTCGTCGTCGCCGACGAGCACGGGCACGTGATCTGCTTCAACGCCGCCGCCGAACGCATCACCGCCGTCCCGGCCGCCACCGCCCTCGGAGAGCGCCTGGAGACGGCGCTGCCGCTGGAGGACCTGGAGGGCCGGCGCTGGTGGCAGCTGACCGACCCCTACGGCGGCCTCGCCATCCGCAGCAGGCAGCCCGAGCGCAACCTGCTGCTGCCCGGCGGCCGCGAGGTGCTGGTCGCGGTCCGTTACGTCCGCGCCGAGCCGGCCGGCCCCGTCCGCCGGGTCGTCGTCTCGCTGCGCGACACCGAGGCCCGCCGCCGCACCGAGCGCAGCCACGCCGAGCTGATCGCGACCGTGGCGCACGAGTTGCGCTCGCCGCTCACCTCCGTCAAGGGCTTCACCGCGACCCTGCTCGCCAAGTGGGAACGCTTCACCGACGACCAGAAGCGGCTGATGCTGGAGACCGTCGACGCCGACGCCGACCGGGTCACCCGGCTCATCGCCGAACTGCTCGACATCTCCCGGATCGACAGCGGCCGCCTCGAGGTGCGCCGCCAGCCCGTCGACATCGGCGCGGCCGTCGGACGGCACATCCAGGCGTACGTCGCCGCCGGGCAACCCGCCGACCGGTTCCTGCTGCGCGTCGAGCAGCCGCTGCCCGCGCTGTGGGCCGACCCCGACAAGATCGACCAGGTGCTCAGCAACCTCATCGAAAATGCCGTGCGGCACGGCGACGGAACGGTCACCATTGACGTCACGGCCTCGCCGTCCCCCCGCGAGGGAGAGGACACCGGCACGTCGGTCACCGTGAGCGACGAAGGCCCCGGCATCCCGGAGGAGTCCATGAACCGCGTCTTCACCCGCTTCTGGCGGGGCAGCAAGCGCGGCGGCACCGGCCTCGGGCTCTACATCGTCAAGGGCATCGTCGAGGCCCACGGCGGCACCATCACGGTCGGGCGCGCCCCTGGGGGCGGCGCGCGGTTCCGATTTACGTTGCCCGTGGCGGCACCGGCATATCTCACCTGAGAGCCGGACCGGGCCCACGGGCGCATTCGCTCACCTCAACCCCGTTAGACTCGGCCTTTGGCACCTTTGTGTCCCCATGACCGAGACGAGATGTCCGCGAGTCGGAACGGGGCCATCCGCCAGCCAACCGGAAGCACGGGAAGAGATGTCGGCACCGAACAAGTCGTACGACCCTGTCGAGGTCGAGGCACTGAAACCAGAAGAGATCGAGCGCATGCGGGACGAGGCGCTCGCCGCCTTCGCCGCCGCGGACTCCCTCGACGCGCTCCAGGAGGCCAAGACCGCCCACGCCGGCGGCGCCTCCCCGCTGGCCCTCGCCAACCGCGAGATCGGCGCCCTGCCCCCGCACGCCAAGGCCGACGCCGGCAAGCGCGTGGGCCAAGCCCGCGGCGCCGTGAACAAGGCCCTCGCCACCCGCCAGGCCGAGCTGGAGGCCGAGCGCGACCAGCGCGTGCTGGTCGAGGAGGCCGTGGACGTCACGCTGCCTTTCGACCGCGTGCCGCCCGGCGCCCGCCACCCGCTCACCACCCTGTCGGAGCGCATCGAGGACATCTTCGTGGCCATGGGCTACGAGGTCGCCGAGGGCCCGGAGGTCGAGGCGGAGTGGTTCAACTTCGACGCCCTGAACATCGGCCCGGACCACCCGGCCCGCGGCGAGGCCGACACGTTCTTCGTGCAGGGCCCCGACGGCGGCGCGGACTCCGGCATGGTGCTGCGCACCCACACCTCGCCCGTGCAGATCCGCTCCCTGCTCGACCGCGAGCCGCCGGTGTACGTGATCTGCCCCGGCCGCGTGTACCGCACCGACGAGCTGGACGCCACGCACACCCCGGTCTTCCACCAGGTCGAGCTGCTCGCCGTGGACGAGGGCCTGACGATGTCGGACCTCAAGGGCACCCTGGACCACATGGTCCAGTCGCTGTTCGGCGAGGGCATGAAGACCCGGCTGCGGCCGAACTTCTTCCCCTTCACCGAGCCGAGCGCCGAGATGGACATGCTCTGCTACGTCTGCAAGGGCGCGTCCGTGGGCAACCCCGACCGGCCCTGCCGTACCTGTTCCTCCGAGGGCTGGATCGAGCTCGGCGGCTGCGGCATGGTCAACCCGCGGGTGCTCATCGCCTGCGGCGTCGACCCGGAGAGGTACAGCGGCTTCGCCTTCGGGTTCGGCATCGAGCGGATGCTGATGTTCCGCCACAACGTCGAGGACATGCGAGACATCGTCGAGGGTGACGTCCGGTTCACCCGACCGTTCGGGATGGAGATCTGATGCGGGTCCCGCTTTCTTGGCTGCGGGAGTACGTCGACCTGCCGGCCACCGAGACCGGCCGCGACGTGCAGGCCAAGCTCATTTCGGCCGGCCTGGAGGTCGAGACCGTCGAACAGCTCGGCGCCGACCTCAAGGGCCCGCTGGTCGTCGGCCAGGTGCTGACCATCGAGGAGCTGGAGGGCTTCAAGAAGCCGATCCGCTTCTGCACCGTCGACGTCGGCCAGGCCAACGGCACCGGTGAGCCCCAGGAGATCGTCTGCGGCGCCCGGAACTTCGCCGTCGGCGACAAGGTCGTCGTGGTCCTGCCCGGCGCCACGCTGCCCGGCGGTTTCTCCATCAGCGCCCGTGAGACCTACGGCAAGGTCTCGCACGGCATGATCTGCTCCAGCGACGAGCTGGGCATGGGCGACGACGGCTCCAAGGGCATCATCGTGCTGCCCCCGGAGACCGAGGTCGGCAAGGATGCCATCGAGCTGCTCGAACTGGTCGACGAGGTCCTGGACATCGCCGTCACCGCCAACCGCGGCGACTGCCTGTCCATCCGCGGCGTCGCCCGCGAGACCGCCATCGCCTACGGCCTGCCGCTGCGCGACCCGGCACTGCTCGACGTGCCCGGCCCGAACGCCTTCGGCTACCCGGTGCAGGTCTCGGACCCGCTCGGCTGCGACCGCTTCACCGCCCGCACCGTGAGCGGTCTGAGCCCCGAGGCGCGCTCGCCGATCTGGCTCCAGCGCCGGCTGCAGAAGGTCGGCATGCGCCCGATCTCGCTCGCCGTCGACATCACCAACTACGTGATGATGGAACTCGGCCAGCCGCTGCACGCCTACGACCGCAGCCGTGTCCGGGGCACCATCGGCGTGCGCCGGGCCGAGGAGGGCGAGACGCTCGTCACCCTCGACGGCGTGGAGCGCACGCTGCACTCCGAGGACCTGGTCATCACCGACGAGCGCGGCCCCATCGGCCTCGCCGGCGTGATGGGCGGCGCCAACACCGAGATCGCCGACCACGAGGACGTCGAGAACGCCACCTCGGACGTCGTGATCGAGGCCGCCCACTTCGACCAGGTGTCGATCGCGCGGACGGCCCGCCGGCACAAGCTGTCCTCCGAGGCGTCCCGCCGCTTCGAGCGCGGCGTCGACCCGGCCGCCGCCGCGGCGGCCGCGCAGCGCACCGTCGACCTGCTGGTGCTGCTCGCGGGCGGCACCGCCGAGGCCGGCGTCACCGAGATCGTCACGCCGTCGGCGCCGCACACCATCACGATGCCCGCCGACCACCCCGACAAGGTCGCGGGCGTCGAGTACGGCCGGGAGACCGTCGTGCGCCGGCTGCAGCAGATCGGCTGCGACGTGTACGGGCAGGACGAGCTGCTCGTCACCGTGCCGTCCTGGCGGCCGGACCTGCTGGAGCCGAACGACCTCGCCGAGGAGGTCATCCGGCTGGAGGGCTACGAGAACCTGCCCTCCACGCTGCCGAAGCCGCCGTCCGGCCGCGGTCTGACGGCCCGCCAGCGGCTGCACCGCCGGGTCGGCCGCGCGCTGGCCGGCGCCGGCTACGTCGAGACACCGAACTACCCGTTCGTCAGCGAGCAGGTCTTCGACCTGTTCGGCCTGGCCGCCGACGACCCGGACCGCCGTGCCGTCAAGCTGGTCAACCCGCTCAACGACGAGGAGCCCGCGCTGCGCACGTCGCTGCTGCCGGGTCTGCTCGCCGCGCTGCGGCGCAACGACGGACGCGGCATGCACGACCTCGCGCTGTTCGAGACCGGCCTGGTCTTCCATCCGCGCGACGGGCAGGCCGTCGCCGCGCATCTGCCCGTGGACCGGCGCCCGACCGACGAGGAACTGGCCGCGCTGGACGCCGTGCTGCCCGAGCAGCCACGGCACGTGGCCGCCGTCCTCGCCGGAGCCCGGGAGCAGGCCGGCTGGTGGGGCGCCGGGCGTCCCGCCGTGTGGGCCGACGCCGTCGAGGCCGCGCGGCTCGTCGCCCGTGAGGTGCGCGCCGCGCTGACGGTCCGCGCCGGACAGTACGGGCCGTGGCACCCGGGCCGCTGCGCCGTCCTGGCGATCACCGTGGACGGGGCGGAGCGGGTCATCGGTCACGCCGGTGAGCTGCACCCGCGGGTCCTGAAGGCACTGGGTCTGCCCGCGCGCACCTGCGCGATGGAGCTGAACCTGGACGCGCTGGAGCAGGTCGGCGACAACACGCCGCAGGCGCCGAGCATCTCGACGTTCCCCGTCGCCACGCAGGACGTCGCCCTCGTCGTCGACAAGACGGTCCCGGCCGCCGAGGTCGAGGCCGCGCTGCGCGAAGGAGCGGGTGAACTGCTGGAGGACATCCGGCTGTTCGACGTGTACGAGAACGAGGAGCAGCTCGGCGCAGGCAAGAAGTCGCTGGCGTACGCCCTGCGGTTCCGCGCGCGGGACCGGACGCTGACGGTCGACGAGGCGTCGGCCGCGCGGGACGCCGCGGTGGCCCTCGCGGGCGAGCGGACCGGAGCGGTGCTGCGGGGCTGACCCCCTGGGCGGCTCTCTTGCGTCGCAGGTGGGCGCCAAGGGGTCACCTCACCCGATGGGGTGACTTCCTTGGGCGATCTTGTCGTACCGGGGCATCTGCCGACAGAATCGGACCGGTCTTTCGAGGCCGGTCCGAT
This sequence comes from Streptomyces sp. NPDC056628, assembly GCF_042792555.1. Taxonomy (NCBI): domain Bacteria; kingdom Bacillati; phylum Actinomycetota; class Actinomycetes; order Kitasatosporales; family Streptomycetaceae; genus Streptomyces; species Streptomyces sp. NPDC056628. Next base: position 45,511 of record NZ_JBHTWG010000016.1, read on the forward strand.
TCTGCGTCGTCAGGACTTTTTCCTGGGGGGCCATCGGCATGTTCCGCATCAAGGCTCGGCTTCCCCGCACGGCGCCGGCCATCGGGCTGCCCGCGGCCTGGGGCGCCACGGTGCTCGCCTACGAACTGACCCGTCCGCTCGCACAGCGCGAGGGCCTGTGCGCCCGCGTCGTCTCCGGCGCCCTCCTCCTCGCCGTGGGCGCCGGCCTCCTCCTGCACACCCGGCGCACCCTGCTGCGGGAGCTGTGCCGGGCCCGGACGGTCGCCGGCGCCGCACAGAGCGTGCTGCTGCGGCCGCCGCCCGCCCGGGTCGCCGGGGTGCAGGTCGCCGCCGCCCAACTGTCCGCCGACCGGGGCGCCCGGGTCGGCGGCGACCTGTACGAGGTCGCCGCCACCGAGCACGGCGTACGCGTGCTCATCGGGGACGTCCGCGGTCACGGCATCGGCGCCCTGGGCACGGTGGCGGCGGTCCTCGGCAGCTTCCGCGAGGCCGCTCACGACGAGCCCGACCTCGGCGGGGTGCTGCGCAGACTCGACCGGGCCCTGGCCCGGCACCTGGGCGAGCGGGCTCACGACGAGCCCGTGGAGGACTTCGTCACCGCGCTGCTCCTGGAGATCCGCCCGGACGGCGAGCTCACCGCCCTCAACTGCGGGCACCCCTGGCCCTTTCTGCTGTGCGACGGGCGCGTGGAGCCTCTGGCGCGGGCCGACCCGCTCCCTCCCGTGGGCCCGTTCCCGCTCCCGGGCGACCTGGCGCCCGAGCGGTGCGGTGCGTTCCTGCCGGGCGACGTGCTCGTCCTGCACACGGACGGTGTCGAGGACGCCCGGGACGCCGCCGGCCGGTTCTTTCCGCTCCACGCGACCCTGGCCGGTCTGGCGGGCCGCCTCCCGGCCGCTCCCGAGACCACCCTGCGCCTCCTCTTCTCCGCACTCCTGCGGCACACGCGAGGCCGCCCGGCGGACGACGTGGCCCTCGTCGTCCTGCGCAACGACCGGGCACGCGTGACCTGCGGTCCCCTCGGGGCACGGGCCTACGACACGGGCGGCTCCGCCCCCGGCACGCGCCCGGCCGCCACCTGACCCGCCCGCCGTCGGCGGCGCCGTCCGCCCCGCCACGGAGTGTCGGGCAGGCAGCCGGGCGGACGGCGCGGAAGCGGGCCGCCGCACTGTATGAGGGGGAGCCGGCGGCCCGGCCGGCCTCTTGCGAGGCATTTCAGTCAACCGGCAGGAAACGCTCCGCGACAGCGCGCGCACCCTACGGATTCGCGCACTCCGTTCACACCCCGTGTGAACCGGTTCGCACTAGTCTGTCGGCACCGAGCCACCCGGGGGGCATCCATGCAGCCCAACACTCTGCTCGACGCGATCCTCGACGAGGCGGGGATCTCGCACGCGGGCCTGGCCGCACACGTGAACCAGGCGGGGCGGGCGCGCGGGCTCGCCCTGAGATACGAACACACCGCCGTCGCCCGGTGGTTGAAGGGGCAGCGGCCGCGCGGGCAGGTGCCGGACCTGATCTGCGAGGTGCTGGCCGGACGGCTGCACCGCACGGTCACCCTCGACGACATCGGGCTCGGCGTGCCGGGTGAGCAGTCGGCCGCGCACACCACCTCGCTGTCCGGCTTCGTCGAACGGGCCACCGCCCTGTGGCGCTCCGACGAGCAGCAGCGCCCGCACCTCCTGGGCGCCCCCGCGGTCACCGGCACGCCCGCCGTCATGCCGGTGTGGGAGTGGGAGAACCCGCCCGAGGACGTCGACGTCTCGCGCGGCGGCCGGCACCGGGTCACCGCCGCGGACATCGAGATGCTGCGGTCCGCGCGCGCCCACTACGAGCAGATGTACCGCAAGGCGGGCGGCATGGCGACGCGCACCAGGATCGTCGGCTTCCTCAACGCGGAGGCCGCCCCGCTGCTGCGGGGCAGCTACACCGACGCGACGGGCCGTCAGCTGCACCGCGCGACCGGCGGGTTGGTGGCCATCGCCGGGATCTGCGCGTACGACTCGGACGCCCACGGTCTGGCGCAGCGCTACTTCCATCAGGCGCTGCGGCTGGCGAAGGCCAGCGGGGACCGGGGACTCGGCGCCTATGTGATCGCGCTGCTCGTCAACCAGGCAGTGTTCATGCGGGAGTTCCGGCAGGCGGTCGCCTTCGCCGAGGCCGCGCTGCGGGCCGCCGGCAAGCACATCACCCCGGCACTCGCCTCCGATCTGTACGCGATGCAGGCGAAGGCGTACGCCCACCTCGGGGACGGTACGAGCGCCCTGTCCTGTATCCGGCGTGCCGAGCAGGCCGCCGAACGCATCCGGCGCGGCTACGAACCCGACGAGACGGGCTATGTCCAGCCCGGGCTCGTCAACGTCCAGGTGGCGGAGGCGCTGCTGAGTCTCGGGGAGGTCGCGGCCGCGCGCGAGCACGCCGCGGCGGCCGTGGACAACCCCGCGCACGACCGGGGCCGGGTGCACCGGCTGGCCATGCTCAGCACGATCGAACTGCGCCAGGGCAACGCGGACAACGCCGTGGCCATCGCCGTGCAGATGGCCGAACAGGCGCGCGGAATGGAGTCCCAGCGGCTGCGCGACAGACTCCGGGCGGTGCGCGAACACCTGGTGCGCAGCGGCTGCGCGGGGACCTCCGAGGCCGCGGCACTCATCGACGGGGCACTGCGCGTACCGCTCTAGACCTCCGCCCGCTCTCCGACAACTCTGAGTCGCTGCTGCGATATTGCCACTTACTCGACGGAAGGTGGCAGAACCGTGCAGTGGACGAAACAGAACGAACAAACTGTGTATGAAAACCGCTGGTTCACCGTCAACCTGGCAGACGTGGAGCTGCCCGACGGCCGGCACCTGGACCACTTCCTGATACGGCTGCGGCCGGTCGCCGTGGCCACCGTGGTCAATGAGGCCAACGAGGTCCTCCTGCTGTGGCGCCACCGCTTCATCACCGACAGCTGGGGGTGGGAGCTCGCGGCGGGCGTCGTCGAGGACGGTGAGGACATCGCCGGCGCGGCCGCCCGGGAGCTGGAGGAGGAGACGGGCTGGCGGCCGGGACCTCTGCACCACCTGATGAGCGTGGAGCCCTCCAACGGGCTCACCGACGCCCGGCACCACATCTACTGGGCCGAGGAGGGAGAGTACGTCGGGCATCCGGTGGACGACTTCGAGTCGGACCGCCGGGAGTGGGTCCCCCTCAAGCTCGTTCCCGACATGGTCGCCCGAGGGGAGGTCCCGGCCGCCAACATGGCGGCCGCGTTACTGCTCCTGCACCATCTCCGGCTGGGGCAGGACGTCCTGGGCCGGCGCGCGGGCCCGCACTGGCGTGCCACCTGAGAGGCGGCCGTAGGGGAGTCCGCAAAGTCCCACCCGCCGTCCGGCGTCCGGTGCGACTTCACGGACACGACCTAGTGCCCGAGGGCCTGCCAGATCGCCACGACCAGAGCGCCCACGGCGACGAGGGCGGCGACCGCGGGCAGCGGCCAGCGCGCGTGTTCCAGCGTCGTGATCCGGGAGTCGAGCTCGTCCAGCTCCTTGGCGCTCTCCTCGGTGCGGTGCGTCAGCAGAGTCAGCCCGCCCTCCACGCGGGCGTAGGCGACGTCGAGCCGGCGTCGTAACTCTGCGAGTTCCCCCTGAACGGCGGGATGCTCGGGATCGGCGGTCACGTGTCCGCTCCTTTCCGCAGTCGTCTTCCATCCCTGGCATGCGCAGCAAAGTGAACTCGCCTGGTGGGCGCGTGGGGAGCGTGTGCGAACGGCATATGCGGGCCCGGCGCGCACACCGGGTGCGAAACGCGCGGGCCCGGCACCTTTCCCGGTGCCGGGCCCGCGTGTCTGGCCGGAATCTGACGGTCGGTAATCAGCCGTAGGCGTGGAGATCGTCAGTTGTAGGCGTAGAAGCCCGAGCCGGTCTTCCGGCCGAGCCGGCCCGCGTCGACCATCCGCTGCAGCAGCGGGGGAGCGGCGTACAGCGGCTCCTTGTACTCGTCGTACATGCTCTGCGCCACGGACGCGACGGTGTCCAGGCCGATCAGGTCGGACAGCTTCAGCGGGCCCATCGGGTGGGCGCAGCCCATCTCCATGCCGTTGTCGATGTCCTCACGGCTGGCGATGCCCGTCTCGAACATCCGGATCGCGGAGAGCAGGTACGGGATGAGGAGGGCGTTCACGACGAAGCCCGAGCGGTCCTGGGCGCGGATGGCGTGCTTGCCGAGCAGCTTCTCGGCGAAGTTCTGGGCGCGGGCGATCGTGTCCTCGGAGGTGGTGAGCGCGGGGATCAGCTCGACCAGCTTCTGCACCGGCGCCGGGTTGAAGAAGTGGACGCCGATGACCCGGTCCGGACGCGAGGTGGCGACGGCGAGCCTCACCAGGGGGATCGAGGAGGTGTTGGAGGCGAGGATCGCGTCCGGCCGGGTCACGACCTGGTCGAGCACCTGGAAGATCTCCGTCTTCACCTGCTCGTTCTCGACGACGGCCTCGATCACCAGGTCGCGGTCGGCGAACTCGCCGAGGTCGGTGGTGAAGGACAGCCGCGCCACGGTCGCGTCCCGCTCCTCCTCGCTGATCTTGCCGCGCTCGGCGGCCTTGGCCAGGGAGTTGAGCAGCCGGGTGCGGCCGATCTCCAGGGCCTCGCCGGTGGTCTCGGCGACCTTCACGTCCAGCCCGGAGCGGGCGCAGACCTCGGCGATGCCCGCCCCCATCTGGCCGCAGCCCACGACACCGACGCGTGCAATATCTCCGGAGATGCCGGTCACATCGTCCCCTTCGCTGATCCACGACTGCGGCAGGTCCGCCGTTGTTCGGCGCCTGCTCCAAAAGGGCACGTTACCTTCGGCGCAGCTTGATCGATCGTTCGGGTGCCTCATGAAAGGCTGACGCCGGACCGATCCGGTTCATCCGGATCTGTCATGGAACGGGGGTCCTTGACCGCGTCACCACGGGAGGTACGAAGACGATGCTGCACCGGAAGTCACCGCTGTCACGACGGGCGTTCACCGTCACCGCCCTGTCGGCACTCGTGGCGCCGGGCGGTGCCCTGACGGCGGGGACCGCCGTGGCGGGCGGGACCGACCGTGACCGACGCCACGCGACCCGGGAGATGCGCGGGATGTGGCTGGCGACCGTGGCGAACCGCGACTGGCCCTCCCGGCAGGGCCTGAGCGCACGGCAGCAGCGCACCGAACTCCTCGCCCACCTGGACACGGCGGTGAAGCGCCGCCTCAACACGGTGATCTTCCAGGTGCGCCCCACCGCGGACGCCCTCTGGCCGTCGCCGCACGAGCCCTGGTCACAGGTCCTCACCGGCACCCAGGGCCGGGACCCCGGCTGGGACCCGCTGGGCACGGCCGTCACCGAGGCCCACAAGCGCGGACTGCAGCTGCACGCCTGGTTCAACCCGTACCGCGTCGCCAACCACGGCGACGTCGGCCGGCTCGTCGCCTCCCACCCCGCCCGGCGGCACCCCGACTGGGTGGTGCCGTACGGCGGCCGGCTCTACTACAACCCGGGGCTGCCGGAGGTCCGGGCCTTCGTGCAGCGGGCCATGCTCGACGCCGTCGAGCGGTACGCGGTCGACGCGGTCCACTTCGACGACTACTTCTACCCGTACCCGGTCGCCGGGCAGTCCTTCGACGACGACGACGCCTACGACACCCACGGCAGCGCCTTCCCGGTCCGGGCGGCGTGGCGGCGGGACAACATCAACCGGCTGATCCGGGAGATGGCCGCCGCCGTCAAACGGACCAGGCCCACCACCCAGTTCGGCGTGAGTCCGTTCGGGGTGTGGCGCAACGCCGCCACCGACTCCCGCGGCTCCGACACCCGCGCCGGTGTGCAGACGTACGACGACCTGCACGCGGACACCCGCACCTGGGTGCGCAAGGGCTGGATCGACTACATCTGCCCGCAGCTGTACTGGAACATCGGGCTGGCCGCCGCCGACTACGCCGAGCTGGTGCCGTGGTGGGCCGCGGTGGCGAAGGGGAGCAGGACGCGGCTCTACCTCGGGGAGGCGCTGTACAAGGCGGGCGACCCGGCGCAGCCCGCCGCCTGGCAGGATCCGGCGGAGCTGTCACGCCATCTGACCCTCGCCAAGAAGCACGCACAGGTGCGCGGCCATGTCTTCTTCGCCGCCAAGGACGTGGCGGCGGACCGGATCGGGGCTGTCGACCGCGTGGTCGCGGACCACTACGGGCAGCCCGTGCCACCCCCGGTGTGACCGGTCCGACCGGCCCGGCGGGTACGAACCGGGCCGGTGGACACGGTCAGTGGGACATCTCCTGGTGACGGTGACGGATCTCGGTGTCGGGTCCGGGGGAGCACAGCCCCTCGTGCCCGTCCTCGAAGCGGACGCGGTACGGAGGATTGCCCTTCTGGCCCAGGATCTCGACGATCTCGCCTATCTTGTCGTGTTGCCCGACCACCCTGCCGTGCTGGACAAGCTGGTCGCCCACGGTTGCGCGCATTGGTTGGGCCTCCTCAGCGGATGCGGGAGCAGCGGTCCGTGGCCTTGAGTCTACGGCGCCAGGCGGGAGCGGGAGGCGGGCCGGATCGCACCCGCTCAGCCACGCGCCCGCTGGGTCACGGCGATGCAGACGAGCACCGCCACGGCCGTGAGGGGGGCGGCCACCGTCAGGTGCTCGCCCAGCAGGAGCACCGACCACACCAGTGTGAGCAGGGGTTGGGCCAACTGCAACTGGCTGGCCTTCGGGATGCCGATGGCGGCCATGCCGCGGTACCAGACGACCAGCCCGAGGAACTGCGAGCCCGCCGCGACCCACAGCAGTCCGCTCACGCCGTGCCAGGTCCACCGCACGGGCTCGTGCGCCAGCGCCACCGCGGCGGCCGGCAGGCCCAGCGGCAGGCACAGCACCAGCGCCCAGCCGATCACCTGCCAGCCCGGCATGGCCCGGGCCAGCCGGCCGCCCTCGGTGTAGCCGGCCGCGCAGACCAGCAGCGCCGCGAACAGGTACAGGTCGGCGGTGGTCAGGGCGCCGCCGCTCTGCTGGACGGTGAAGGCGACCACGGCGGCGGCGCCCGCGAGCGCCGCCAGCCAGAAGGTGCGCGACGGCCGGGTGCCGACCCGCAGGGCGGAGAACAGGGCCGTCGTCAGCGGCAGCAGACCGACGACCACGGCGGCGTGCGCGGTGGTGGACGTCCGCAGCGCGAGCGTGGTGAGCAGCGGGAAGCCGAGGACCACGCCCGCCGCGACCACCGCCAGCCCGGCCCAGTGCCGGCGTGCGGGGAGCGGCACGCGCAGGGCCAGCAGACAGCCGCCCGCGATCAGGGCGGCCAGCACACTGCGCACGGCCACCAGCGACCACGGGCCGAACCCCTCCAGGCCCCAGGCCGTGGCGGGGAAGGTCAGGGAGAAGGCCGCGACCCCGAGGCCGGCCTGGAGCGTGCCGCGGACGACCGGGGTGGCCACGGCGTCCGGGTCGGTGTGGCTGCCGACTGCTATCAGGCTCGGCGCGATAGCGCTATTCTCGGTCCTCATGCAAGAGCGTAGCAGCGTGGGAGAGTTGGCGTATCAACTGCGTCGGGAATTGGACCGCTACTCTCCCGGTGGAAAGCTGCCGTCGAGCAGAGCCCTCGTGGAGCGCTTCCGGGTGAGCCCGGTGACCGTGTCCCGGGCCCTCGCCCAGTTGACCGCCGAAGGGCTCGTCGTCACCCGGCCCGGCGCCGGCGCCTTCCGCGCCGAGCGGCCCGCACCGGCCGCCGCCACCGGGGACACCTCCTGGCAGGAGGTGACGCTCAGCGCCGACAGCGCCACCGAACTCGTGCCGCGGTCGGTGGACGCCTCCGGGGTGCTGGTGTCGCTGGCCGCCCCGTCGGCCGGCGTGATCGAGTTCAACGGCGGCTATCTGCACCCCTCGCTGCAGCCCGAGCGCGCGATGGCCGCCGCACTGTCCCGCGCCGGTCGGCGGCCCGGCGCCTGGGGACGCCCTCCGATGGAGGGGCTGCCGGAGCTGCGCGAGTGGTTCGCGCGCGGCATCGGCGGCCCGGGCGGCCCCATCACGGCCGCCGAGGTGCTGATCACCGCGGGCGGCCAGTCCGCCCTGACGACGGCGCTGAAGGCGCTCGCGCCGCCCGGCGCCCCGGTCCTCGTCGAGTCGCCCACCTACCCGGGCATGCTGGCGATCGCCCGCGCCGCCGGACTCCGCCCGGTCCCGGTGCCGGTCGACGCGGACGGCGTCCGGCCCGCCCTGCTCGCGGACGCCTTCCGGGCCACCGGAGCCCGGGTGTTCGTGTGTCAGCCGCTGTTCCAGAACCCGACCGGCGCCCTGCTCGCACCGGAGCGGCGCGGCGAGGTGCTGCGCATCGCCCGCGAGGCCGGCGCCTTCGTCGTCGAGGACGACTTCGTACGGCGGCTGACGCACGCGGACGCGGGGCCGCTCCCGCGTCCGCTGGCCGCCGACGACCCCGACGGCGTCGTCGTCCACGTCTGCTCGCTGACCAAGGCGACCTCGCCGAGCTTCCGGGTGAGCGCGCTCGCCGCCCGGGGCCCGGTCCTGGAGCGGCTGCGCGCGATCCAGGTCGTCGACAGCTTCTTCGTGCCGCGGCCGCTGCAGGAGGCGGCGGTGGAACTGGTCGGTTCGCCCGCCTGGCCCCGGCACCTGCGGGCCGTCGCCGCCGAGCTGAAGGCACGCCGGGACACCATGACCGCCTCCCTCCGGCTGTCCCTGCCCGAACTCGCCCTCCCGCACATCCCCTCCGGCGGCTACCACCTCTGGCTGCGCCTGCCGGACGGCACCGACGAGGCGGGCCTGACCACCGCCGCCCTGCGCGCCGGAGTCGCCATCACACCGGGCCGCCCGTACTTCAGCGCCGAACCCCCGGCCCCGCACATCCGGTTGAGCTTCGCGGGCGTGGCGGGCGCGGGGGAGATCACGGAGGGCGTACGACGCCTGAGGGCCGCCTGCGACGAGGTGCTGTGACCGCCGGGGGCCGTCGATCCCACCTGGTGAAAAAGGCTCGACGGAGCCTCCCGGGCCCTGCGAATCTCGGCGCATGACCGACACCCCGCCCCTCGCCGAGGGCTACGAGATCTCCACCGACGCCGCACTCCTCGACCGCGAGCGGGTGCACCGCTGGCTGTCCACCGACGCCTACTGGGCGCTCGGGCGGGCCCGGGAGAAGCAGGAGGCGGCCATCGACGGGTCGCTGAACTTCGGGGTGTACGACACGGCGTCGGGGGAGCAGGCCGCGTACGCCCGGGTCGTCACCGACCACGCCACCTTCGCCTGGCTGTGCGACGTCTACGTCGACCCGTCGGTGCGCGGCAAGGGCATCGGGACGGCCCTCGTGGGGGCCGTGCGCGAGCACCTGCGCCCGTACGGGGTCCGGCGCATCCTGCTCGCCACGCACGACGCCCACGGCGTGTACGCGAAGCTCGGGTTCGCCGCGCTGGAGCGTCCGGACCGCTGGATGGCGCTCTACCTGTAGACGGTCCCGCACCGGGCGGCGCGGCCCTTTTTGCGAGGGTCCGCCCGCCTGATCCCGACCACGCAGTGAGGACGTGCCCACCGTCGGTGATATGGGAACGATCCCTCTTGACCTGGTCACCTTCCCGTCACACCATCACCGCATGTCGCTACGGGTCACGTTCGTCGCCGCCGCGCGCAGCTCGGCGCTGCTCGCCGAGCGCTTCCAGGACGACCGGCCGCTGGACCAGGCCGGCTGGGACGAGGTGCAACATGTCGCGCGCGACCTGCTGCCGCTGGCGGCAGCCGACCTGCGGTACTGCTCGCCCACCCCGCGCAGCCGCGCCACCGGCGACGCCCTCGGCTACGCCCCGCTGGTCCAACTGGCCCTGCGCGACTGCGACATGGGCCGCTGGCGCGGGCTCACGCTGGGCGAGGCGATGGCCCGGGAGCCCGACGCGGTGGACGCCTGGCTCGCCGACCCGCGCGGCACCCCGCACGGCGGCGAGTCGCTGATCGCCTTCATCTCCCGCGTCGGCGGCTGGCTCGACACGCGGCCCGTGGAGGACGGCGACCGGATCGTGGCGGTGGCCGAGCCGTCCGTGATCCGGGCCGCGCTGGTCTACGCCCTGAAGGCGCCGCCGTCGACGTACTGGAACATCGATGTCAGACCCCTGGCGGCCACCACGGTCATCGGGCACGCCGGCCGCTGGAATCTGCGTCTGGAGGGGACTTCGGCTCAGACCACGCGCGCGTAGTCCGTGGTGAGGACCAGGTCCTTGGCGGGGCCGCGCACCCGCCACACGGTCCGCCAGTGGTTCTCGTCCCGGACCGTGAAGTCGCCCCGGTAGAGGTCCGCCGAGCAGGGGTGGTCGGCGATGTGCCGGCCGCTGCGCAGGTCGAGATCGTGGAACGGGCGGCCGTCCGCGAACCGCACGTCCGCCGTGCCCGGCGCGGCACCGGGCAGGAACCGCAACGTGCGCTCCGCCGGCCGGGCCACCCCGCGCCAGACGAACTCACCGGACTCGTGGTGCAGCAGTCCGCCGCCCGCCAGCGGGCCGAAAACCGTCGTACCGGTGAAGGCGCCCTCGTCGCCGCTCGCGAGGTCGCGCACGGAACGCCCGACCCGCCAGTCGCCGGCCAGATAGGTCAGCACCTCCGGCACCGGCCAGAACTCGCCCATCCCTTCCCTCTCTCCCGGCGCTTCCGGGTCCGCGGGACCCGTCGACGCTCTTCGTTCCCCTCCTATCTTGCCGTTCGAATTTCTGATCGACGTACGTCATTTCGGACCGCTGGACCGCCGGACCGCTCGAACGTTTCCAGCGAACTCCGTGACCCTCCTCCGCCTGGCAGCCGCCCGCCGGTGCATGCGATTGCATAAAACTGCGGCGAAACGTATAGTCATGCCATCGAGGAGGAGGCATCCATGGCGGTACGTGCGGCAGTGGCCGGAGCGAGCGGATACGCGGGCGGGGAACTGCTGCGTCTGCTCCTCGCGCACCCCGAGGTCGAGATCGGCGTCCTGACCGGCAACAGCAACGCGGGACAGCGGCTCGGGGCACTCCAGCCGCATCTGCTGCCGCTCGCCGACCGGGTGCTGGCCGCGACCACGCCCGAGGCGCTGGCCGGGCACGACGTCGTCTTCCTCGCCCTGCCGCACGGGCAGTCCGCCGCCGTCGCCGAGCAGCTCGGCCCGGACGTGCTCGTGGTCGACATGGGTGCCGACTTCCGTCTGAAGGACGCCGGCGACTGGGAGCGGTTCTACGGCTCCCCGCACGCCGGGACCTGGCCGTACGGCCTGCCCGAGCTGCCCGGCGGCCGCGCCGCGCTGGAGGGCTCCCGGCGTATCGCGGTCCCCGGCTGCTACCCGACCGCCGTCTCCCTGGCCCTCTTCCCCGCCTACGAGGCCGGCCTCGCCGAACCGGAGGCCGTGATCGTCGCCGCCTCCGGCACGTCCGGCGCCGGCAAGGCGCCCAAGCCGCACCTGCTGGGCAGCGAGGTCATGGGCTCCATGACGCCGTACGGCGTCGGCGGCGGCCACCGGCACAGCCCCGAGATGATCCAGAACCTCAGCGCGGCAGCGGGGGAGCGGGTCACCGTCTCCTTCACGCCGACTCTCGCGCCGATGCCCCGCGGCATCCTCGCCACGTGCAGCGCCCGGGCCCGGGACGGCGTCGGCGCCGAGGTCGTGCGCGCCGCGTACGAGAAGGCGTTCGCGGACGAGCCCTTCGTCCACCTCCTCCCGGAGGGGCAGTGGCCCGCCACGGCGTCCGTCCACGGTTCGAACGCCGTTCAGGTGCAGGTCGCGTTCGACCCCGCCGCGCACCGCATCATCGCGATCAGCGCCATCGACAACCTGACCAAGGGCACGGCCGGCGGCGCCGTGCAGAGCATGAACATCGCGCTCGGGTTCCACGAGGAGACCGGGCTTTCCACGATCGGAGTCGCACCGTGAGCGTCACGGCAGCCAAGGGATTCACGGCGGCGGGCATCGCCGCCGGGATCAAGGAGAACGGCAACCCGGACCTGGCCCTCGTGGTCAACACCGGGCCCCGCCGCGCCGCCGCGGGCGTGTTCACCTCCAACCGCGTCAAGGCCGCACCCGTGCTGTGGTCCGAGCAGGTCCTCAGGAGCGGCCAGGTGTCGGCCGTCGTCCTCAACTCCGGCGGCGCCAACGCCTGCACCGGGCCCAAGGGCTTCCAGGACACCCACGCCACCGCCGAGAAGGCGGCCGAGGTGCTCGGCCGGGGCGCCATCGAGATCGCCGTGTGCTCGACCGGCCTGATCGGCGTCCTGCTGCCCATGGACAAGCTGCTGCCCGGCATCGGGACCGCCGCCGGGCAGCTCTCCGAGCACGGCGGCGAGAAGGCCGCCATCGCCATCAAGACCACCGACACCGTCCACAAGACGTCCGTCGTCACGAAGGACGGGTGGACCGTCGGCGGCATGGCCAAGGGCGCCGGCATGCTCGCCCCCGGCCTCGCCACCATGCTGGTCGTCCTCACCACGGACGCCGACCTCGACGACGCGACGCTGGACAAGGCCCTGCGGGCCGCCACCCGGGTCACCTTCGACCGGGTCGACTCCGACGGCTGCATGTCCACCAACGACACCGTCCTGCTGCTCTCCTCCGGCGCGTCCGGCGTCACCCCGGCCTACGACGAGTTCGCGGAGGCGGTCCGGCAGGTCTGCGACGACCTCGGCCAGCAGCTCATCCGCGACGCCGAGGGCGCCAGCAAGGACATCAAGATCGAGGTGATCAACGCCGCGACCGAGGACGACGCCGTCGAGGTGGGCCGCACCATCGCCCGCAACAACCTCCTCAAGTGCGCCGTGCACGGCGAGGACCCCAACTGGGGCCGGGTGCTGTCCGCGATCGGCACCACGAAGGCCGCCTTCGAGCCGGACCGGCTCAACGTCGCCATCAACGGCGTCTGGGTCTGCAAGAACGGCGGCGTCGGCGAGGACCGGGAGAAGGTCGACATGCGCTACCGCGAGGTCCACATCGTCGCCGACCTCGCGGCCGGCTCCGAGACCGCCACGATCTGGACCAACGACCTCACCGCGGACTACGTCCACGAGAACAGCGCCTACTCGTCATGAGCAATACGACGCGGAAGCACACCGCGCTCCCCAAGGCCCAGATCCTCATCGAGGCGCTGCCCTGGCTCGTCCGCCACAACGGCAAGACCGTCGTCATCAAGTTCGGCGGCAACGCCATGATCGACGAGGACCTGAAGGCCGCGTTCGCCCAGGACGTCGTGTTCCTGCACCACGCCGGGCTCAAGCCGGTCGTCGTGCACGGCGGCGGCCCGCAGATCAGCGCCGCCCTCGACAAGCACGGCATCGTCAGCGAGTTCAAGGCCGGCCTGCGCGTCACCACCGAGGACGCCATGGACGTCGTACGGATGGTGCTCGCCGGACAGGTGCAGCGCGAGCTGGTCAACCTGCTCAACCAGCACGGCCCGCTCGCCGTCGGTCTGACCGGCGAGGACGCGCACACCATCACCGCCACCAGGCACCAGCCCGAGATCGACGGAGAACTGATCGACATCGGGCGGGTGGGCGAGATCACCGAGATCGACACGGGCGCGATCGAGGCCCTGCTCGCCGACGGCCGCATCCCGGTCGTCTCCTCCATCGCCCGCAGTCAGGACGGAGGCGACCAAGGGCATGTCTACAACGTCAATGCTGATACGGCGGCTGCGGCACTCGCGGCTGCGCTGGGAGCGGAGACTCTCATGGTCCTCACGGACGTCGAGGGACTCTACGAGGACTGGCCCCACTCCGACGAGGTGATCAGCCGCCTCACCGCCTCCCAGCTGGAGAAACTGCTGCCCGAACTGAGCTCGGGCATGGTGCCGAAGATGGAGGGCTGCCTGCACGCCGTACGCAACGGTGTCACCACCGCCCGCGTCATCGACGGCCGGGTCCAGCACTCGATCCTGCTGGAGATCTTCACCGATGAGGGAATCGGCACGATGGTCGTGCCGGACGCGCCGGAGGGGGACGCGCAGTGACCGCCAACCAGGAGTACGCCCAGCGGTGGCAGGGCTCGCTCATGAACAACTACGGCACCCCGCGGCTCCCCCTGGTGCGCGGCGAGGGCCTGAAGGTCTGGGACGCCGAGGGCACGCAGTACCTCGACTTCGTCGGCGGCATCGCCACCAACGCGCTGGGCCACGCCCACCCGGCGATCGTCGAGGCCGTGAGCCGGCAGATCGCCTCCCTCGGCCACATCTCCAACTTCTTCATGGCCGAGCCGACCGTCGCCCTCGCCGAACGGCTCCTCCAGCTCTTCGGCCGGGACGGCAGGGTCTTCTTCTGCAACTCCGGCGCGGAGGCCAACGAGGCCGCGTTCAAACTGGGCCGGCTCACCGGACGCACCCACGTCGTCGCCACCGACGGCGGCTTCCACGGCCGCACCATGGGCGCCCTCGCGCTGACCGGCCAGCCCGGCAAGCGCGATCCCTTCCTGCCGCTGCCCGGCGACGTCACCCACGTCCCCTACGGCGACGCGCAGGCGCTGGCCGCGGCCGTCACCGAGGAGACGGCCCTCGTGATCATCGAGCCCGTCCAGGGTGAGAACGGCGTCGTCGTCCCGCCCCCCGGCTATCTGAAGGCGGCGCGGGCGATCACCGCCGCCACCGGTGCGCTGCTCGTCCTCGACGAGGTGCAGACCGGCATCGGCCGCACCGGGCACTGGTTCGCCTACCAGGCCCACGAGGGCGTCCTCCCGGACGTCGTCACCCTCGCCAAGCAGCTCGGCGGCGGACTGCCGCTCGGCGCCACGGTCGCCTTCGGACGGGCCGCGGACCTGCTCCAGCCCGGTCACCACGGCACGACCTTCGGCGGCAACCCGGTCGCCTGCGCCGCGGGCCTGGCCGTCCTGGACACCATCGCGGACGACGGGCTGCTGGAGAACGTCAAGCGGCAGAGCGAGAAACTGCGCGACGGCGTCGAGGCGCTCGGCCACCCGTCGGTCGGCCATGTCCGGGGCGCGGGGCTGCTCCTGGGTATCGTGCTCACCGGGCCGCTCGCCGCCAAGGTGCAGCAGGCGGCCCAGGACGCCGGTTTCCTGGTGAACGCGCCCGCCCCCGATGTCGTACGGCTGATGCCGCCGCTGAACCTGGGGGACGACGAAGTGGAGGCGCTTCTTCAGGGCCTGCCCGGCATCCTGGACGTGGCCGCAGGGGACGGATCCGGAGAATGAGACGACGATGAGCCAGGCACACGACCACGGGGCGAACGGGGCCGCCGGGCCCGCCGTGCCGCAGACCCGCACCGCACGTCACCGCCGGATCGTGGACATCCTCAACCGGCAGCCCGTGCGGTCGCAGAGCCAGCTGGCGAAACTGCTCGCCGACGACGGGCTGAACGTCACCCAGGCGACGCTCTCCCGCGACCTCGACGAGCTGAACGCGGTCAAGATCCGCAACAACGACGGCGACCTCATCTACGCGGTGCCCAGCGAGGGCGGCTTCCGCACGCCCCGCGCCCCGCTCGGGGAGTCCGCCAAGGAGGAGCGGATGCGGCGGCTCTCGCAGGAGCTGCTGATCTCCGCGGAGGCCTCGGCGAACCTCGTGGTCCTGCGCACCCCTCCGGGGGCCGCCCAGTTCCTGGCCTCGGCCATCGACCAGGCCGAACTGCACGACATCCTCGGCACGATCGCCGGCGACGACACCCTGATGCTGATCAGCCGGAACCCCACGGGAGGCCAGGCGCTCGCCGATCACCTGCTGAGGCTGGCCCAGAACGCCCACTGAGCGGCCGCGAGGGGGCGAGAGCCCCCTCAGCCCAGGCGGGCCGCCAGCCCTCCCGTGCACCGCACCTCGTCGCCCGCGGTGATCAGCAGCGCCTCCACGTCCGGCAGCGACTCCAGCCAGGCCAGGCCCTCCCGCGACCCCATCGCGAAGGCCGCCGTCGCCCAGCAGTCCGCCCAGGTCAGCCGGGGGGCGGTCACCGTCACGGCCACCAGGTCCGTGACCGCCGAGCGGCCCGTGCGCGGGTCGACGATATGGGCGCCGCGCTCGGCCGTGCCGGAGGTGGCCACCGCCAGCTCGTCCAGGCCGGCCGCGGAGATGACCGCGGCGAGCCCGCCGGGACGCAGCGGGTCGGCCACGCCCACCCGCCAGGGGCGCCGGGGACCCGGCAGACCGAGCAGCTGCACATCGCCGCCGCCGTTCACGCTCACGCCGGTCACCCCGGGGACCTCGGCGAGGGCCCGCGCCGCACGCTCGACCGACCAGCCCTTGACGATGCCGGTCGGGTCCACGCTCCCCGCGTACGACGTGCTGAACCAGCCGTCGCTCAACCGCTGCGCCTCGGCGCCGAGTTCGATCACCTCGGCCACCTCCGGGTCGCAGGCGCCGAGCGTCAGCTCCCCGCGCGCCAGCCGGGAGACCTGACTGTCCTCACGGTACGTGCTGAACACCTCGTCGACCCGGTGCAGCCCGGCGACCGCCACGTCCAGGGCCGACCGGACGGTGTCGGGATCCCCGCCGCGGACGTCGAAGGAGACGACCGTCCCCATGACCTCCTCCGCACGACGTACCGCGGCGGGAGCTGGTGTCGGTTCCACCACCGTGTCAGCCACCGGCCTGGTCCAGGGCCGACTGCAGGGACTCCTTGTACCCGGCGCTGGTGTAGGTCGCGCCGGACACGGCGTCGATGTCGGCGCTGCCGGCCGCCACGGCCGCCTGGTTGAGCTTCGGCACCGCGTTCGCGGTGATGTTGGTGCTCTGCCCGCCGCTCGGCGCCTGCACGGCCTCCGCCTTGATGATCTTCCCGCCGCTGACGGTGACGCGGACCTGGACCGGCCCGTACTGCGTCTGTGCCACGGCGCCGGTCGCGGTACGGGCCTGGGCGGCGCCGCCGCCCGAGCCCTGCCCGCCGGACTCCTGCGAGCCCGAGCCCCGCCCGGCGCCCGCGGCGGCGTTGGCCTTGTCGATCGCCGACTGGAGGGACTGCTTGTACCCGGCGCTGGTGTAGGTCGCGCCGGACACGGCGTCGACGTCGGCGCTCTGGGCCGCGACCGCCGCCTGGTTGAGCTTCGGCACCGCGTTCGCGGTGATCTGGTCGCTCTGGCCGCCCTTGGGGGCCTGGACGGCCTCCGCCTTCGTGATCTTGCCGTTGGCCACGGTCAGCCGGACCTGGACCGCGCCGTACTGGGTGCGCGCCGCGTCACCGGTGACCGTGCCCGACCCGGCGGCCTGGGCGCCGCCCTGCGGCGAGGCCGCGACCGGCGGCGCCGCGCCGCCGGCCGCCTGGGCAGACGCCGGGTCGGTCGCCGGCTTCAGCGACAGCAGCAGCACGATCCCCGACACGGTGGCCGCACCGGCCAGCACGAAACGCCGGATGGGGTGGCTCTTCCTCATGGCTTTCCACAGCTCCTGGAGTGGTGGTGGCTCGAAGTCCGGTCGCTCACATCTCGAACGACTCGTGGTGGATGCGGCGGGCGGGCACTCCGGCGCCGCGCAGCGCCTCGTACACGGACTGCGCGAACCCGGGCGGGCCGCAGAGGAAGACGTCGTGCGTGTCGATGTCCGGCAGTTTCTGCCGCAGCCGCTCCGCCGAGATGTCCGGACGCTCGCCGTCCGGGCTGTTGACCGCGTACATCAGCCGGGCACCGCGCTCGTCGGCGATGGCCGAGAGCTCGTCCCACAGCGCCAGGTCCTGGGTGCTGTTGGCCCGGTAGAGCAGGGTGATGTCGCCGGCGGCGCCCGGCAGCGTCTCGAACAGGGCCCGCATCGGCGTGATGCCGACGCCGCCGGCCACCAGCAGCACCTTGCCCCGGCTGCGGCGCTGGGCCGTCAGGGCGCCGTAGGGGCCCTCCGCCCACACCTTGGTGCCGGGCTCCAGATCCCGCAGCCGGGACGTGTGGTCGCCGATCGCCTTGACCGTGATCCGCAGCATGTCGGGGCGGGGCGCCGCCGACAGCGAGTACGGGTGGGAGCTGAAGCGCATGCCCGGCGCCTTGAACCGCCAGCGGAAGAAGTGCCCGGCCTCGGCGCCCATCCGGTGCAGCTTGCGTCCGCCGATCAGCACCGACACGATGCCGGGCGTCTCCTCGATGACGGCCTCGACGTACATCCGGTGCCGCAGGTTGAGGCGGATCGGGGTGATGACCCGGTACCAGAGCACCAGCGCGGTGACCGCGCCGTACAGGCCGTACCAGAAGGTCTTCGCGGTGGGCTCGACGGCGAACTCGTTGCCCGTGGTGATCTGGTGCCAGAACGTCAGGAACACCGCGGCGTACGTCAGCAGGTGCACGTGGTACCAGCTGTCGTAGGGGATGCGGCGCCGGATGCCGCCGATGGAGAGGAACGCGATGACGAACAGCAGTCCGGTGCCGATGGCCGCCTTGCCCATGTCGGGCAGCGTGTTGACGGAGTCGATGGTCTGCTGGACGACGTCGCCCAGGGTCCGGCCGCCCTGGAGGGCGTAGCCCCACATCGTCAGGAAGACGTGCGCGATGACCAGGCAGACCGTGTACCGGCCGCTCATGGCGTGCCAGCGGGCGACCCGGTCCGAGCCGACCCGCCGCTCCAGCGCGGGCACCCGGGCCATCTGCAGGACGACCAGCGCCATCAGATAGCCGGCGAGAAGACCGGTGATGCGTCCGGCGGCGAGGATCTTCGCGGTGTCGTCCGCGAGGGACGGCGTGTTGTCCCACCACAGCCACAGCACCGCCGCCGCGCCCGCCCACAGGGCGACGACCAGCGGGACGGCCGGGGAGCGGCGCGGACGGATGCGGCGCATCGTCTGGCGGCGGGCGGCACGGCCGCCTGCGAGCGTGGTGGTCACGGTTCCTCCGGGGACGGGAGCAAGGGGTTGACGTGGTCCCTTGGCCCAGAGATACGTGCGGGGAGGCCCGTGTGTTCAGCGGTTCCGGGTCAGTACCGGGTGATCGCGGTGGAGCCGGACGCGGTGCCGATCGCGATGTGCGGCTTGCGTCCGGGATCGGCCCACCCGAGGATCTTCTCCATCGCGTGCCGCGGCACCGACACACAACCCGCCGTCGCCCCTCGGCCGTTGACGTGGAGGAAGATCCCGGCGCCGCGCCCCCTCACCGGACGGGTGTAGTTGAAGCCGATGACGAGCGCGTGCGCGTAGCGGGAGCCGTAGGTGATCAGGTGCTCCGACTCGGCGGTCCGGCAGTCGCGCGCCAGCGGCTGGCTCCACCGGTTGTACACGCGCGAGTCGTTGTCCTGGCACCACCAGGAGTTCTTACGGACACGGCGGTAGCTGTACGCCGTCCCGGGCGGAGCGGCCTCGATGCCGAAGGCGTACGGGAGCCGGAACAGCCCGGTCGGCGTCGTGTTCGTGCCCTGCTTCCGCCGTGCCCCCGCGACCAGGCCCTTCGCCCCGAACCGCGCGGGCGCCGAACCCGCCCGCACCCAGCGGCCGCCGACGCGGTCCCACCAGGTCACCGTCCCCTTGGTGGAGCCGGTCCGCGGAGCGACGGCGGTGATCAGCTGGGTGCCGCCCCCGGTGTCGGCCATCCGGCCGGGCAGAGGGCCCGGCGCTCCGCCCGGCGCGGTGCCGAGTGCGAGGAGGGAGGCGGACACGAGGGCGAGGGCGGCATGGCGCATGCCTCAGACGCTAGAGGGCGGCAGCGGCAACGGCAGCCCGGGTAGGCCGTCCAGGCTGGTCGCGATGTACTCCTTCTTGGCGAAGTAGGCGCTGAGCGAGTCGTCGTCCTCCCGGGAGAAGCGCTTTCCGTGCAGGTCCCGGTCCTCGTCGTACGTCATCAGGGGGACGGCGTACCCGCAGGAGTCCCGGATGCGCTCGGCGTGGACGACGACGATGGCGCGCAGGCCGTGCGGGGCCGGGTCGATGGCGGGGAAGTGGCCGAGGAGCCCGGCGAAGCGCGGGTCGTCACGGAGGACGGCCTCGCCGCGGCCGTGCACGCGCACGATGTTGGGCGGCCCCTGGAACGCGCACCACATGAGGGTGATCCGGCCGTTCTCCCGCAGGTGCGCGACCGTCTCGGCGTTGGAGCCGGCGAAGTCCAGGTAGGCCAGCGTCAGTTCGTCGAGGATGGCGAAGGAGCCCTTGAGGCCCTTGGGGGAGAGGTTGACGGTGCCGTCGGCCGCGAGCGGCGCGGTGGCGGTGAAGAAGAGCGGCTGCTCCTCGATGAAGGTGCGGAGCCTGCCGTCGATGCGTTCATATGTTTTGCCCACGTCCACCGATTATGGGCCCTGGTCTTTCGGCTGTCTAAGGAATTCGCGTGCCGCCCCGGTGTCACCATGGCCGCCCCGGCCGGCGTGCCAACGGGGCGGCCACGGCTGCCTGTCACGTCACCGGGTGAGCGTGCAGGCGGCGAACGCCTCCAGCCCCACGGGCTTCGCTGCCGCGCGGCCGATGGCGGTCTCGATGCGGTCGAGGGTGGCGACGCGCTTGTCCTTGAGCGGGCCGAGGATGGCGTTCTGGACGAAGTCGGGGCCGCCCTGTCCGACGGAGTTCGCCAGGCGCTGGTCGGCCTCGGTGATCTGGGTC
>NZ_JBHTWG010000016.1:66022-150718 GCF_042792555.1 Streptomyces sp. NPDC056628
GTCTGGAGGAGGGTGAGGTTGCGGTCGACCTCGGCCCGGGCGGAGGCGGGGATCGCGGGGAGCTTCCCGGTGACGTCGGGGCAGGTGATCGTGCCCACGCCGGTGTTGCCGCCGCCGTTTCCGTTGTTCCCACCGTTCCCGTTGCCCTGGCCGGCGCCCGCGCCCCCGCCGCCCGAGGTCTGGCTCGGCGCGGGCGTGGCCTGCGCCCCGCCGGTGTTCAGCGTGCAGGTGGCGAACGCCTCCAGCCCTTGCGGCTTCGCCGCCGTGCGCCCGATTGAGAGGGCGATGCGGTCGAGGGTGGCGACGCGCTTGTCCTTGAGCGGGCCGAGGATGGCGTTCTGGACGAAGTCGGGGCCGCCCTGTCCGACGGTGTCCGCGAGGCGCTGGTCGGCCTCGGTGATCTGGGTCTGGAGGAGGGTGAGGTTGCGGTCGACCTCGGCCCGGGCGGAGGCGGGGATCGCGGGGAGCTTCCCGGTGACGTCGGGGCAGGTGATCGTGCCCGGACCGGCCAGGGTGCGGGCGGTGCCGGCGCGCTGCCCGTCCTCCCCGGCCAGGGCGAATCCGGCGATCACCGTGCCGGACAGCGCCACCGCGGCGGCGCCGCCGGCGAACGCGACACGACGCTTGCTGTACTTCGGAAGAGCCCTGGACATACGGATGCCTCACTCGGGTTCGGGGTGCCGTCGGGTGAGAACGCGGCGCCTGCGCTCGCCGGGAGATACGAGTAAGCGGTTACCCGTGTTCAACGGGAGCCCGCGCTTTCCGCTCCGACCCGGCCCGGATTGACGAAACATGCAGACCTCTGCATACTCATGCAGGACAATGCGTGGTGAGCCGGCCGGCGCCCACTAGCGTGGCGACGGCCCCTCGTGCACCCCACGGGGGACCGACGCCACACCCAGACCTCCGAGGAGCACAGCGAGTGAGCAGCAACAGCGGTGACGTCCGGCTCTGGGGCGGCCGTTTCGCCGACGGTCCCGCCGAGGCCCTGGCCAAGCTGTCCGCCTCCGTCCACTTCGACTGGCGGCTGGCGCCCTACGACATCGCCGGGTCCCGTGCGCACGCGCGCGTGCTCCACGCGGCGGGACTGCTCACCGAGGACGAGCTGACCCGCATGATCGCCGGCCTGGAGCAGCTGGAGGCGGACGTCGCCGACGGTTCGTTCGTGGGCACCGTCGCCGACGAGGACGTCCACACGGCCCTGGAGCGTGGCCTGCTGGAGCGCCTCGGCCCCGACCTCGGCGGCAAGCTGCGCGCGGGCCGGTCCCGCAACGACCAGGTCGCCACCCTCTTCCGGATGTACCTGCGCGACCACGCCCGGATCATCGGCGGCCTGATCGCCGACCTCCAGGACGCGCTGATCGGGCTCGCCGAGGCCCACCCGGACGTGGCGATGCCCGGCCGCACACACCTCCAGCACGCCCAGCCTGTGCTCTTCGCCCACCACGTCCTCGCCCACGTCCAGTCCCTGTCCCGGGACGCCGAACGGCTGCGGCAGTGGGACGAGCGGACGGCGGTCTCGCCGTACGGCTCGGGCGCGCTCGCGGGCTCCTCGCTCGGGCTGGACCCGGAGGCGGTGGCCGAGGACCTCGGGTTCGAGCACGGCTCCGCCGCCAACTCGATCGACGGCACGGCCTCCCGTGACTTCGTCGCCGAGTTCGCCTTCATCACCGCGATGATCGGCGTGAACCTCTCCCGGATCGCCGAGGAGATCATCATCTGGAACACGAAGGAGTTCTCCTTCGTGACCCTCCACGACGCCTTCTCCACGGGCTCGTCGATCATGCCGCAGAAGAAGAACCCGGACATCGCCGAGCTCGCCCGGGGCAAGAGCGGCCGTCTGATCGGCAACCTCACGGGCCTGATGGCCACGCTCAAGGCGCTGCCGCTCGCCTACAACCGAGACCTCCAGGAGGACAAGGAGCCGGTGTTCGACTCCTGCGACCAGCTGGAGGTGTTGCTCCCCGCCTTCACCGGCATGATGGCCACCCTCACGGTCAACCGCGCGCGCATGGAGGAACTGGCCCCGGCCGGCTTCTCCCTGGCCACCGACATCGCCGAGTGGCTGGTCAAGCAGGGCGTCCCCTTCCGGGTCGCCCACGAGGTCGCCGGCGAGTGCGTGAAGGTCGCCGAGGCCGAGGGCAAGGAGCTCGACGAGCTGACGGACGAGCAGTTCGCGAAGATCTCCGCCCATCTGACGCCCGAGGTGCGGACCGTGCTGAACGTGCCCGGCGCCCTGGCCTCCCGCAGCGGCCGCGGGGGCACCGCCCCGAGCGCGGTCGCCGTCCAGCTCGCCGAGGTCAAGGCCGACGTGGCGGCCCAGCACGCCTGGGCCACGGCCAAGAAGGGCTGAGGCCCGCCCCGTGGGCCGGGGCGTCGCGGGTTACGTTGGTCGGACAGCGGTACGCAGCCGACCGAACGGAGCCCGCGATGCCCTTCGCCCGACTGGCGACAGCGACGACCCCGACCTGCCACATCGGACTCGGCCTCGCCGCCGTCGGCCGCCCCGGCTACATCAACCTCGGCCGCGACGACGACCTCGGGGCCGACCGCAGCGTCGAGGCGCTGCGTACCCGCACCCATGAACTCCTCGACGCCGCCTACGCCCAGGGCGTGCGCTACTTCGACGCCGCCCGCTCCTACGGCCGTTCGGAGGAGTTTCTCGCCGGCTGGCTGACCGCACGGCCGGACGTCGACGATGTCGTCGTCGGCAGCAAGTGGGGCTACACCTACACCGCGGACTGGACGACGGACGCCGAGCGGCACGAGGTCAAGGACCACGGCCTCGCCACCTACGAGCGCCAGCGCGCCGAGACCGCCGCGCTGCTCGGCGACCGTCTGGACCTCTACCAGATCCACTCGGTCACCCCGGACAGCCCCGCGCTCACCGACAAGGAACTGCACGCGCGCCTCGCGGAGGCCGCGGCGCAGGGCGTCACCATCGGTTTCTCCACCAGCGGCCCGGCCCAGGCGGACGCCGTGCGCGCCGCCCTCGCCGTGACGGTCGACGGCGAACCCCTCTTCCGCACGGTCCAGTCGACGTACAACGTCCTGGAGACCTCGGCGGGCCCTGCCCTCGCCGAGGCGCACGACGCCGGGCTCACGGTGATCGTCAAGGAGGGCATGGCCAACGGCCGGCTCGCCGGCCCGACCGCGCCCGAGGCGCTGAAGGCCCTGGCCGCCGAGACCTCCCAGGGCTGCGACGCGGTCGCCCTCGCGTTCGTCCTGCGCGAGCCCTGGGCCGGTGTCGTCCTCTCCGGTGCGGCGACCACCGAGCAGCTGGCGTCCAACCTGCACGCCGCCGTGGTCGACCTGGACGAGGACCGGCTGGCACGGCTCACGGCCCTCGCGGAGGAGCCGGGCGTGTACTGGGAGAAGCGCGGCCACCTGCCCTGGCACTGATCTCTCTTCGCCTCCGGCGACCGGTGATGAGTCGCGCACGCCCTGAATGAGACATTGCTGTCTCATGTGCGTTACCCTCGTGTCATGGCTGTCGATCGTGAACACGTGCTGCGCAGTGCCGCGGCCCTGCTGACCCGCAAGGCCACCGCGACCATGGACGAGGTCGCCAAGGCCGCCGGGATCAGCCGCGCCACCCTGCACCGGCAGTTCGCGGGACGCGAAGCGCTCGTCCGCGCCCTGGAGTCGCTGGGCATCGCCGAGTGCGAGGCCGCGCTGGACGCGGCCGACCTCGACAGCGGCTCCGCGTCCGACGCCGTCCGCCGGCTCGTACGCGCGATCGAGCCGGCCGCGGGACTCCTCGCCTTCCTCTACACCGAGAACCAGCTCTACGAGGGCGAGGAGATCAACCCCGGCTGGACCGCGATCGACGAGCGCATCGCCGCCCTGTTCCGGCGCGGGCAGCTCGGCGGCGAGTTCCGTATCGACCTGACCCCGGCCTGGCTCACCGAGGCGCTGTTCGGACTGATGGCCTCCGGCGCCTGGATGGTGCAGAGCGGCAAGGGAGCGCCCAGGGACTTCCACCACATGATCGTCGGGCTGCTGCTCGGCGGCGCACTCCGGAGAGAGGAATCATGACCAGCACCCTGCGGCCGGCGGAGACGACCGAGGCGGTGACCAGGCGCCGGGGACGTTGGCTCGCGCTGTCCGTCCTCGTCCTCGCCGTGCTGCTGGTGGCCGTCGACGCGACCGTCCTCGGTCTCGCGACCCCGTACATCAGCGAGGACCTCAAGCCCTCCGGCACCCAGCTCCTGTGGATCGGCGACGTCTACTCGTTCGTGATCGCGGGTCTGCTCGTGTCGATGGGCAGCCTCGGCGACCGCATCGGCCGCAAGCGGATCCTGCTCGTCGGCGCCACCGCGTTCGGCGCGCTGTCCGTCCTCAACGCCTACGCCACGAGCCCCGAGATGCTGATCGCCGCCCGGGCGCTGCTCGGCGTCGCGGGCGCCACCCTGATGCCGGCGACCCTCGCCCTGATCCGCAACCTCTTCCACGATCCGCGCGAGCGCAGCCTCGCCATCGGCATCTGGGGCGCGACGGCGTCCGCGGGCACGGCTGTCGGTCCGATAGCCGGCGGCTTCCTGCTCGAACACTTCTGGTGGGGCTCGGTCTTCCTGATCAACCTGCCCGTGATGGTGGTCCTGGTCCTCGTCGGCGTCCGGCTGCTGCCCGAGTCCCGCGATCCGGCCCCTGGCCCCTGGGACCTGCCCAGCGTCCTGCTGTCGCTGCTCGGCATGGTCGGCGTCGTCTACGCCGTCAAGGAGGCCGCCGCGCACGGCTTCACCTGGCTCACGCTCGTCGCGGGCCTGGCGGGCGCGGGCGCCCTGTACGGCTTCGTCCGGCGCCAGCTCACGATGCCGGCGCCGCTGCTCGACATGCGGCTGTTCCGCCACCGGGGCTTCAGCGGCGCCGTCCTGGCCGACCTGCTCACCATCCTCGGCCTGTCCGGACTGGTCTTTTTCCTGTCGCAGTTCCTCCAGTTGGTGCAGGGCAGGGGACCGCTCGAGGCGGGTCTGGCCGAACTGCCCGCGGCGATCGGCGCGGTGGTCGCCGGGCTGGTCGCGGGCCGTGCGGCCCGCCGCTTCTCGGTCCGGGCCGTCGTCTCGGCCGGCCTCGCCGCGATCGGCGTCGCACTCGCCGTGCTCACGGTGGTCGACCGCACCACGGGCTACCCCCTGCTGGGCGCGGCTCTCCTCGTGGTGGGCGTCGGCGCGGGCTTCTCCTTCACGGTGACGTCGGACGTCATCCTCTCCTCCGTGCCGAAGGAGCAGGCGGGCGCCGCGTCGGCGGTGTCGGAGACGGCGTACGAACTCGGCGCGGCCCTCGGCATCGCGGTGCTCGGCTCGATCGTCACCGGCGTCTACCGGGGCTTCACCGGCCCGGCCGGCACCCCGGCCGAGGCCCACGAGTCGCTGGGCGGAGCGGTGGAGGCGGCGGCGGACCTGCCCGCCCGAACCTCCGAGGCGATGCTGGACGCGGCCCGCACCGCCTTCGTCGACGGTCTCGCCCTGGCGGCGGGAGCCGGAGCCGCGGTCCTGCTGGCGGCGGCGGTGGCGGCGTGGTTCCTGCTGCGGGGGCAGCGACTGGACGACTCGGCGTCCCGGTAAGGGCGGCCCCCGCGGTGGGCCGTGTTACGCCGCTTCCTTGGCCTTGCTGGCGTACATGTCCACGTACTCCTGCCCGGACAGCCGCATGACCTCGGTCATCACGGAGTCGGTCACCGCGCGCAGCACATAGCGGTCGCGGTCCATCCCCTCGTAGCGGGAGAACTCCATCGCCTCGCCAAAGCGCACGGTCACCTTGCGCGGGCGGGGCATGCCGGCGCCGTTCGGCTGGATCTTGTCGGTGCCGATCATGGCGAAGGGCACGACCGGCGCGCCCGTCATCAGCGTCAGGCGGGCGATGCCGGTGCGGCCCCGGTACAGGCGGCCGTCGGGGGAGCGGGTGCCCTCGGGGTAGATGCCGAAGACCTTGCCCTCCTCCAGGATGCGGCGCCCGGTCATCAGCGCGGCGACGCCGCCCCGGCCGCCGTCGCGGTCCACCGGGATCATGCCGACGCCCGTGAAGAACCAGGCCATGAGGCGGCCCTTGACGCCCTTGCCGGTGACGTACTCGTCCTTGCCGATGAAGTAGACCTGCCGGTCGCACACCAGCGGAAGGATCATCGAGTCGATGAACGTGAGGTGGTTGCCGGCCAGGATGACCGGACCGTCGCCCGGGATGTGCTCCGCGCCCTCCACCTGTGGGCGGAACATCAGGCGCATGATCGGTCCGAGCACTGCCTTGATGAGCGCGAAGCGGGACAACGGGCCCTCCGGTGTCAAGGGATTCATCTATGTCTGTGCAGGTGAGGACGATACTCGCGGTCGCCGCGTTCCCGCACATCGGGGACGCGGACTTCACCCAGGTCTTACTCGCCGTTGACCTGCGTTCACCTGCGGTGACGCGGCGCCGCCGGGCCGTAACGCGGTCGCAACGGTGTGACGGACGTCGCTCGTGCGGCGCATCCCGGGTTCCCCGCCCGGGCGTGGCGAATCCGACGATCCGTCACCTCGCCGCCCCCACACGCCATCCGGCGTCACCCACGTGTTCGGCTCGGGGTCTCCCCTCTGTCATGCACGCGCACCTACGATCGGCGCGCACCGACGCATCGAGGCAGGAAGGGCGCTCATGGGAACCCAGGACAACGAGCAGACCGCCACCACCGGACGGCGGACTCTTCTCGGCGCGGCCGTACTCGGGGCGGGAGGCGTCCTCGGGCTCTCCGGTCAGGCGGAGGCCGCCGGCGGCGGGCACGGGGGCGGTGGACTGGAGAGCCTGCCCAAGCCGACGATCATCGGGCACCGAGGCGCCAGCGGCTACCGGCCCGAGCACACCCTCGGCTCCTACCAGCTCGCCCTCGACCTCGGGGCCGACATCGTGGAGGCCGGCGACCTCGTCCCCACCCGGGACGGCCACCTCGTCTGCCGGCACGAACCGGAGATCGGCGGTACGACCGACGTCGCGAGCCGTCCCGAGTTCGCCGGCCGGAGGAAGACGAAGTCGCTCGACGGGGTCGCGACGACCGGCTGGTTCACCGAGGACTTCACGCTGGCCGAGCTGAAGACCCTGCGGGCGACCGAGCGCATCCCGGCCAACCGCCCGCACAACACCCTCTACGACGGCCGCTGGGCGATCCCCACGTTCGAGGAGGTCCTCGCCTGGCAGGACGAGCAGACCCGCAGGCGGGGCAGGCAGGTCTGGATCTACCCCGAGCTCAAGCACCCCACCTACTTCCGCGAGCAGGGCCTCGGCCTGGAGGAGCGGGTCGCCAAGGTGCTGCGCCGGCACGGCAAGGACCGGCGGGACTCGCCCGTCATCCTCCAGTCCTTCGAGCCCACCAGCGTCCAGCGCATGGACAAGCTCGTCGGCAACCCGCTCGTCGTCCTGCTCTCCGGGGCGGCCACCCGCCCCTGGGACTTCGAGAGGACCGGGGACCCGCGCACCGTCGCCGACCTCGTCACCCCGGCCGGGCTGCGGGAGATCGCCTCCTACGCCCAGGGCATCGGGCCCACCCTGGACCTGGTCATCCCCAAGGACGCGGCCGGGCGGCTCACCACCCCCACCACCCTGGTCCGGGACGCGCACAGGGCGGGGCTCCTCCTGCACCCCTACACGATGCGCAACGAGAACCCGTTCCTGCCCGCCGAGTTCCGCAAGGGCACCGACCCGGACGCCTACGGCGACGTCTTCGGCGCCTACCGCGCGTACTTCGCCACCGGGATCGACGGAGTCTTCACCGACAACCCCGACACCGGGCTGCTGGCCCGCCAGGACTTCGTCAACCGCTGAGGCGCGGCCCCCGGTTGGGGTGACCCGCGGCCGCCCAGGCAACCCCGCGCCCGGGCGGCCGCGTCGTGCCGCACATGAGGGACGACCTGGTGACCACCCTGCACCCCCTGCTCGCCGCCGAGGCCCGGGCCGAGGCGTCCGCCTCCGGAGCCGAGCCCGCCGACCTGGAACAGGCGGTGTGGCTGCGTCTCCTGGAACACCTCGACGCGGACGGCCCGCCCGCCGACCCGCACGCCTGGCTGCGCCGCGCCGTCCGCGCCGAGTCCCGCCGCAGCCGCCGTACGGCCCGGCACGAACGGCCCTACGAGCGCGAGCCCGTGGCCGACACCGACCGGCACGATCCCGAGCGCCTGGCGCTGGCCGCCGCCCGCCGCCGCGCCCTGCGCGACGCGGTCCGCCGGCTGCCCGGCCGCTGCCCCCGTCTGCTGGAGGCGCTGCTCTCCCCGGACGACCCGACCTACCGCGAGATCGCGGGGGAGTTGGGTATCTCACAGGGCAGTCTCGGCCCGGAACGTTCCAGATGCCTGGGATGTCTGCGTCGACTGCTCACACCGGAGGTTGCGGCCCGCAGTGCGCGGGGATAGGAGTGAGGGACGACCGGTGATCAGGTGAGCGGGAGGCGTGCGCACATGGGCATGAGCGTGACCATCTCTGCGGCGACCGAGCAGGACGCTGAGCAGATCTTCAGGCTGCAGTACCTGTGCTTCCAGAGCGAAGCGGCGCTGTACGGCAACTACCGCATCGCCCCGCTGATCCAGAGCCTGGACTCGGTCCGGGCCGAGGTCGCCGCGGACTGCGTCTTCGTGGCCCGGCTCGGCGAGGAGGTCGTCGGCTCGGTCCGCGGCCATGTCAGCGAGGACGGCGCCGCCGCCATCGGCAAGCTGTGCGTCCACCCCCGCCTGCAGGGCCACGGCATCGGCGCCCGCCTGCTGCGCGCGGCCGAGGCCGCCCTGACCGAGCAGCGCGGCGCCAGGCGGTTCCGCCTGGAGGCCGGTCACCGCAGCGAGGGCAACCTCCGCCTCTACCGCAAGGTCGGCTACGCGACGGTCGGCACCTCCCAGGGCGCCGACGGCGTCCCCATGATCGTCCTGGAGAAGGAGGCGGGCGCCTTCGCCGCTACGGCGTGACGGCGCGGGCCCTGCGGAGCCAGTACAGGGCCGACAGGGGCAGCAGTACCGGGATGAAGAGATAGCCCATGCCGTAGTCGGACCAGACCGTCGCGTCGGGGAACGCCGAGGGCTCCACCAGGGTCCAGGTGCCGACGACGAGGACGCCCACGAGCTCGGCGGCGCAACACGCCAGCGCCGCCCTGCGGGCCCGCTCCCCGCCCCGCACCAGCGTGTACGTGATGAAGCCGTACACCACGCCGGCCACCGCCGACAGCGTGTAGGCGAGCGGCGCCCGGCCGAAGTCCGTCGCGATCTGGTACGCCGAGCGCGACACGGCGCCGACCACCATCACGCCGTACAGCCAGACCAGCAGCACGCCGGGCCCGCCGATCAGTCGCGCCGGCCCGTCCTCGGTCGTGGCCACCTCAGCCTCCCCAGATGTCATAGAGTCGCACCTCCAGCACGGCCAGCACCACGCCGCCCGCGGCGACCGTCACCGAGCCCCACTTGGACCGCTCCGCCAGCGACATGAAGCCCGCCGCCGGCACACACGCGAACGCGCCCAGCAGATAGGCCACGAAGATCGTCGTGCCCTGCTCCGGCTTCTCGCCCCGCGCCAGCAGCACGATCCCGGCGACCAGCTGCACCAGCGCCAGCACCGTCACGACGGCCATGCCGATGAAGTGCCAGTCCTTCGTCGGCTGGTCACGGGAGGCGGCCCAGCCGCACCACGCGGCGAGCAGCAGCGCGGCGACACCGGTCACCAGCATCAGGGCAGCGAACATGCCGGTGAGCCTATTACGGGCCAAAAGGCCTGATGCGGCCGCCCCCGGACAGCGGCCGTACGCTCGGGGGCATGAAGATCCGTGCACAAGCCCTCCTGTTCGACAACGACGGCACCCTCGTCTCCTCCCTCGCCTCCGTGGACCGCTGCTGGACGCGCTGGGCCGCGGAGTACGGCGTCACGGAGGCGTTCGGCAGGGTCGAGCTGCACGGGCGCCCGGCCGTCGAGATAGTGGCCGACCTGCTGCCCGCGGCACGCGTTCCCGAGGCGCTCGCCCGGATCGAGGCGCTGGAGGTGGAGGACGTGCCGAACGGCGGCGTCCAACTGCTGCCCGGCACCCGGGACTTCCTCGACGCACTGCCCGCCGACCGCTGGGCCGTCGTCACCTCCGCCACCCGCCGGCTCGCCGAGGCCCGGCTCGGAGCCGTCGGCATCCTGCCGAAGACGATGGTGACCGCCGACGACATCACGCGCGGCAAGCCCGACCCCGAGCCCTATCTGCTCGCCGCCCGTGAGCTGGGCGTCGACCCGGCCGACTGCGTCGTCTTCGAGGACGCCCCCGCGGGCCTCGCGGCCGGCCGGGCCGCCGGAATGACCACCGTGGCGTTGACCACAACCCACCGGGCCGACGAGCTGGACGCCGACCTCGTCGTGAAGGACCTGTCGGCCTTGTCCGCGCTGGCAGGCGACGGCGGCGTGGAGATCTCCGCCCGCGTCTGACCCTGTCCGCCGCTGTCCAGCATGCGGACAGCGGCGGCCGGTAAGGACCGTACGTCTGCTTTACTGATCGCATGACCACGACGAGCAGCCGCATTCCCGCGACCGAGGCGCCCCTGACGCCCGGTGCTCGTTGTATGTGTCGAATGTGCGCCTTCTAGAGGGCCCCCGCACCATCCGAGCCTCGCGCCCCGAAGCGAGCCGGCTCAGGTCCGCCCGCCCCGGGTTCCAGGACTGAGCCACGCCCCCGCGCACACGTTCTCCGCGTTCCGCCCTTTCACGGGACCGTGCTGCGCCCGGCTGCCTTCGACCACGTATGCCCCGTGCCCGGCGACCACGACGCGCCGCGCACTCGACAGTGACGGAACTCCAGTGATCACCACTTCGGGCCTCATCAAGGTCTACCGCTCGCGCGGCCGCGAGGTCACCGCCCTCGACGGCGTCGACCTGCACGTGCGCGAGGGCGAGGTGTACGGCGTCATCGGCCAGTCCGGCGCCGGCAAGTCCTCGCTCATCCGCTGCGTCAACCTGCTCGAACGCCCCACCTCCGGCACCGTGACCGTCGCCGGTCAGGACCTCACCGCCCTGGCCGGACGCGGCCCCCGGGCCGGCCGGGAACTGCGGCGGGCGCGCAGCCGTATCGGCATGGTCTTCCAGCACTTCAACCTGCTGTCCTCCCGGACCGTCCAGGACAACGTCGAGCTGCCGCTGGAGATCCTCGGCACGTCAGGGAAGGAACGTTCCCGCAAGGCGCTCGAACTGCTCGACCTGGTGGGCCTCGCCGACAAGGCGAAGGCCTACCCCGCCCAGCTCTCCGGCGGGCAGAAGCAGCGCGTCGGCATCGCCCGCGCCCTGGCCGGCGACCCCAAGGTGCTGCTGTCCGACGAGGCCACCAGCGCCCTGGACCCGGAGACCACCCGCTCGATCCTCCAGCTGCTGCGCGACCTGAACCGGCAGCTGGGCCTGACCGTTCTGCTCATCACCCACGAGATGGACGTCGTGAAGTCGATCTGCGACTCCGCCGCCCTCATGGAGCGCGGCCGGATCGTCGAGTCCGGCACCGTCGGCGAACTGCTCGCCACCCCCGGCTCCGAACTGGCCTCCGCCCTCTTCCCGGTGGGCGGCGAGGCCTCCGCCGACGACCGCACCGTCGTCGACGTCACCTTCCACGGCGAGACCGCCACCCAGCCGGTCATCTCCCAGCTCTCACGCACCTACAACATCGACATATCGATCCTCGGCGCCGCCATCGACACCGTCGGCGGTCTCCAGGTCGGCCGGATGCGCATCGAACTGCCCGGCCGCTACGAGGACAACGTCGTGCCGATCGGCTTCCTGCGCGAACAGGGACTCCAGATCGACGTCCTGGGCCAGGAGCCCGTTCTGCTGAAGGAAGGCGCCAAGTGACCTGGTCCGAGATGCAGCCCCTGCTGGAGCAGGCGTGTTGGGACACCCTCTACATGGTCGGCTGGTCCACCCTCATCGCGGTGGTCGGCGGACTCCCGCTGGGCATCCTGCTCGTCCTCACCGACCGCGACGGGCTCCTGCAGAACGTCCTCGCCAACAAGGTCATCGGGCAGATCGTGAACGTCGCCCGCTCGATGCCCTTCATCATCCTGATGGTCGCCCTGATGAGCTTCACGCGCTGGGTCACCGGCACGACCATCGGCCGCGAGGCCGCCATCGTTCCGCTCGCCATCGGCGCGATCCCCTTCTTCGCGCGGCTGGTCGAGACGGCCGTCCGCGAGGTGGACGGCGGACTCGTCGAGGCCGTGCAGGCGATGGGCGGCAACACCTGGACCGTCGTGCGCAAGGTCCTCGTCCCCGAGTCGCTGCCGTCCCTGATCGCCAGCACCACGACCACGATCGTCGCCCTCATCGGCTACTCGGCCATGGCCGGCACGGTCGGCGCCGGCGGCCTCGGCGACATCGCCATCCGCTACGGCTTCCAGCGCTTCGAGTCTGAGCTGATGTGGATCACGGTGGCGATCCTCGCCGTCGTCATCTCCGTCATCCAGGCCGCCGGCGACTACGCGGCCCGCTCCCTGCACCACCGCGGCGGCCGCTCCGGACCCGCGCCGAAGCTGCGCCTGCTGAAGGCCGCCACCGCCACCAGCAAGACCGTCTAGGCCCTGCTCGCACCCCCCGAACTCCCCGGGCACCCACGCCGGGGTCGCACCACCCCTAGGAAAGGCACTTTTCGTGCGTAACACCGCCAAGATCACCACCGCCGCCCTCGCCGTCGGAGCCCTCACCCTCGGGCTCACCGCCTGCGGCTCGGACAAGGACTCCGGTTCCGACGCGAACGCCCCGCTCAAGGTCGCCGCCACGCCGACCCCGCAGGGCGAGATCCTCACCTACATCAAGGACAACCTCGCGAAGAAGGCCGGCCTCGACCTCGAGGTCAAGGAGTTCACCGACTACGTGACGCCGAACACGGCCGTCCAGCAGGGCGAGGTCGACGCCAACTACTTCCAGCACCAGCCGTACCTGGACGACTTCAACAAGAAGAACGGCACCGACATCGTCGCCGTGCCGAACGCCACGGTGCACCTGGAGCCCCTCGGCGTCTACTCCCAGGGCGTCAAGAAGCTCACGGACCTCAAGAAGGGCGCCACCATCGCCCTGCCGAACGACACCACCAACGAGGCCCGCGCGCTGAAGCTGCTGGAGGCCAACGGCCTGATCGAGCTCAAGGCGGGCGTGGGCTACGAGGCGACCCCCAAGGACATCGCCTCCAACCCGAAGAACCTGAACTTCAAGGAGCTGGAGGCGGCCCAGCTGCCCCGCTCCCTCGCCGACGTCGACGCCGCCGTGATCAACGGCAACTACGCGCTCGAGGCCGACCTCAGCCCCGCGAAGGACGCCCTCGCCGCCGAGTCCCCGAAGGACAACCCGTACGGCAACTTCCTCGCCGTGAAGAAGGGCCACGAGGACGACCCGCGCGTCCAGAAGCTCGCGAAGCTGCTCACCTCGCCCGAGGTGAAGAAGTTCATCGAGGACAAGTACGACGGCGCCGTCGTCGCCGCGTTCTGAGCCGCCGCCCGTCGTCTGACGGGGCGTTCGACGCGTTTCGCCCACCACGGGGTCCACACCTTCACCGGGTGTGGACCCCGTGGTGCGGTGAGGTGCTTTCATGCTGCATGCTGGGCAGTTCGCAGGCCCTGAAGGCACTTCCGACGGTTACGGAGCGGCGCATGACTGGCACCTTCCCCACCATCTCCATCAGCACGGAGCGGTTGGTGCTGCGTCCCCTGGACGAGGACGACGTGCCCGCCCTGGCCGAGATGATGAACGACGAACAGGTCGGCGCCTGGACCGACGTGCCCCAGCCGTTCACCGAGGACCGCGCGCGCACCTGGATCACCGAGCGCGCCCCCGCCGAACGGGAGGCCGGCCGCGGACTCGACCTCGCCGTCACCGAGTTCCTCACCCAGCGCCTGGTCGGCATCGTCCAACTGGCCAAGACCAACTGGCACGTACGCGCCACCGAACTCTCCTACATCGTCGCCCCCTGGGCCCGCGGCGAGGGCTACGCCTCCGAGGCCGCCCTCGCGACCGCCCAATGGCTGTTCAGCGACCAGAAGTTCGAGCGCATCGAGCTGCGCACGGCCGCCGACAACACCGCCTCCCAGCAGGTCGCCCAGAAGATCGGCTGCATCAGCGAGGGCGTCCTGCGCAACGCCTGCATAGCCCATGTACGCGCCGAGGACGGCACCTGGACCGATGTGCGCACCGACTTCATCGTGTGGAGCCTTCTGCCCGAGGACCTCGACGGCGCCGGGGACCACCTGGCCGGATCCGACGGCTTCACCTCGTACGGCGAGTGGAACTGACCCGGACCCGCCCCCCGGGCCCCGGCGGCGGCCGCGCCGCGACCAGGTACGCTCACGAGGCCCGGTCCTCGGGCTCCCCATGACGACCTGCGCGAACCCAGGAGACTGACGACGATGGCCGACCGCGTCACCGTGATCGGCTGGGACGGCTCGCCGCTGACCGCCGCGGCACGCTCCGCCCTCGGTGCGGCCACCCTCGTGGCCGGCGCCGCCCACCACCTGGCACTCCCCGAGGTGCCGCCCACCGCCGAGCGCGTCCGCCTGGGCAGCGTCTCCCTCGCCGCCCGCCGCATCGCCGGCCACCGCGGCACCGCGGTCGTGTTCGCCGAAGGCGACCCCGGCTTCTTCGGCGTCGTACGCACCCTGCGCGCACCCGAGTTCGGCCTCGAGGTCGAGGTCGTCACCGCCGTCTCCCCGGTCGCCTCGGCCTTCGCCCGCGCCGGAATGCCCTGGGACGACGCACAGGTGGTCGTGGCCCACCCGCGCACCCTGCGACGCGCGGTGAATGTGTGCCGGGCCCACACCAAGGTCGCCGTGCTCACCTCCCCGGGCGCCGGCCCCGCCGAACTCGGGCTGCTCCTGGAGGGCGTCCACCGCACCTTCGTGATCTGCGAGGAACTGGGCACCGACCGTGAGCAGGTCACGGTCGTCACCTCCGACAAGGCCGCCGACCACACCTGGCGCGACCCCAACGTCGTGATCGTCGCCGGCGGCACCGCCCCCACGCCCGACGGCGTCGGCTGGATCGCCGGCCGCGACCCGTCCACCGGCCCGCGCGGCTGGACCCTGCCCGCGCAGTCCTACGGCGGCCTGATGGGCGAGGGCGAGCTCGAACCCCTGCGCGCCGCCCAACTCGCCCGGCTCGGCCCGCGCCTCGGCGACCTCGTCTGGGACATCGGCTGCGGCAGCGGCGCCTTCGCCACGGAGGCCGCGCGGGCCGGCGCGGCCGTCATCGCCGTCGACAGCGACCCGCGGGCCTGCGAGCGCACCGAGGCCAACGCGCGCGCCTTCGGCGTCCAGACCCAGATCGTCCACGGCACCGCCCCGCACGTCCTTGAGGACCTCCCCGAACCGGACGTCGTCCGCGTCGGCGGCGGGGGAGCGGCCGTCGTCTCCGCCGTGGCCGATCGGCGCCCGCAGCGCATCGTCACCCACGCCGCGACCCGGGACGCCGCCGAACTCGTCGGCCGCGACCTCACGGAGCACGGCTACGACGTCGAGTGCGCCCTGCTGCAGTCCGTCGAACTCGACACGCGAGCCTGGACGGAACGCGAGCGGAGCGTCGCCTTCCTGCTCAGCGGGGTTCTGCCCGATCGCTCGGTGTGACCGTCCGGCCATCCCCGTGATCCTGTTGTCGTACCGCTCGCGGTAGGCTGGCCGATCGTTGTACCGCATGCGGGCGCCCGGCAGTTCGTCGGTCAATGTCCGGAAAAACGCTCCCGGTTCGGGGCGGGTGTGGTACGGCGGAACCGGAGGACGCGCAACGTGGCGCAGTCCACAGCGGCACGTCGCGGATCAGCCTGTCGCGACGGCCGAACGGCCAGGACAATGCCACTCAATGGCTTTGTCGCCTTTTTTGGGCGGGTCGTTCGTGCCGCTGGGCTCGGACGCTCGTTCTTCATAGCGGGGGCGGTCGGTGCGCCGTCCCCGGTGAGCAGGTCGTAGAAGCACTAACCGATGGGCGAGGGGTACGCATGACCGACACCGGCCAGGTCCCGGGCGAGGGACTGCCGGAGAGTGCAGGCATGGTGGAGCAGCCGGGTGTCCCCGCGGCACCGGATGCGTACAGCTACCTCTCCGAGACTCCCGCCGAGGAAGAAGACCTGCTCCTGCCCGGTTCCCAGGGCGCCTGGGGCAACGAGGTCGCTCCGCCCGCGCCGGAGCCGCTCGTCGAGGCCGTGCACGAGCCCGACGCGCACGAGCTCTCCGGCCGCGACAGCGGCTCCGTCGACCTGAGCGGCGTGCGGCTGCCCGGACCCTCGGCGCCCACGGCCCCCACGACGCCGATCCCGCCGATCACACCCCGGCGCCCCCTGCACCTGGGCCCGCCCCTCCCGGACGCCTCCGCCAGCCCGGTCCGTTCGCTGGCCGACCGGGGCGCCGTCGGCATGCCGGTCCGGCAGCCGGGCCCGGTCGCCCCCGAGTACGCCCGGACGCAGGCCCCGCCCCAGGCGCCCGCCTGGGAATCGCCCGCCCCCGCGCCGGTCGGCACCGAGGCCCAGGCTGCCGAAACGGTTGTCCCGGTCGCCGAGCCCGTCGGGGCCGCGCAGGCGGTCGTGGCGCGCGTCGCCACCGAGGCCGGTGCCGTCACGGGCGTCGCCGAGGCTGCCGAGGCCGGTGCCGCGCAGGCTGCCGAGGCCCAGGCGCCCGTCGCCCAGGACGAGACGTACGGCGCACCCGAACCGTCGCCCGAGCACGCCGCGGCCGTCCCCGGCCAGGCCGGTGCTCCGGCCCCGGTCGCCCACCAGCCGCACGGGGAGACGGCCGCTCCGGCCGCGACCGGCGGGAACCCTCAGGACGCCGCCGAGCCCCAGGCCGTCGCCGCCCCGCAGGACGTTCAGCCCGGCGAGCCCGCGCAGACCCCGGCCGCTCCCGAGGTGCCCGAGGCCCCGCAGAGCGCCGAGATGCCGGCGCCCGAGGCCGCATCCGTCGCCGAGGCGCCGGAGCCCGAGGCGATCGCGCCCCACGACGGCGGGCCCGTCGCCGAGGCGGCGCCCGTGGACCCGGCGCAGGACGCCCCGGCCCCCGGCGCGGAGGCCCCCGAGCCCGCCCCGCAGGAGGTCGAGACCCCCGCCGACGGCGAGCTGCCGGCTCCGGAGGGCACCGACGCACAGCCCCAGCCCGAACCGCCCCAGAGCCTTGAGCCCGTCCCGGCACACGCCCCCGAGCCCGTGGCGGAGGCGCACACCCCCGAGCCCGCCCAGGCGCTCCCGCCCCTGGCCCCCGAGGCCGTCCCCGCCGACGTACTGGAACAGACCGAGCCGCAGGCGGCCCCGACCGCCGTACCCGAGCAGCCCGAACCGGAAGCCGTCGCGGCCCCCGAACCGGCCGTCCAGGCCCCCGCCGACGTGCAGCCGGCCGAGCCCGCCCCGGCCGAACAGCCGGCCCCGATCACCGACGCGGTGGCGGCCCGGGCCGAGCAGCCGGTCCCGGACTCGGCCCCCGAGGCCGTCGCCGCCGGGCCCGCGGAGGCGGTCCAGCCGCTCGCGGCGGCCGTCGCCCCCGAGCCGGTCGCGGCCGAGCAGTACGTGGCCGGGCAGTACGTCGCCGAACCGGCGGGCCCGCAGCTCAGGCCGGCCGCCGGGCCGGACGACGCCGTGGCCGTGATGCCGGGTGCCGTCCCCCAGGAGCCCACGCCCGGCCAGCCCCTCGGCCAGTTCGTCCCGGTCGACGGCACCGTGCCGACCACCCCGCACCTCGCGCCCACCCCGCCGCAGCCGCTCGTCCTCCCCACCGAGGAGCCCCCGGCCCCCGCCGCCGAGGTGCCCGCGCCTCGCGAGGCCGACCCCGGGCTCGTCCAGCACGCCGACGACCTGGACACCCGGGCCGCCGACGAGGACCGGGCCGGCCAGGACGCGCGCGCGGAGGAGAGGCCGGCCGAGGAGGAGCCGCGTCGGCCCGGCGGCGCCCCCGCACCCGCGTACGACGACGCCGAGCGCGAGGCCGTCCTCAAGGTGATGCGCGAGCGCCGCGACATCCGCAACGGCTTCCGCAGCGACCCCATCCCGCACGAGGTGCTGCTGCGGGTCCTGGAGGCCGCGCACACGGCGCCCTCCGTCGGCCACTCCCAGCCCTGGGACTTCGTCGTCATCCGCTCGTCGGAGACCCGGCGCACCATGCACGAACTGGCCATGCGCCAGCGTGAGGCGTACGCCAAGTCGCTGCCCAAGGGCCGCGCGAAGCAGTTCAAGGAACTGAAGATCGAGGCCATCCTCGACACCCCGGTGAACATCGTCGTCACCGCCGACCCCACCCGCGGCGGCCGCCACACCCTCGGCCGGCACACCCAGCCGCAGATGGCGCCGTACTCCGCCGCCCTCGCCGTCGAGAACCTCTGGCTCGCCGCCCGCGCCGAGGGCCTCGGCGTCGGCTGGGTCAGCTTCTTCGACGAGCGCGAGATGGTCCGCGCCCTCGGCCTGCCCGAGCACCTGGAGGTCATCGCCTACCTGTGCGTCGGATACGTCGACGAGTTCCCGGACGAGCCCGAGCTGCTCCAGGCGGGCTGGTCCAAGCGCCGCCCGCTGTCCTGGGTCGTCCACGAGGAGACGTACGGCCGCCGCGCCCTGCCCGGCGAGGAGCCGCACGACCTGCTCGCCGAGACCGTCTCCCAGATCCGCCCGCTGGACGCCAAGGCGCTCGGCGAGGCGTGGGAGCGGCAGAAGCGCATGACGAAGCCGGCCGGCGCGCTCGGCATGCTGGAGATCATCTCCGCGCAGCTGTCCGGCCTGTCCCGGCAGTGCCCGCCCCCGATCCCGGAGCCCGCGGCCGTCGCGATCTTCGCCGGTGACCACGGCGTGCACGCCCAGGGCGTCACCCCGTGGCCGCAGGAGGTCACGGCCCAAATGGTGGCCAACTTCCTCGGCGGCGGCGCGGTCTGCAACGCCTTCGCCGCCCAGGTCGGCGCCGAGGTCTGCGTGGTCGACGTGGGCGTGGCCGCCGACCTCCCGGCCACCCCGGGCCTGCTGCCCCGCAAGGTCCGCGCCGGCACCGCCGACATGACGACCGGCCCGGCGATGACCCGCGAGGAGGCCAAGCAGGCCATCGAGGTCGGCATCGAGACCGCCCGCGACCTGGTGGCGGCCGGCAACAAGGCACTGCTGACCGGTGAGATGGGCATCGCCAACACCACGGCGTCCGCCGCGCTGATCTCCCTGTACACCGGCACCGACCCGGCCGAGGTCACCGGCCGCGGCACCGGCATCAACGACGAGACGCTGGCCCGCAAGACCGAGGTCGTCCGCCGCGCCCTGGAGTTCCACCGGCCCGACCCGGCCGACCCGATCGGGGTCCTCGCCGCGATCGGCGGTCTGGAGCACGCCGCGCTCGTCGGTCTGCTGCTCGGCGGCGCCTCCCTGCGCACGCCGGTGATCCTGGACGGCGTGAGCGCCGGCGCCGCCGCGCTGGTGGCCCGCGCGATCGCCCCCGAGGTGCTGGCAGCGTGCATCGCGGGGCACCGCAGCGCCGAGCCCGGACATGTGGCCGCCCTGAACAAGCTGGGTCTGCGCCCCCTGGTCGACCTCGACCTGCGGCTCGGCGAGGGCACGGGCGCGCTCCTGGCCCTCCCGCTGGTCCAGAGCACGGCCCGGGCGATGCACGAGGTGGCGACGTTCGACTCGGCGGGCGTCACCGAGAAGTAGCCGGGTGCCTGGGGACCCGGAGCCGCGCGCCCCGGGTCCCCTCGCCGTGCGCGGAGACCCGAGGGCCGCCCAGCCCTCGGACCCCTCGACCGCCGGTGCCGTCCGCAGCATAAAATCCGCACGTCAGGGCATCGCCCCGCCGCCACCTCCAAGGGAGCCGCACCCTCATGGCCGAACACCCCGCCTATCCCGTAGGCCTGCGCCTCACCGGTCGCCGGGTCGTCGTCCTCGGCGGTGGTCAGGTCGCCCAGCGCCGCCTCCCGGCGCTCGTCGCGGCGGGCGCCGACATCCGGCTGGTGTCCCCCGAGGCGACCCCGTCGGTCGAGGCGATGGCGGACGCGGGGGAGCTCGCCTGGCACCGGCGCCGCTACGAGGAGGGCGACCTCGCGGACGCCTGGTACGCCCTGATCGCCACCAGCGACCCGGAGGCCAACACGGCTGCCTCCGCCGAGGCCGAGCGGCACCGCGTGTGGTGCGTCCGCTCGGACGACGCCGACGCCGCGACGGCCTGGACGCCGGCCACCGGTCACAGCGAGGGGGTCACCGTCGCCGTCCTCACGACCGAGGCCCGCGGTCGCGATCCCCGGCACACCGCCGCCATCCGGGACGCGGTCGTCGAGGGCCTGCGCGACGGCACCCTCGTCGCCCCGCACCACCGCACCCGCAAGCCCGGCGTCGCCCTCGTCGGCGGCGGCCCCGGCGACCCGGACCTGATCACCGTGCGCGGACGCCGGCTGCTCGCCGAGGCCGACGTGGTCATCGCCGACCATCTCGGCCCGCGCGACCTCCTCGCGGAACTGCCGCCGGGCGTCGAGGTGATCGACGCGGCCAAGCTGCCGTACGGCCGCTTCATGGCCCAGGAGGCCATCAACGAGGCGCTGATCGAGCACGCCAAGCAGGGCAAGTCGGTGGTACGGCTCAAGGGCGGCGACCCGTTCGTCTACGGCCGGGGCATGGAGGAGGTCATCGCGCTCGCGGAGGCCGGCATCCCGTGCACGGTCGTGCCCGGCATCTCCAGCTCGATCTCCGTGCCGGGCGCCGCCGGCATCCCGGTGACGCACCGGGGCGTGGCCCATGAGTTCACGGTGGTCAGCGGCCATGTCGCCCCGGACGACGAGCGGTCCCTGGTGGACTGGCCGTCGCTCGCCAAGCTCACCGGCACACTGGTGATCCTCATGGGCGTCGGTACCCTCGGCAAGGTCGCCGAGACGCTCATCGCCCACGGCAAGTCGCCGGACACCCCGGTGGCCCTGGTCCAGGAGGGCACCACGGCCGGGCAGCGCCGGGTCGACGCGACGCTCGCCACGGCCGGCGCCGCGGTGATCGAGCACGAGGTGAAGCCGCCCGCCGTCATCGTCATCGGCGAGGTCGTGAAGGCGGGCCCCGCGCCCTCCGCCCCCTCGCGGACCCCTCACGCGTAACCGCGGGTAACAGACCCGCCCCGCACCGTTGGCACCACACCCAGGACAAGGCAGTATCACTCTGTGGCCGATCTCATCACCGTCGACGACCCCGACGACCCGCGTCTGCGCGACTACACGGGCCTGACCGACGTCGACCTGCGCCGCCGCCGCGAACCCGCCGAGGGCCTGTTCATCGCCGAGGGCGAGAAGGTCATCAGACGGGCCAAGGAAGCCGGCTACGAGATGCGCTCGATGCTGCTGTCGGCCAAGTGGATCGACGTGATGCGCGACGTCATCGACGAACTCCCGGCACCCGTCTACGCGGTCAGCCCGGACCTCGCCGAGCAGGTCACCGGCTACCACGTGCACCGCGGCGCCCTGGCGTCCATGCAGCGCAAGCCGCTCCCCGGCGCCACCGACCTGCTGCGCACCGCCCGCCGCGTCGTGGTCATGGAGTCGGTCAACGACCACACCAACATCGGCGCGATCTTCCGCTCCGCCGCGGCCCTCGGCATGGACGCCGTGCTGCTCTCCCCGGACTGCGCCGACCCGCTGTACCGCCGCAGCGTCAAGGTCTCCATGGGCGCGGTCTTCTCCGTGCCGTACGCCCGTCTGGACACCTGGCCCAAGGCGCTGGAGACGGTGCGCGAGGCCGGCTTCTCCCTGCTCGCCCTCACCCCGGACGAGAAGGCGAAGACCCTCGACGAGGCCGCCCCGCACCGGATGGACCGGGTGGCCCTGATGCTCGGCGCCGAGGGCGGCGGCCTGTCCACGCAGGCCCTGGTCGCCGCCGACGAATGGGTCCGCATCCCCATGGCGCACGGCGTCGACTCCCTCAACGTGGGCGCCGCGGCCGCCGTGGCCTTCTACGCGGTGGCCACGGGCCGTCCCGAGGTGTAGCCCTACTCCGGGATCTCGAACTCCGAGGAGTACCGCTCGTCCATCGTCCCGTGGTCCGGCGCGACCCGCTCCTGCACGGGACCCCCGCCGCCGGTGCCGCCGAGGCCCCGGTCCGGACCCTGGCAGCCCTGGGCGGCCGCGATCCCCAGCGCCACGAGCAGTGTCACCACGACGAAGACGAACAGCCGCTGCCGCAGCAACTGCGGATTGGCGGGCCGGCGCCCGGTCCCGGTGTTCCGCGGAGCCGTACGGCCGGTGCCGCCCCGTGTCGCGGGCCTGCCGCCGTTGCGCGGGGTGCCGCGCGGCGCGGGCATCGGCCGGGAACCCGCGCGGGACGCGGAGCCGCCACCGGTCCTCGGCGCGGAACCGTCCCGGGCGGGACCGGGCACCCGGCCCGCACCCGCGCCGCGCGGTCCGGCCGCCCCCCGCGGCGGGGGAGTGCCCGGCGAGCGCCGCTGCACCCGCTGCGGTTCCGGATACGTGTCGGCGAGCCGTCCGGTGACCCGGTCCGCCTCGGCGGCGCGCTGCGCCGGCGGGCGCACGTCCCCGAGCCCCTGCGCCTCCCGGGCGGCGATCTCCTTCAGACGCAGCGAGAGCTGCACGGTGCTGGGCCGCTCCCCGGGGTCCTTCGCCAGACAGGCGCGCACGAGCGGCGCGAGGGCGTCCGGCACACCGTGCAGCTGCGCCTCCTCGTGCACGACGCGGTACAGCATCACCTCGGAACTGCCGTGCCCGAACGGCGAGTCACCCATCGACGCGTACGCGAGCGTGGCGCCCAGGGAGAAGACGTCCGTGGCCGGGGTGACGGTGGCGCCGCGCACCTGCTCCGGGGCGAGGAAGCCGGGCGAGCCGACCGCCGTGCCGACGTGGGTGAGGGTCGAGGCGCCCGTGGCCCAGGCGATGCCGAAGTCGATGATCCGCGGCCCCTTGGGGGACAGCAGGATGTTGGACGGCTTCAGATCCCGGTGCACGACCCCCGCCTCGTGGACCGCGACCAGCCCCTCGGACAGGGCGGCCCCCACGGCGGCGACCTCCGCGGCCCCGAGCGGCCCCTCGTCGGCGACCTTGTCGTGCAGGGAGGGGCCGGGCACGTACTGCGTGGCGAACCACGGACGTTCCGCCTCCAGATCGGCGGCCACCAGCCGGGCCGTGCACCCGCCCCGGATCCGCCGTGCCGCCGAGACCTCCCGCGCGAACCTGGAGCGGAACTCCTGGTCCTCCGCCAGGTCGGGCCGGATCACCTTGAGCGCGACCCGCTGCCCCTTCTTGTCGGAGCCCAGGTAGACAACGCCCATTCCGCCCGCGCCCAGCCGTCTGTGAAGCCTGAACGATCCGACGACGCGCGGGTCCTCGCGCCTCAGGCGCATCATCGCCATGTTCATCCCCGCTGCCCGGTCCGTGTGACGTGCCACAGCTTACGTTTCCACGGGCCGCCGTGCGCAGAGGCCGCGCCCTCTCGGCCCGGTGGATTGTCGGGCGCCTGCCGCGAAGGTGAAAGGCGGTCAGAGAGCTGACGGACAAGGCGACTTCACCCCTCCTTCGGTGCCAACCCGCAACGGACCGGGGGAGGTTGGGTCCGTGCCGGGCGGGGACCTGGCGAGGGAGACGGGGGAGCGGCACGCCGGCCGTAGCGGACCGCCGACGGCGGGCGGGAGCGGACGCCTCCGGAAGATCGCGGGCCCGTCGGCCGACACCGAGTGAGAGAAGTCACCCCGGTGGAGCCTGCCGGACCCCCGGCGGGCACCCCGGAGAAAACGGGCGGAGCGGACGTCCCCTCCGGGAAGACCCCGAGACCCGCGCGCCGGTCTCCACCCAGGGGAGTACTCCGCCCGCGAGGGCTCATCCTCCGGGAGGCCCGCCAATCGGTACGAGGGCATGACGTGCGGAAGGGGGCGCGCCCCTAGATTTGAGGTCAAGCGGCGGGTGCAGCACTCGTCCCCCGAGGTCAGACGCCCGCCGCTGCCGACGAGATCCGACACAGGTCAGGAGAGGGACCATGGCCCAGACGGCACCGCGGGCACTGATCCGCACGCAGGCGCGGCTCATGCCGCGCCCCCGCCGCCAGGGCCGCCGCCACCCGCTGGTGGCGACGCTCATGGCCCTTCCCCTGGCGGCCCTGCTCCTCCTCGTCTTCGACGGGTGGGAGACGGTGGCCACACAGGCGTCGTCCGTGGGTGTGATGCTGGGGCGCTGAGCGGCGACCCCAGGCCCGGAAGAGCGGTCCGGGCGGGGACATCCATCCATGAAACCCCGTGGGGACGGGGGTGCGGCGGACGGCACAGATGCCGGCGCAGCTGGGGAGC
Source organism: Streptomyces sp. NPDC056628 (assembly GCF_042792555.1). Lineage (NCBI taxonomy): Bacteria > Bacillati > Actinomycetota > Actinomycetes > Kitasatosporales > Streptomycetaceae > Streptomyces > Streptomyces sp. NPDC056628. The sequence goes on from NZ_JBHTWG010000016.1 coordinate 90,223, forward strand.
TGCGCCGGCACTGCTGTTGCCCGGCACCACCGGCAAACGCGTACGCTCCCCCCAGCCGACCCGCCTGCGAGGGACCCCGTGACGCCGAACCGCCTCCTGCCCGACCTCGCCGCGCGCGCCGAGGCCACGGCCCACTCCCTCGCACCGGACTGCGGCGCCTGCACGGACGTCACCCTCGCCGACCGCCCCGACGCCACGGTCGTCCGCCACGCCGGCACCGTGGCCAAGGCGCACCCCCCGGACAGCACCCCGGCCGACCTGGTCCGGCGCCTCACCGCCGCAGCGCGGCTCCCGGGCCTCCTCCTGGCCCCGCTCACCCCCGCGCCCGCCGACCTGCACGGCCGCCTCGTCACCTGCTGGCCGTACGGCCGCCCCGTGGACCCGGCCGACCCGGACGCGGCGCCCTGGGAGGAGGCGGCCGCGCTGCTCGCCAGCCTGCACCGCACGCCCGCCCCGGCCGGCCTGCCCGCCATGCGGGGACCGGTGAAAGCCGCCCGCGCCGTGACCCGGCTCCGCTCCGCCTCCGCCGCCCCGCGCGCGGCGGTCACCGCCGTCCTGCGCGCCTGGGACACCCTCCCGCCCTGGGCCCGCGCCGAGGCTCCGCAGCCGGCCCCCGGCGCCCTGTGCCACGGCGACTTCCACCTCGGCCAGCTCGTCCGGCACCCGGCGCCCGACGGGCCGTGGCTGCTGATCGACGTCGACGACCTCGGCACCGGCGTACCCGGCTGGGATCTGGGCCGTCCCGCCGCCTGGTACGCCTGCGGACTGCTCCCGCCCGACGAGTGGAGCCGCTTTCTGACCGCCTACCGGGCCGCCGGCGGCACCGCGGTCCCCGACGCGGGCGACCCCTGGCCGGCGCTGGACGTCCCGGCCCGCGCCCTCACCGCGCAGGCGGCGGCCAGGGCGATCACCAAGGCGCAGGCCGGGGGCCGTCCGCTGGACGAGGTCGAGCAGTGCCTGGTGGACGCCTGTGACCGAATGGCTTCCGTCCCTGCGGAGTTGGTCCGAGAAGAGGCGAAGTAGGGTGCAACCGACCGCAGCCGGGCAGAGTCTGTCCTGGCGAGACGCGAAGCAGGACCGACCGGCGAGGAGTTGAGCCGAACGATGCAGTGTCCGAAGTGCCATGCGCCGATGCACACCTACAACCGCAACGGCGTCCAGATCGAGCAGTGCAGTGGCTGCCGTGGGATCTTCCTGGACTACGGCGAGCTGGAGGCCCTGACCCGCCTGGAGTCCCAGTGGGCCCAGCCGGCCCCGCCGCCCCCGGCCGCTCCGCAGGCGTACCCGGCCGCGGCCCCGCAGGCCCCGGCGTGGGGTGCCCCGCACGGCGGCCACGGCGGCCACTACGGCCACGGCCGCCACAAGAGCTTCGGCCACATGCTGTTCTCCAGCTGAGCCGCCAGGCCACGAAGAAGCCCCCGGTCGTCGACCGGGGGCTTCGGTGTGTGGACGATACTGGGATTGAACCAGTGACCTCTTCCGTGTCAGGGAAGCGCTCTCCCGCTGAGCTAATCGTCCTCGGGACCACGGCCCGGGGGCCATGGGCACTGCGTGCGCGATACTGGGATTGAACCAGTGACCTCTTCCGTGTCAGGGAAGCGCTCTCCCGCTGAGCTAATCGCGCAGGTCAGACCTTCGGCGTTCCGTCGAAGATCCAGTGGACGATACTGGGATTGAACCAGTGACCTCTTCCGTGTCAGGGAAGCGCTCTCCCGCTGAGCTAATCGTCCTTGGAGGTGGAGACGGGATTTGAACCCGTGTAGACGGCTTTGCAGGCCGTTGCCTCGCCTCTCGGCCACTCCACCAGGAGTGAGGGGGTCGGGAAGATCCCCTTGTTCCTTCGAGCGGACGACGAGGCTCGAACTCGCGACCTCAACCTTGGCAAGGTTGCGCTCTACCAACTGAGCTACGTCCGCTTGACGTTTCCGTTCCGCTCGCGCGGCCCGGCGACGAGTTGAACTCTAGCGGATTCCGGGGCCAGCACAAAAACGCGTTTGCGCAGCGTGCTGCGCCTCACCTGCTCGGCGAGCCGGGGAACCGTCCGCAGCGGACAGGGCCAGGTCGCCGCGGAAGCACCGGCCATAGACTCGACGGCGTGCACGACCTCCCGCCTCTCGCCCGTTTCGGCGACCGCGTCGCCACCGGTCTCCTGGACGTCACCAGCGACCCCGCGGCCCTCGACTCCCGTGGCTTCTGGGCCGTCTGCGCCGACTTCGAGGGCGCTCTGACCTGCGCCCGCTTCCGCGACGTACGGCGGGAGGAGGTGCCCGCCCCGGTGCCGGGCGCCTGGACCGGGCCGGCGGCCGGTGACTGGACGTCGTCCCTCGACCGCGCCGCGTACACGGCCGGGGTGCGGCGCATCCGCGAGCACATCGCGGCCGGCGAGGTCTACCAGGCCAACCTCTGCCGCGTGCTGAGCGCGCCCGTCGGCGCGGACGCCGACGTCGACGCGCTGACCGCCCTCCTGGCGCGCGGCAACCCGGCGCCGTATGCGGGAACGATTCGGCTGCCGGGACACGGCGTGGAGATCGCCACCGCCTCGCCCGAGTTGTTCCTGCGCCGCGACGGGCGTGTCGTGGAGTCCGGGCCGATCAAGGGCACCGGCCGCACCGAGGCGGACCTGCTGGAGAAGGACTACGCCGAGAACGTCATGATCGTCGACCTCGTGCGCAACGACATCGGCCGGGTCTGCGCCACCGGTTCGGTGTCCGTCCCCGACCTGTGCGCCGTGGAGAAGCACCCGGGGCTCGTGCACCTCGTCTCCACGGTCCGCGGCGAACTGCGCCCCGGCACGGGCTGGCCCGAACTCCTCGACGCCGCCTTCCCACCCGGCTCGGTCACCGGCGCGCCCAAGTCCAGTGCGCTGCGGATCATCGAGGCGCTGGAGACGGCACCGCGCGGGCCGTACTGCGGAGGTGTCGGCTGGGTCGACGCCGACCGGGGCACCGGTGAGCTGGCCGTCGGCATACGGACCTTCTGGATCGACCGGGAGGCGGGCGAACTACGTTTCGGCACCGGCGCGGGGATCACCTGGGGGTCGGACCCGGAGGGGGAGTGGCGGGAGACCGAACTGAAGGCGTCCCGGCTGCTCGGGGTAGCGTCGGGTACGTACGAGGTGAGTGGAGAGGGACTGCAACCGTGAAGATCTGGCTCGACGGCGGGTTGAAGGACATCGAGACCGCCCGCGTCTCCGTCTTCGACCACGGTCTGACCGTGGGCGACGGCATCTTCGAGACCGTGAAGGCGGTGGACGGCCGGCTGTTCGCGCTGACCCGGCACCTCGACCGGCTGACGCGTTCGGCGCTGGGGCTCGGCCTGCCCGCCCCCGACCACGACGAGGTCCGCCGGGCCTGCGCCGCCGTCCTGGAGGCCAACCCGATGCCGCTCGGCCGGCTGCGCATCACCTACACCGGCGGGCAGGGCCCGCTCGGCTCCGACCGCGGCGAGCACGGGCCCACGCTCGTCGTCGCCCTCGGCGAGACCAGCCGCCGCCCCGACAGCACGGCCGTGATCACGGTCCCCTGGACCCGCAACGAGCGGGGCGCGCTCACCGGCCTGAAGACCACCTCGTACGCCGAGAACGTCGTCGCCCTCGCCCGCGCCCATGAACGCGGCGCCTCCGAGGCGCTGTTCGCCAACACCGTCGGGCAGCTCTGCGAGGGCACCGGCTCCAACGTCTTCGTCGTCCTGGACGGAGAGATCCACACCCCGCCGGTCGCCTCGGGCTGTCTCGCGGGCATCACCCGCGCCCTCACCGTCGAGTGGACCGGCGCCAAGGAGACCGACCTGCCGCTGGACGTGCTGGAGCGGGCCGACGAGGTCTTCCTCACCTCCACCCTGCGGGACGTCCAGGCCGTGCACCGCGTCGACGACCGCGAACTGCCGGGCACGCCAGGGCCGGTGACCGCCAAGGCCATGCGGATCTTCGAGGAGCGCTCCGGCGACGACCTCGACCCGTGACCGGGAATTCGGTCGCCGCAGGCCCGGCCCGCTGGGTAGAACTCACAGGATGACCACAACCCTGCGGCCGACCGAGCCGCTTCAGCACCATGCCGACGGGACCCGTTCGCGCCGCTACCAGGTGTGTGTGAACGGGCGCCCCGTGGGCGACCTCCTCCTGGGCACGCACCCCGTCTTCGGCGAGGGCGTGGCCCGGATGACGGAGCTGCGCATCGAGGAGGCCGACCGGCGGCGCGGGCGGGCCACCGTCGCCGCCCTCGCCGCGGAGGAGGTGGCGCGCGGCTGGGGCTGCCACCGGATCGAGGTGACGGTCCCCGGGGACGCCGTCCCGGCGCTGCGCCTGGTCACCGCCCTCGGCTACCTCCTGCGCAACCGGGGCATGGCCAAGGCCCTCGGCGACACCCCGCCCGCGCTCCCGGCGGGCACCCGGGCGCGGTCCATGACCGAGTCCGAGTACGACACGTGGCTGGTCAAGAGCGACGAGGACTACGTCCGCAGCTGGGTCGAGCGCGGCGTCCCCGAGGACGAGGCCCGGGCCAAGTCGCGGCGGGACCACCAGGCACTCCTGCCCCAGGGGCTTCGCACGCCCGGCACCTCCATCGACGTCCTGGAGCACGAGGGGACCCCGGTGGGCACCGTGTGGGTCGGCACCCGGCAGGGCCGGGCCTATGTGTACGACGTCGAGACGGCCCCGGAGCACCGGGGCCGGGGCCACGGCCGTTCGCTGATGCTCCAGGCCGAGGGCCGGGCGATCGCCGCCGACCACCGGATGATCGGCCTCAACGTCTTCGCCGGCAACACCGCGGCCGAGCGGCTGTACGACTCGCTCGGCTACGAGACGACGGTGTACGCCCTCTACAAGGCGCTGCTCTAGCGGCCGTCGGGTCCCGCCTGCTCCTCCAGCAGCCGGTCCGCGATCTCCTCGACGCGCTCGCGCAGCCCCTCCTGGCTCTTGCCGCCGTCGAGGCGCTCGCCGTCGATCACATAGGTGGGGGTGCCGGTCACGCCGATCGCCTTGCCCTCGGCCTGGTCGGCGTCGACGATCAGGATGTGCCGTCCGTCGATCAGCGCGGTGTCGAACTCCTCCGCGTCCAGGCCCAGTTCCCGGGCCACCTCGATCAGGAAGGGCTCGCCCTTGCGGTCCAGTTCCTCGACCCGGCCGAGGACGGCCTCGATGTACGGCCACCCCTGCCCCTGCTCCAGGGCCTCCTCGGCGGCCTGCGCGGCGGCGAAGGCGTGCTTGTGCTTCTCCAGCGGGAAGTGCCGCAGCCGCACCTCCAGCCGGTCGCCGTAGCGGGAGCGCAGGGCGCGCAGATCGTCCAGGGCGCCGCGGCAGTCGGGGCACTGGAGCTCGCACCAGAAGTCGAGGACGACGGCGGTGCGCTCGGGGGAGGAGTCGTTCATGGTGCCAGTCTCCCAGCCCCGCCCGGGCCGGCCCAATCCGGCCGTGACCGGCACCTGCGGAGGAGACGACCCGGAGTTCTCCCTGATGTCGGCTCGAGCCGTGGCCGGGCGAGGTGGCGACGGTGCAGGATGGAAGGGACGAAGTGCCCCGTCGGACGCAGCCCCGCCTGGAGGACCGGATGATTGCCGAGACCGTCTGTTCCGCCGTCGCCGTGGCCGGCCTGGGCATCGCGGCGGTCACGGCGTACCGCAAGCGTTTCCTCGCGGCCACGCGCGTCGCGGCCTACGCGCTGGTGCCCTTGGGGCTGGTGATGACCGGTGTCGTGGAGTGGCTGGCCGACACCGCCTTCAGTCCGACGGCCTGGGCGGGCTTCGGGGTCCTCGGGCTGGCCTGGGTGCTGTTCGCGAGCACCCGTGCGGTGGAGCGCCGCCGGGGCGGCACCCGCGCGGAGCGCAAGGAGGCCCGCGCGGCGGAGCGCCGCGAGGCGGTGGCCCCGGCGGCCTCCGCGCCCTCGCTGGGGGAGGGGTCCAAGCCGGCGAGGCGGCCCGCGAGCGCCCCGCGCGCAGAGCCCGCCGACGACTTCAGCGACATCGAGGCCATCCTGAAGAAGCACGGCATCTGACCCGGGCGCACCGGGTGGAAGCGACACAGTGGGTCGCCCTCCGGCCCTGAACGATCACCATTCGGACCGGACATCACGGATTACGGCGAACACCCGCTCATTCCGGGCGCGCTGATCGCGAAGCGGGGCTGATCTGCGCCATCATCGCCCGCGAGATGCTGGACACGACACAGAGCGAGGCCGCGCCACCTCAGGACGAGCCTCGTGGGTGCCTCTTCGCCCTTTCCCAGCCACCGCTGATGATCTTCCTTGCGGTGATCGGGTGTCTGCTGCTCATGGCTGCGCTGCACGATCTGCTGCTGCTCTGAGCCGTACCCGCGGTCCCCGGCGCCACCCGCCGGGGCCCGCGTCGACACTCCGTCCGGCCGGCGTCTCAGCCGGTGGCCTCCTTGCGGCGCGCCCGGTAGGCGGCCACATGCAGCCGGTTGCCGCAGGTACGGCTGTCGCAGTAGCGGCGGGAACGGTTGCGGGAGAGATCCACGAAGGCGTGCCGGCAGTCCGGTGCCTCGCAGCGCCGCAGCCGCTCCTGCTCCCCGGCCACCACGAAGAAGGCCAGCGCCATGCCGCAGTCCGCCGCGAGATGGTCCGCCACGGACGCGCCGGGAGCGAAGTAGTGCACATGCCAGCCGTGGCCGTCGTGGTCGGTCAGACGCGGTGTGGTGCCGGCCGCCGCCACGAGTTCGTTGATCTGCCCGGCCGCGGCCCTCGGATCCGTCGCCGCGAAGATCGACGCGAACCGTCCGCGCACCTTGCGCACCGCCGACAGGTCGAACTCCGACAGCACCCCCACATCGCTGATGTCGTGCTTGCGCACGAAGTCGGCGAGGGCCGTGATGTCCGACAGCCCGTCCGCGGCGCCGTCCTCGTCCGGCGCGGTGTTCACCAGGTCCACCACGACATCTAGTGCGCACCGGGCGTCATGGGTGATCAGCACGTTCTGCTCCCTGGCCTGGAGGTGGGCGTGGGCGCCCGCCGATGCTGGCCGATGGTAGTGGCTCGCACAGCCGGCACACCGCCGTCGTCCGCACATGGCTTCGAATAGAACGCCCGAGGAGCGCTTGCGGTTCCCACGGCGGCGGACCGGCCCTCCGGGCCCCCGAGGCGGCGCACCACGGCCCTCGGACCGCTCACAGGCCCCGAGACACCGGCGCCGCCCTCGCGACAGCGAGGACGGCGCCGGTGGCCTGCCTATGCGGTTGTCCTGGCCCGAGCCGTCACCCCGAGTCGACGGCGCCGGGCGGCTTGCGGGGATCTCGCCCTAGCTTTCCGCCAGGATGTGCGAGAGCTCCTGGTCGAGGTCGAAGTGGCGGTGTTCCGTGCCGGGGGGCACGGCGGCGTCCGTCCGCTTCAGGAAGGACTCCAGGGCTCGCGCGGGGGCCTCGAGCAGTGCCTCGCCCTCAGGAGAGCTCAGGGCGATGCAGACGACCCCCTGACCATGACTGCGCGACGGCCAGACACGGACGTCGCCGGTACCGGTGGGCCGGTGGAGGCCCTCGGCGAGGAGGTCGCGGGCGAACACCCACTCGACGGTCTCCTCGGCTCCGGTGTGGAAGGTGGCGTGCACGGCGTAGGGGTCGGCCGTGTCGTACCGCAGGCCTGCGGGGACAGGCAGGGAGGACTCGCTCGACACAACGAGGCGCAGGTGCAGCTCGCAGCTGACCGTGGTGTTCATAAGCGCCAGGGCCTTTCGCTCAGTGTGCGCTCGGGGATTCGCACGTCGGCGAAATCGACATGCCACCTACGGTGCCGTTGTAAACCCCTCTGAGTGTTTTGCGTGGGATTACGTAACTCTTCCGGCCGAGAACCCGTTCGTGCGGTACGACCATTTCGGTGGCCGGATTCGGTCCGGTAGGGTTTGGCCGTATGAATACGGGGAGTGACGAGTCGGGTGGCGCCGTACTGGCGTCCGAAGGGGCGCGGGTGAGCAAGGCGCGGGACGATGGAGAGCGGGCTCTCGGATCCCGGGCGCCCGAGTTCGTCAAAGCGCGCCGCCTGCTGCACCTGAGCTGGCAGGTCGGCGTCTTCGTCATCGGCCTCGCGATCGTGGTGGCCGGCATCATCATGCTGCCCCTGCCCGGTCCCGGCTGGGTCGTGATCTTCGGCGGCATGGCGGTCTGGGCGACCGAGTTCGTCTGGGCCCAGCTGGTGCTGCGCTGGACCAAGCGCAAGGTCACCGAGGCGGCGCAGAAGGCGCTCGACCCGAAGGTGCGCCGGCGCAACATCGTTGTGACCTCGATCGGCCTGGTGATCATGGCCGTGCTGGTGGGGATCTACGTGTGGAAGTTCGGCGCCGTCATGCCGTGGAAGATCCAGGACCAGTGAGCGCGCGGGGTGCGGATGCCCTCCCGGCCGGTTCCGGGGCGGTCACCCGCACCCCCTGACTTGGGGTAATGTTCTTCCTGCGCCGGGGCGATTAGCTCAGTGGGAGAGCGCTTCGTTCACACCGAAGAGGTCACTGGTTCGAACCCAGTATCGCCCACCCGGATCCGACGGCCCGCCTGTGAGACCACAGGCGGGCCGTCGGCGTGAGAGGGCGCGGTTCCCGACCCCCTCGGTGCCTTCCGGGACGGCCGCCGCCGCGTGCCCCGCCTGAGGCTCCGGCCGTCCGGTGCGGTCGTTCGCCCGGACAACCCCTGGCCGCCTTCCCGGGCCGCGCGGCAATTCCTGTCCGCATCGTCGACGCGCCGTCGGGCCCCCGTACCTCGTGCCGGCAAGCGCTTGCTCGCAATGATTCATGCCGGCGGCGACACTGCGGGGAGGCCCGGCCGCGGAAACGAGAAGGGGTGTCGGGCGGCGCACCGTCCTGAAGGCGGCGGGTGCCACGGGCGGTCGTCCGGGGGCTCGCCGCCGTCACCGGCTGCGGCGGCGACGGAGAGGCCGCCGCGGATGGGATGGTGACGATCCGTTATGCGTGGCGGGGTGTCGAGGACCTCGCCGAAAGGATCGACAGGATCATCGCGCTCTTCGAGAAGAAGTATCCGAAGATCAAGGTCAAGACGGACTTTCAGCCGTACACGGACTTCTGGAAGAAGTTCAACACCCAGTGGCGCGGAGGGAATCCGCCGGACGTCCAGAATGCGATCGGATTCCTGCGCAAATACGACGCGGAGAATGTGCTGCTGGATCTTCGCGAACCGGTGGAGGCGAGCCACCTTCGACGGACGGTTTCCGGGTCGGCCCCGACACCTTCGGTGAGATCGACGGCAGGCTCCTTGGCGTCCCGGTCGGCTCGAACTCGCCGGCCCTCGTCATCGGCGAGCCCGTCCGCACCAAGGCCGGGGTCACCCCGAACAGGGCCGGACCTGGGACGACTTCGACGCGGCCCTCAAGCGGGCCAGCTTGAGGGCCGCGCCCGGACCGGTCGGGCCGGTGACAGCGGGATGCACGGCGTCATATACCTCTACGACCTTTACTTGACGCCGGATGCCGAAGGACCGGGACCGCGCGGCCGCGCGGTCCCCCACCCCTTCGTCAGTGCATGGTGCCCAGGAACTCTCGTACCCGCCGGGCGTCCCTCAGGCGCTGCTCGTACGTCGCCCCGACGGCCAGCAGCAGGAGGCCGGCGAGCGCGGGCGGCACCCAGCGGGGCAGTGCGTCGGTCACCTGGACGATGTACGGGGCGAGTTCGTGCAGGGCGTCCAGGGCGAGGACCGTGCCACCCAGCAGGAGCGGTGCCTGCAGGCGGTGACGGGCGCCCAGCAGGGTGACCGCCAGCGCGGCCAGGCCGAGCAGCAGGGGGCGCGCCCAGTGCGTGTCGCCCCAGGCGGCCACCAGGCTCGGCACGAGCGTGGCGGCGAGCCCGGGACCGTAGGCCGACCAGGACGAGACCCGCGGGTCGCGTCGCCTGCTGAGGGCGCCGACGAGCAGGGCGGCGACGGTGACCGGCAGCGTGTACGCCTCCGGTGTGCCGACGTCCCACGCCGCCAGGCGCACCCACGCGGCCAGCACGAACAGCGCGGTGCCCGCGAAGGCGACGGGACGGCGGTCCGGGCGCAGCGCGGTCCCGGACGCGATCACCCCGCACAGCGCCAGCACGAGGGCCAGCATCGGCAGATCGCCGGAGGCGACGGCCAGGCCGATCGCGACAAGGGCGGCCGCCGCACCCGTGACCTCGACCGGGACCGTCGCCCGGCGGGTGTCCCCGAGCCGGGCCGCGAGCAGGGCCGCCGCCAACGGGACGACCAGGACCAGCACGGCGGTGTCCTGCGGCCGCCAGCCGGCCGCGGCCCCCGACGCGCAGGCGAGTGCGGTCGCGTACGCGAAGGCGGCCGGAGCCGTGACCGGCGCGAGACGCGGCGTTCGGGACGCCGCCGCGAACAGCGCGGTGAGGGCGGCCGTCACGGTGAGGGTCGCGTCCTGGCGGGCCAGGGACAGCAGGACGAGGGGCAGGGTGGTCAGCGGCGCGAGCACCGTCGCGGTCATGGGAAGGGGCAAGGGCCGCTCGGGCGTCCGGGGCCACGTGGCCGCCGCGAGCGCCCCGGCGGTGAGGCATCCGAGCGCCGCCAGGCCCACGGCGTACGGGACGTCGAGCACCGCCGGCAGCACCAGCGCCGTCGCCCAGCCGAGAACCAGTGCCCCGGTCAGTGCGCGGACGCGTCCCACCGCCTCGCGCGCCAGGACCAGGACGCCGGCGACCGCCACCAGGACGACGGGCACCGTCTCGGAGTACGGCGGCCACGGCACATCGGTGGTGACCGCCGCACGCAGGCTTCCGGGCGCCCCGGACCCCACCTGCTCGACCCAGGCGACCGGACCCGTGAGCGCGACCCCCATCAGCGGCAGGGTCCACAGCAGGGCCAGCCCCTGTACGGCGGCGGAGGCGTGCACCAGGCCCTGGCGCACCGCCTGCGGCAGCCGGGCCGACCGGGTCGCGGCCAGCAGGGCGATCCCGCAGGCCAGATATGCCGGGACCGTCCACACGGCGGGCAGCGCGGGCCGGACCGTACCGCCGGCCGCGGCGACCGTGAGGAGCCCGGCGGCGACGGCCAGGCCGCCCGCCTGCCGCTCGGCCGACGGATGCCGGGCCGCCGTCAGCGCGACGCCCGCCGCGAGGAGAAGGAGCGCCGCCGCACGGGCGGCGGCGCTCGGGCCGGTGGCCGTCCACGACAGCCAGCCGGCGGCCCACGCTCCCCAGGCACCCAGGCCGTAGCCACCGACGACGGCGGTCCGCCGGACGGGCCCGGCGGACCCCCGCAGCGCCACCGCCGTGTCGCAGGCCGCCGTCACCAACACGGCCAGGGTGACGCCGAACGAGCCCGCGTCGACGGCCACCGCCCCGAGCACGAGCGGTAGTTGGGCGGCCACCAGGGCCGCGGGCAGGGGCAGTCGCAGCGCCGAGGCGCGCGGCAGCAGACCGTACGCCGTCCACAGGGCGGCGAGCGCCGCCGAGGCGGCGGCGGAGTACCCCGTGGCGTCCGCGCCGGGCAGCGCCGCCTCGTGCAGCGCGTACGCGTCGAGCACGGTCAGGACGAGCCCGAGGCCCGCCACCGATTCGGCCGTCGAGCGCAGCCCCCGCTTGAGCAGCGGCACCGGCGTGGCGAGCACCCCCACGGTGATGGCGCCCAGCACCAGCGCACGCCCCACCATGCCGAGTTCACCCCAGCTGACCAGGGTGAAGGCGATCGCCGCGACGGTGAGCAGGACACCGCCGAGCAGCAGCAGGACGTTCTGCACGCGGGGCGCCGAGGCCTCCGGGCGCGGCGGTGCGGCGGGCGCGGGGGCCGGCGGTGCGGCCGCGTGGAGGGCCGTGACCAGCCAGGCCCGCCGGTGCAGCAACTGGGCACGGCGGGCGTCCAGTCGGCGCAGCTCCAGATCCAGGAGCCGCAACTCCTCGGCCGGTGGCGGAATGTGCGTCATGGCGGGAGTGTGGTCCGCGTCACGCCCGCCCGGCATGAGTGCGGGTACTCAGAGGACGTACTCAGATCCCGTGCGGACCCGCTCCCACGGGGCACACTCGGGCCATGGACTGGAGCCACTACCGCTTCCGCAGCCTGTGGGAACTCCCCGCGCCCCCCGCCGTCGTCCACGAGGTGCTGGAGCGGGCCGAGGACTACCCGCGCTGGTGGCCGCAGGTCCGCGAGGTGCACCGGATCGATGACACCACCGGCGTGCTCACCGTAAGGTCCCTCCTGCCCTACGACCTCACCTTCACGGCCCGCGAGGTGCGGCGCGACCGCGCCGCCGGCGTCCTGGAGATCGCCATCTCCGGTGACCTCGACGGCTGGGCACGCTGGACGATCACTCCCCACGGCGCCGGGTGCCTGGCCCGCTACGACCAGGTCGTCGACGTGAACAAGCCGCTGCTGCGCCGGTTCGCGGTGCCGGGCCGGCCGGTCTTCCGGGCCAACCACCGGCTGATGATGCGCGCGGGCCGCCGCGGCCTGCTGGGGTTCCTGGCCGAACGCGGGCAAGCGGTTTGAACGAAGCGCGCGGGGACCTGTATGGTTCAGTGCGTTCCCGGGCGATTAGCTCAGTGGGAGAGCGCTTCGTTCACACCGAAGAGGTCACTGGTTCGAACCCAGTATCGCCCACCGGGAGAAAGCCGGTCCGCTTGACGCGGGCCGGCTTTTCCGCTGTTCAGGCCGCCGCCGGCAGGTCCGGGCGCAGTGGCCACGCCGGGTCCACCGACTCCTCCGCGCCGCTGCGCGCGAACCACGCCTGGAGTCCGCGTGCCTGTGCCGCGTGCCACACCGCCTGGAGGGTGTGCAGCTCCGCCGGGGACAGCCGCTCCAGGCGGGCCGCGAAGCGGCGGCCCACCGCGCGGACGACCTCCAGCGACGCCAGGGCGTCGGCCGCCGCGTCGTGCGCGTCCGCCAGTTCGACCTCGTAGTGCGCGCACAGGTCCGTCAGGGTGCGGCGCCCCTTGCGGTAGCGGTCCAGATGCTTGTCGAGGACGCGCGGGTCGAGCACCGTCAGCGACGCCGTCTCGAACCAGCGGGACAGCGACGAGGCGCGATGCCGCCGCAACTCGCGGTCCAGCAGCGTCAGATCGAACGGCGCGTTCATCACCACCAGCGGCCGGCCCGCCGCGGCCTGCACCGCCAGCTCCTCGGCTATCTCCTGCATCACCGGCGCCGGCCAGCGGCCGTTGCGCTGGAGGTGATCCTCCGTCAGCCCGTGCACCGCCGTCGCCGCCTCCGGCACCGGGACACCCGGGTTCACCAGCCAACGCGTCACCCGGGGCCGGGTCCCCGGGGCGTCCTGGACGACGACGGCCGCCGAAACGATCCGGTCGGTCTCGACGTCCACGCCTGTCGTCTCCGTGTCGAATGCCGCCAGCGGGCCCTCGTACCAGCACGCCATACCGCTCAACCCCTCCTCCATCCATGGCAGCTGACGTACCGTCTTCTGCCCGTTTGGTGATACCCGGGCCGTTTGCGACGTACGCCGGCCGGACACAACAGGAGTGCGGGTCTTTGCAGTTCAGCGGCCCGCCACGGGGATTCACACTGCCTGGAAGGCTGTTCGTCATGGCGATTGCGCAGCCCGAGCGGAGCGGGCTGCTGCCCGAACGGACGGGCCCCCCTCGCGGTTCACTCGCCACCACCGCGTGCATGGAGACACTGCAGGTGGGCTATCTGCACGCGGTCGCCGCGGCGGCGGGATGCTCGCTGTCCCAGCCGTTCCCGGACAACGGCATCGACTGGCACGTCAGCCACAGCGCGCCCGGCCACACCGTCGACGACGAGGTCACCATCAAGGTGCAGCTGAAGGCGACGTACCAGGTGGCGCCCGATCCGCCCGGCCGCTTCTTCTCCTTCACGCTCGACAACGCCCATCTGGCGAAGCTCGCCCGCACCCCGGTCTCGGTGCACAAGATCCTCGTCGTGATGATCGTGCCCCGGTCCCAGGAGCAGTGGCTGCGCGCCGGACACGACCGGCTCGACCTGAGGCACTGCTGCTACTGGGTCAATCTCGCCGGTCACGCGATCACCGGCCGGCGCCGCACCACCGTCCGGATACCGACCTCCCGCATCTTCGACGACCGGGCGCTCTGCGAGATCATGACGCGGGTCGGGACCGGAGGCAGACCATGACGCACCGCCCGCTCCAGGAGCCCGCCCGGCCGGTCCGGCCCCACCCCGTCGACGTGGCCTGGGACCGGCCCCCCGAGCCCGGCGACGTCGACCCCGCCGTCCTCGGAGCCCTGCTGCGCCGGCACGGCTGGCAGCGGCGCGGGGGAGCGGCGGGCCGCTACGGCCGCTGGACCCCGCCCGGGCCGGGAGGCGGCGGCACCAGCCTGCTGGTCCCGGAGTCCCGCGCCTTCCCCGACAGCGACGACCTGCTCGCCGAGGCGCTGACCGCGCTGTCCCGCAGCGGCACGCCCGCGGCCCGCGAGGTGCTGGTCTGCCTCGCCGTGCCCAGCGACGAGATCCGCTGGTGGCGGGACGCCCCGGCCGGCCCGGCCGGGGCGGCGCCCTGGACCGCCGAGGAGGAGCTGCGCACCGCCGCCCGCCGCACCCTGCTCGCCGCCGCGCTGGCCACCCGCGGACGGGCCGGATACCACGGCACCCGGCACCGCCGCGCGGCCGTCGGCATGCTGGAGGACGTCCTCGTCGGCTCCGCGCCCGACGGCCGGGGCCTGACCGCCTTCGTGCCCGTGGCCACCGGCCGCCCCCTCGCCGTACGCCTCCACCAAGCGCTGTACGCGGCCCGCGAGGCCGTCGACTACCAGCGGGCCACCGGCGGCATGGACGCCTTCGACGGGGCCGTCGAGGCGGGCGTCAGCCGGGAGCTGGTCGAGGGCCTGATCGCCCTGGTGCGCGGCACGGAGGGCGCGCGGGTCGCCGTGGCGTGGGCGCCGGCCGCCGGCGCCCCCGAGGACTGCGCGGCCGACGGCGAGCCCGTCGAGTTCTCACCCGGCGACCTGCCCGTCCTGCGGGCGGCCGGGGCCCGCTATCTGCGTGAGGAGCCGTCGGTGCCGGTTCGGATCACCGGCGCCGTCGTGCGGATGCGCCGGACCGGCACCCGCGGGGAGGGCACCGTCCGGCTGCGCGTCATCGCGGGCGCGGACGTCTCGCACGTCCGGCTGACGCTGGACGAGGAGGCGTACCGCATCGCCGGGCACGCGCACCTCGTCGGACTGCCGGTGCGGGTGCGCGGCCGGCTGGAGAGCCGGGGCGGTTTCCGCAGGCTGGCCGGGGCCTCGGAGGTGGTCCCGGTCCAGGTCGACGACGCCGAGCGGGACCGGCTGATGAAGGCGCTCCAGGAGGACCTGGACTTCTTCGAAGAGGTGTGCGCGGGCGAGGACACCGGCGACTGACGGCGGCCGGAGCCGGAGGGGGCCGCGGGTGACCGTTTCGCGATCGGAGGTCGCGGGTCGGTACGATCGCAGTCATGCGCGCGCTCCTGGTATGGCGCCGCACCCCACCTTCAGTCAGGAGAGACCGGTGTCAGACGTCCGTGTGATCATCCAACGCGATTCCGAGCGGGAAGAGCGCGTGGTGACGACGGGCACTACGGCCGCCGACCTCTTCGCCGGCGAGCGCTCCGTCATCGCCGCGCGCGTGGGCGGCGAGCTCAGGGACCTGTCGTACGTGCTCTCCGACGGCGAGGAGGTCGAGGGCGTCGAGATCTCCTCCGAGGACGGTCTGAACATCCTGCGCCACTCCACCGCGCACGTGATGGCCCAGGCGGTGCAGGAGCTCTTCCCCGAGGCCAAGCTGGGCATCGGCCCGCCCGTGAAGGACGGCTTCTACTACGACTTCGACGTCGAGAAGCCGTTCACGCCCGAGGATCTCAAGGCCATCGAGAAGAAGATGCAGGAGATCCAGAAGCGCGGCCAGAAGTTCGCGCGTCGCGTCGTCACCGAAGAGGACGCCCGCGAGGAGCTGGCGGACGAGCCGTACAAGCTGGAGCTGATCGGTCTCAAGGGCGCGGCGTCCCACGACGACGGCGCGGACGTCGAGGTCGGCGCCGGCGAGCTGACGATCTACGACAACCTCGACGCCAAGACCGGCGAGCTGTGCTGGAAGGACCTCTGCCGCGGTCCCCACCTGCCGTCGACCCGCGCGATCCCCGCCTTCAAGCTCATGCGCAACGCGGCCGCCTACTGGCGCGGCAGCGAGAAGAACCCGATGCTCCAGCGCATCTACGGCACCGCCTGGCCGTCCAAGGACGAGCTGAAGCAGCACCTGGAGTTCCTCGCCGAGGCCGAGAAGCGCGACCACCGCAGGCTCGGCAGTGAACTCGATCTCTTCTCCATCCCGGAGCAGATCGGCTCCGGCCTCGCCGTCTTCCACCCCAAGGGCGGCATCATCCGCCGGGTCATGGAGGACTACTCGCGCCGCCGGCACGAGGAGGAGGGCTACGAGTTCGTCTACACCCCGCACGCCACGAAGGGGAAGCTCTTCGAGACCTCGGGCCACCTGGACTGGTACGCCGACGGCATGTACCCGCCCATGCAGCTCGACGAGGGCGTGGACTACTACCTCAAGCCCATGAACTGCCCGATGCACAACCTGATCTTCGACGCGCGCGGGCGTTCCTACCGTGAACTGCCGCTGCGCCTCTTCGAGTTCGGGACCGTGTACCGGTACGAGAAGTCGGGCGTCGTGCACGGCCTGACCCGCGCACGCGGCTTCACCCAGGACGACGCGCACATCTACAGCACCCGCGAGCAGATGGCCGAAGAGCTCGACCGGACCCTCACCTTCGTCCTGAACCTGCTGCGCGACTACGGTCTGACCGACTTCTACCTGGAGCTGTCCACCAAGGACCCGGAGAAGTTCGTCGGCACCGACGAGGCGTGGGAGGAGGCCACCGAGACGCTGCGCCAGGTCGCCGAGAAGCAGAACCTGGAACTGGTCGCGGACCCGGGCGGCGCCGCCTTCTACGGCCCGAAGATCTCCGTCCAGACCAAGGACGCCATCGGCCGCACCTGGCAGATGTCGACGATCCAGCTCGACTTCAACCTGCCGGAACGCTTCGACCTGGAGTACACCGCCGCCGACGGCTCCAAGCAGCGTCCGGTCATGATCCACCGTGCCCTGTTCGGCTCGATCGAGCGGTTCTTCGCCGTGCTCCTGGAGCACTACGCGGGCGCCTTCCCGGCGTGGCTCGCGCCCGTCCAGGCGATCGGCATCCCGATCGGCGACGCGCACGTCGAGTACCTGGAGAAGTTCGCCGCCACCGCGAAGAAGCAGGGCCTGCGCGTCGAGGTCGACTCGTCCTCGGACCGGATGCAGAAGAAGATCCGCAACGCCCAGAAGCAGAAGGTGCCCTTCATGGTCATCGCGGGCGACGAGGACATGGCGAACAACGCCGTCTCCTTCCGCTACCGCGACGGCTCCCAGGAGAACGGCATCCCGTTCGACGAGGCCATCGCCAAGATCGGGAAGGTCGTCGAGGAGCGGACGCAGGTCTGATCCACCGGCTCAGGAGGCCCCCGGAAGGCTCAGCCCTCCGGGGGCCTCGTGTCGCCCTCCCGGGCGAAGACCTGCAGCAGCCAGGAGGAGAACGACCCGGTCACCGCGCCGAGCAGGGCCAGCCCGCCGGCCATCATGAACGTCGCGATCGCCCGGCCGCCCGTCGTCACCGGGGCGATGTCGCCGTAGCCGACCGTGCTGAGGGTCGCCGCCGTCCACCACACCGCGTCGCCGAAGGTCCCCATGGTGGCGCCGGGCGCTCCGCGTTCCTGCTGGAAGACGGCCAGGGCCCCGGCGAAGCCGAGGAGCAGCGTGGACAGGCTCGCGTAGGCGACCACCCGGGCGTGCAGGGACAGCCGGGGCCCTCCCTGCCGGTGCTGGATGGCGTCGTAGAGCGGCACGATCCGCAGCGGGCGCAGCAGCGGCAGCAGGACCACGACCGTGTGCAGGAAGTGGGTCCTGGCGAAGCGCAGGAAGCGTTCCCCGCTGAGCTGCTGGCGCACCACGAAGTCGGCGGCGAACAGCAGCCACAGTGCGGCCATCGTGTACACGCACACGTCCTTCCAGAACGGCGGCACGCTCACCGCGAGGACGCGGACGGCGTAGGCGGCCAGGAAGAGGAGCGACGCCAGGAACAGCGGGATCTCGGTGCGGTGCTCCCAGCGGGCGGGAGGGCTGTCGTCGTCCACGGGCCCAGCTTGGCCGGTGGCCGCCGCCCGGACGCCCCGGCGACACGCCGGGAACGGCCGAAGCCATATGCTGCACGTATGACGAGTGAGCCGGAGCAGCAGTGGGGAGTGGGCATCCAGGACGCGTTCCAGCGCCTGTGGACGCCCCATCGGATGGCCTACATCCAGGGTGAGAACAAGCCGACCGGTCCCGGAGCGGACGACGGCTGCCCCTTCTGCGCGATCCCGGCCAAATCCGACGAGGACGGGCTGGTGGTCCGCCGCGGCGAGCAGGTGTACGCGGTCCTCAACCTGTACCCGTACAACGGCGGGCACCTCATGGTCGTGCCCTACCGTCACGTCGCCGACTACACCGACCTCACCGAGCCGGAGACCGCCGAACTGGGGGCGCTGACCAAGCAGGCCATGACGGCCCTGCGCACCGCCTCGGGCGCCCACGGCTTCAACATCGGCATGAACCAGGGCACGGTCGCCGGTGCCGGCATCGCCGCCCACCTCCACCAGCACGTCGTGCCGCGCTGGGGCGGGGACACGAACTTCATGCCGGTCGTCGGGCACACCCGGGTGCTGCCGCAGCTCCTCGCGGACACGCGGAAGATGCTGGCGGAGGCCTGGCCGACGGCCTGACCGCGGGGGAGGGAGCCGGGTCCCGGCCCCCTCCAGTGGCCCGTCGCCGGAGCGCCTACGCGTCGTAGACGTCCGCCTTGCGGGGCGAGGGGTCCTGTACGGCCGTGCTCAGGAACGCCGAGCGCGTGCCGAACTTCTCGGTGTCCACGCCGTTCTCCGCGAGCACCCTGATCGCCGAGGCGTGCACGGCCCGCAGCACCGGGGTGGCCGCGCGCAGCGCGTCGTCGGCCATGAAGCGGTGCCGCCACGGCTGGTCGGCCCAGGCGTGCCGCAGCCCGAACGGCTCGGGCAGGGCGATCGTCCCGCCCAGCCAGTTCAGCGCCGGGGGATACCAGGAGAGCGGGGCCCGCACCGCCAGCCGCACCACCTCGTCGGTGCCGACCAGCGGCAGCTTCACGGAGCGGGTCTCCCACGGCTTCAGCGACTTGGAGACCTCCTTGGTCGGCGCCTCGGGCTTCTCCTGGAAGAGCCCGTTGACCGGACCGAGGGCGTGCCCCGTCACCTCGATGCGCAGCGTCTCGTGCAGCACGGTCACGGTGATCAGCATGGTGATGATCAGCTGGCCGTCCCACAGGGTCCACTGGACGCCCAGGTAGTGCCGGTCACCGCTGCCGAACTGCTGCTTGTTGCAGATGTCCTGTATCGCGTGCGGCTTGACCTGGTACGCCTCGACGTCCGTGCCCTCCGGCCGGGACACCGCCGAGGCGCCCTCGGCGATCGGCGTGACGATCCAGTGGCGTATCGAGGGCTTCGGGAAACCGCCGGTGTTCAGCGGGCCGCGCTCCAGCATGCTCAGCTGGTGGTGGATCGCGCGGATCACGTCCCAGCTGCGGAAGGGATGGATCTCGCGGGCAGGGTCGGTGGGCACCAGTTCCTCGGCCAGCTGCCAGCTGCCCCAGCGGGTGCCCATGCCGAGTATTCCCTTGGGCCCGGCGT
Source organism: Streptomyces sp. NPDC056628 (assembly GCF_042792555.1). Lineage (NCBI taxonomy): Bacteria > Bacillati > Actinomycetota > Actinomycetes > Kitasatosporales > Streptomycetaceae > Streptomyces > Streptomyces sp. NPDC056628. Next base: position 109,828 of record NZ_JBHTWG010000016.1, read on the forward strand.
AGAAGACCGAGTTGGACTGCTGCTCGGCGCTGAGCTTGGCCAGGGCCTGACGCAGCTGCTCGGCCTGGGTCTCGTTGGGACTGGTCGGCACCGCCTCCGGCACCTTGGCGCCGACGCTGCTGCCGGCGAGCAGGCTGTCCCAGCGCTCCCGCAGGTCCCGCGCGGTGCGCTCGCACACCTGCTTGGCCCAGAACCACCCGAGGACCGGCATCACCACCGAGGCGCGCGCGTACCACGCCCAGATGCCGGTGAACGGCATCTTGAGCAGGAAGAGCACGGCCAGCGCGCCCATCGCGACGAGGAGCACGGAGGCGAGCGCCCCGCCCCGCTTGGCGTCCCGCTTGACGATGGTGGTGCGCAGCGTGAAGACCAGCAGCCACACCAGGAGTCCGGGCAGGAACAGCAGACCGCAGATCACCATGATCGCGCTGAGGGTCCGGTCCCGGGCCTTGCGGATGTTGTTGGCGGCGAGGCAGTGCTCGACGACGACCTGCGGCTCGGTGCCGAAGGACTGGATCAGTGGCTTGCGGCCGTCGCCGAGCATGCGGTCGACCACGGCCCGCGAGAACGCCTCACCGAGGTTGGGCCGGAAGATCTTCGCCCAGGCGCGGCCCGCCTTGACATCCGTCTTGTGCCATTCGTTGTCGGCCTTCTTGATGTCCTCGTACGGATTGTCGCGGTAGGCCGCCGAGGCCAGCGCGAAGGTCGCCGTCTGCCCCTCACCGGCCGTGCGCGGCACCTGCGGACCGAAGATGTCCGCGTAACCGCCTTCAACGGTCATTCCCGCCCCCACTCGCCGCACTGTTGCTCCTGCGGCCTTCCCGACTTCCGTACGGCGCACACCTGTTGATCGGTCGCCGATCGGTGATCAGCGTATCGCCAGCCAGCGACATCCGTCGGCGGACGGCCGAAGCCGCCCGCCGAGGGAGGGGAGCGCTTCACGTGGCGAACGGAAGGCTCCGGCGCGGTCCGTGACGCGACGCGCGCCGAGTGAGCGACCGGGCGGCGCCGGGCGCGCGTCAGGAGGCCACGCACCACGACGCCACGCGCTACGAGGCCACGCTCGCCTCCTCCCGTACCCTCTCCGCGATCTGCTGCGGCATCGGCTCGTGCCGCGCGTACCGCCGGCTGAACCGGGCCGTGCCGTGCGACAGCGACCGCAGGTCGATGGCGTACCGGCCGATCTCGATCTCGGGCACCTCGGCCTTGATCAGCGTGCGGCCGCCGCTGGTCTGCTCGGTGCCGAGGACGCGGCCCCGCCGCCCGGACAGGTCGCTCATCACGGCCCCGACGTAGTCGTCGCCGACCAGCACGGACACCTCCGCCACCGGCTCCAGCAGGTGGATCTTCGTATCGCCCGCGGCCTCGCGCAGCGCGAGCGCGCCGGCCGTCTGGAAGGCCGCGTCGGAGGAGTCGACCGAGTGCGCCTTGCCGTCGAGCAGGGTGACCCGGACGTCGACGAGCGGATGACCGGCCGCGATCCCCTTGGCCGCCTGAGCCCGCACGCCCTTCTCCACGGACGGGATGAACTGGCGCGGCACCGCGCCGCCGACGACCTTGTCCACGAACTCGATGCCCGAACCGCCGGGCAGGGGCTCGACCTCGATCTCGCAGATGGCGTACTGCCCGTGCCCGCCGGACTGCTTCACATGCCGGCCGCGGCCCGCCGCCCTGCCCGCGAACGTCTCCCGCAGCGACACCTTGTACGGCACCACGTCGACCTGCACTCCGTACCGGCTGCGCAGCCGCTCCAGCGCGACGTCGGCGTGCGCCTCGCCCAGAGCCCACAGCACCACCTGGTGGGTGGCCTGGTTCTGCTCGAGGCGCATGGTCGGGTCCTCCGCGACCAGCCGGGCCAGCCCCTGCGACAGCTTGTCCTCGTCGGCCTTGCTGTGCGCCTGGATGGCCAGTGGCAGCAGCGGGTCCGGCATCTGCCAGGGCTCCATGAGCAGCGGGTCGTCCTTCGACGACAGGGTGTCCCCGGTCTCCGCGCGGCTCAGCTTCGCCACGCACGCGAGGTCGCCCGCGATGCAGTGGCTGAGACTGCGCTGCTGCTTGCCGAACGGCGCCGACAGCGCGCCGACGCGCTCGTCGACGTCGTGGTCCTCGTGGCCGCGGTCCTCCAACCCGTGCCCGGACACGTGCACCGTCTGGTCGGGCCGCAGCGTGCCGGAGAAGACGCGCACCAGCGAGACCCGGCCGACGTAGGGGTCGGACGCGGTCTTCACGACCTCGGCGACCAGCGGACCGTCCGGGTCGCACGGGCTCAGCTCGCGCGGCCGGCCGTCGAGCGTGGTCACGTCGGGCGCCGGCCGCTCCGGCGGGGTCGGGAAGCCGCGGGTGATGAGCTCCAGCACCTCGACGGTGCCGAGGCCCTGCCGGGCGCCTTCGGCGGCCGGGGCGGCCGCCAGGACGGGGAAGAAGGTGCCCCGCGCGATGGCCCGCTCCAGGTCCTGGATGAGCGTCTTGACGTCGATCCGCTCGCCGCCGAGATAGCGGTCCATGAGGGTCTCGTCCTCGCTCTCCGCGATGACCCCCTCGATCAGCCGGTTGCGCGCCTCCTCGATCAGCGGCAGCTCGTCGCCGCCCGGCTCGGACTCCTTGCGCTCCCCGGTGGAGTAGTCGAAGAGCTTCTGCGTCAGCAGGCCGATCAGACCGGTCACGGGCGCGTGCCCGTCCGGGCCCGGCTCCCCGTGCAGCGGCAGGTACAGCGGGAGCACGGCGTCGGGGTCGTCGCCGCCGAACGCCTCCGCGCAGATCCGCGTCATCTCCTCGTAGTCGGCCCGCGCCGCCTCCAGATGTGTCACGACGATCGCGCGCGGCATGCCGACGGCCGCGCACTCGTCCCACACCATGCGGGTGGAGCCGTCGACGCCGTCCGAGGCCGAGACGACGAAGAGGGCCGCGTCCGCGGCGCGCAGACCGGCCCTGAGTTCCCCGACGAAGTCGGCGTAGCCGGGGGTGTCCAGCAGGTTGATCTTGATGCCGTCCCATTCGACGGGCACCAGGGACAGCTGGACCGAGCGGTGCTGCCGGTGCTCGATCTCGTCGTAGTCGGAGACGGTGCCGCCGTCCTCCACGCGGCCCGCCCGGTTCACCGCTCCCGCCGCCAGCGCGAGAGCCTCGACCAGAGTCGTCTTGCCCGAACCGCTGTGGCCGACCAGCACCACATTCCGTACGGACGCGGGGTGGTCGGCCGCCGTAGCCCTGCCGGCGGCTCCGGGGTGTGCGTTCGCCTTGTCGCCCATGATCCTGCCTCCCGTGCACGGTGAGGTCACTGTGGGCGCGGACGTACGGTCCCTCTTCCGGGCTCCGGCCCGGAAGGCGCCCCCAGCGATGGCGGCTGCGACGACGCCCGCGGTCCTTCGAGCTTTCCACTCCCCACACGGCGCGTCCATACGACGGACTCGACCGCGCCCTCCGCCCGGGCCCGACGTGCCGCGGTGCCCGCGGACGAGTGCCCGGCGGCCGCCCGCACCCGCGCGTGGCTACGATGGGCCAGCCGGTGGCCAGCAGGGCCGCACGGCGCCACACCGACCCTCGGGAAGGCCATGCTGAACAAGTACGCGCGTGCTTTCTTCACGCGTGTTCTCACGCCGTTCGCCTCATTTCTGATCAGAAGGGGCGTCAGCCCCGACACCGTCACCCTGATCGGGACGGCCGGCGTGGTCGCGGGCGCGCTGGTCTTCTACCCCATGGGCGAGTTCTTCTGGGGCACGGTCGTGATCACGCTGTTCGTGTTCTCCGACCTCGTCGACGGGAACATGGCGCGCCAGCTCGGCCGCTCCAGCCGCTGGGGCGCCTTCCTCGACTCCACCCTGGACCGGGTCGCCGACGGCGCGATCTTCGGCGGCTTCGCCCTCTGGTACGCCGGTGGCGGCGACGACCTCGTGCTGTGCGCGGTCTCGATCTTCTGCCTGGCCAGTGGCCAGGTCGTGTCGTACACCAAGGCCCGCGGCGAGTCGATCGGCCTGCCGGTCGCGGTCAACGGCCTGGTCGAGCGGGCCGAGCGCCTGGTGATCTCCCTGGTCGCGGCCGGTCTGGCCGGCCTGCACAAGTTCGGCGTGCCCGGAATCCAGTACCTGCTGCCGGTGGCCCTGTGGATCGTCGCGGTGGGCAGCCTCGTCACGCTGATCCAGCGGGTCGTCACCGTCCGCCGGGAGTCCGCCGAGGTCGAGGCCGCCGAGGCGCGGGACAAGCCGGAGAGCGCCTCGCACGGGAGCGAGGCCGCCACGTGACCGCCCGGGACCGGCTCACCGACGCGCTGTACGGGCTCGGCTGGGGCACCGTGAAGAAGCTCCCCGAGCCGGCCGCCGTGCGCCTCGGACGCACCATCGCCGACCTGGCGTGGAAGAAGCGGGGCAAGGGCGTGCGGCGGCTGGAGAGCAACTACGCGCGCGTGGTGCCGGACGCGAGCCCGCGGCGCCTGGCCGAGCTCTCGCGCGCGGGCATGCGCTCGTACCTGCGCTACTGGATGGAGTCCTTCCGGCTCCCCGCCTGGAGCGAGGACCGGGTCCGCGACGGCTTCGCGCCCCAGGACGTCCACCACCTCACCGACGGGCTGGCTGCCGGAAAAGGCGTGATACTGGCCTTGCCGCACCTGGCCAACTGGGACCTGGCGGGCGCCTGGGTCACCACCGAACTGAAGACACCGTTCACCACGGTCGCCGAGCGCCTCAAGCCCGAGACGCTCTACGACCGCTTCGTCGCCTACCGCGAGGGCCTCGGCATGGAGGTCCTGCCGCACAGCGGCGGCAGCGCCTTCGGCACGCTGGCCCGCAGGCTGCGCGACGGCGGCCTGGTCTGCCTGGTCGCCGACCGCGACCTGTCCGCCTCCGGCGTGGAGGTGGACTTCTTCGGCGCGACGGCCCGGATGCCCGCCGGACCCGCCCTGCTCGCCCAGCAGACCGGGGCACTGCTGATGCCCGTGACGCTCTGGTACGACGACTCGCCCGTCATGCAGGGCCGCGTCCACCCACCGGTCGAGGTACCCGAGTCAGGCAACCGGGCCGAGAAGGCGTCTGTCATGACACAGGCGCTGGCCGACGCCTTCGCCACGGGTATCGCGGAACATCCGGAGGACTGGCACATGCTCCAGCGCTTGTGGCTCGCCGACCTGGATCCCATGAAGGGGACCTCGTGAGAATCGGCATCGTCTGCCCGTACTCCTGGGACGTGCCCGGCGGCGTCCAGTTCCACATCCGGGACCTCGCCGAGTACTTCGTCCGGCAGGGCCACGAGGTGTCGGTGCTGGCCCCGGCGGACGACGACACCCCGCTCCCGCCGTACGTCGTCTCGGCGGGCCGGGCCGTCCCGGTGCCGTACAACGGCTCGGTCGCCCGGCTGAACTTCGGCTTCCTCTCCGCCGCGCGCGTGCGCCGCTGGCTGCACGACGGACGGTTCGACGTCATCCACATCCACGAGCCCACGTCGCCGTCCCTGGGCCTGCTCGCCTGCTGGGCGGCCTCGGGCCCGATCGTCGCCACCTTCCACACCTCCAACCCGCGCTCGCGCGCGATGATCGCGGCGTACGCGATCCTCCAGGCCGCCCTGGAGAAGATCAGCGCCCGGATCGCGGTGAGCGAGTACGCCCGCCGGACGCTGGTGGAGCACCTGGGCGGCGACGCGGTCGTCATCCCCAACGGCGTCGACGTCGACTTCTTCGCCGAGGCCGAGCCCAACCCGGAGTGGCAGGGCGGCACCATCGGCTTCATCGGCCGCATCGACGAGCCCCGCAAGGGACTCCCTGTGCTGATGCGGGCCCTGCCGAAGATCCTCGCCGCCCGCCCGGGGGCCCGGCTCCTGGTGGCCGGCCGGGGCGACGAGGAGGAGGCGGTCGAGGCCCTGCCCGCCGAGCTGCGGTCCCGCGTCGAGTTCCTCGGCATGGTCAGCGACGAGGACAAGGCCCGGCTGCTGCGCAGCGTCGACCTGTACGTGGCCCCCAACACCGGCGGTGAGAGCTTCGGGATCATCCTGGTCGAGGCCCTGTCGGCGGGCGCCCCCGTCCTCGCCTCCGACCTCGACGCCTTCGCCCAGGTCCTGGACCAGGGCGCGGCCGGCGAACTCTTCGCCAACGAGGACGCGGACGCCCTCGCCGACGCCGCGGTACGCCTCCTGGGGGATCCCGCCCGGCGGGCCGAGCTGCAGAAGCGGGGGAGCGCCCACGTGCGCCGCTTCGACTGGTCGACCGTCGGCGCGGACATCATGTCGGTCTACGAGACGGTGACGGCGGGCGCGGCGGCGGTGGCCACCGACGAGGACTCGGGCTCGGGCGCCGTGGGCGGGCTGAGGGCCCGGCTGGGGCTGGCGCGGGACTGACGGGGGTCACCCGGAAGCCGCGCGGGAGGCCTCGCGCGCGGGACAGCGTCCATGCCCGTGGGGCCGGCGGGACCGACTGGCTGACGGAAGTCGCCGGCGCCCGCCCTGCGCGGCAGGCAGCGTCCGCGTCCGCCGCCCGGCGAGGCTGGTGAGGGGGTCTCAGGGGGCTCCCGGAAGTCCCCGGCGGACGCCCCACGCGCGGGTGAGCGGCCGTGCCCGGGAGGGCCCGCACGCGACTGACCGGCCTCCAGGAGTCGCCGGGGTCCGCCCCGCGCGCGGGGCGGCAGAGGCGGCGCCGCTAGTCTGCGCCCGTGACCGCGACACTCATCTGGATCCTCGGCGTCCTCGTGGCGATCGGCCTCTACCTCAGCTGGACCGCCGGCCGGCTGGACCGGCTGCACGCCCGGATCGACGCGGCGCGCGCCGCGCTCGACGCACAGTTGCTGCGCCGCGCCTCCGTCGCCCAGGAGCTGGCCACCTCCGGCGTGCTGGACCCGGCCGCCTCGATCGTGCTGTACGAGGCCGCGCACGCGGCCCGGCAGGCCGAGGAGGAGCAGCGTGAGGTGGCCGAGAGCGAACTGAGTCAGGCCCTGCGCGCCGTGTTCGCCGAGACGCAGCAGGTGGAGGCGGTCCGGGAGGCGCCCGGTGGCGAGGAGGCGGCCCGCGAGCTGACCGAGGCGGTCCGCAGGGTGCCGATGGCCCGCCGGTTCCACAACGACGCCGTCCGCGCGGCCCGCGCGCTGCGCCGGCACCGCAAGGTCCGCTGGTTCCGCCTGGCCGGCCACGCCCCCTTCCCGCTGGCCTTCGAGATGGACGACGAGCCGCCCGCCGCACTGGTCGAACGGGCCTCCTGACCGGAACGCGCCACCAGCGGGACACGAAAACGAGCCACCGGCTCCCCATTGGCCCTTGCTGTGGACTGGTCCGTTGCCGTTTCCTCAATGCTCGCAACAACCCTTCTCCACCGTGTGAGGTCACCCGTGTCCATCTCCGAAAACCAGGCTCCCGCGACCGGCACCGCCCGTGTGAAGCGCGGCATGGCCGAGCAGCTCAAGGGCGGCGTGATCATGGACGTCGTCACGCCGGAGCAGGCGAAGATCGCCGAGGACGCGGGCGCGGTCGCCGTCATGGCCCTGGAGCGGGTGCCCGCCGACATCCGCAAGGACGGCGGCGTGGCCCGGATGTCCGACCCGGACATGATCGAGGGCATCATCGACGCCGTCTCGATCCCCGTCATGGCCAAGTCCCGCATCGGCCACTTCGTCGAGGCCCAGGTCCTGCAGTCCCTCGGCGTCGACTACATCGACGAGTCCGAGGTCCTCACCCCGGCCGACGAGGTCAACCACTCCGACAAGTGGGCCTTCACCACGCCGTTCGTGTGCGGTGCCACCAACCTCGGCGAGGCCCTGCGCCGCATCGCCGAGGGCGCGGCCATGATCCGCTCCAAGGGCGAGGCCGGCACCGGCAACGTCGTCGAGGCCGTCCGCCACCTGCGCCAGATCAAGAACGAGATCGCCCGCCTGCGCGGCTACGACAACAACGAGCTGTACGCCGCCGCCAAGGAGCTGCGCGCCCCGTACGAGCTGGTCAAGGAGGTCGCCGAGCTCGGCAAGCTCCCGGTCGTGCTGTTCTCCGCCGGTGGCGTCGCGACCCCGGCCGACGCCGCCCTGATGCGCCAGCTCGGCGCCGAGGGCGTCTTCGTCGGCTCCGGCATCTTCAAGTCCGGCGACCCGGCCAAGCGCGCCGCCGCCATCGTGAAGGCCACCACCTTCTACGACGACCCCAAGATCATCGCGGACGCGTCCCGCAACCTCGGCGAGGCCATGGTCGGCATCAACTGCGACACCCTGCCCGAGACCGAGCGCTACGCGAACCGGGGCTGGTGATGACCTCACCCGTCATCGGAGTGCTCGCGCTCCAGGGCGACGTGCGCGAGCACCTCGTCGCCCTGGCCGCGGCCGACGCCCTGGCCAGGCCGGTGCGCCGCCCCGAGGAACTGGCCGAGGTCGACGGTCTGGTCATCCCCGGCGGGGAGTCCACCACGATCTCCAAGCTGGCCGCCCTCTTCGGGCTGATGGAACCCCTCCGCGCGCGCGTGCGCGACGGCATGCCCGTCTACGGCACCTGCGCCGGCATGATCATGCTTGCCGACAAGATCCTCGACCCGCGCTCGGGCCAGGAGACCGTCGGCGGCATCGACATGATCGTCCGCCGCAACGCCTTCGGGCGCCAGAACGAGTCGTTCGAGGCGTCCGTCGAGGTCAAGGAGATCCCGGGCGATCCGGTGGAGGGCGTCTTCATCCGGGCCCCCTGGGTGGAGTCCGTGGGCGCCGGCGCCGAGGTGCTCGCCGAGCACGACGGCCACATCGTGGCGGTCCGCCAGGGCAACGCGCTGGCCACGTCGTTCCACCCGGAACTGACCGGCGACCACCGGGTGCACGGGCTGTTCGTCGAGATGGTGCGCGCGTACCGGACGACCGAGTCCTTGTAGGATTCCTGCGTTCGTTGCAGAGATGGGTTACGCGAAGGAGACAGGCAGATGTCCGGCCACTCTAAATGGGCCACGACGAAGCACAAGAAGGCCGTGATCGACGCCAAGCGCGGCAAGCTCTTCGCGAAGCTCATCAAGAACATCGAGGTCGCGGCCCGGATGGGCGGAGCCGACGCCGAGGGCAACCCGACCCTGTACGACGCCATCCAGAAGGCGAAGAAGCAGTCGGTCCCCAACAAGAACATCGACTCGGCGGTCAAGCGCGGCGCGGGTCTGGAGGCCGGCGGCGCCGACTACGAGACGATCATGTACGAGGGCTACGGCCCGAACGGCGTCGCGGTGCTCATCGAGTGCCTCACCGACAACCGCAACCGCGCCGCCTCCGACGTCCGGGTCGCGATGACCCGCAACGGCGGCTCCATGGCCGACCCGGGCTCGGTGTCGTACCTGTTCAACCGCAAGGGCGTGGTGATCGTCCCCAAGGGCGAGCTGACCGAGGACGACGTCCTCGGCGCCGTCCTCGACGCGGGCGCCGAGGAGGTCAACGACCTCGGTGAGTCCTTCGAGGTGATCAGCGAGGCCACCGACCTGGTCGCGGTCCGCACCGCGCTGCAGGACGCCGGCATCGACTACGAGTCCGCCGACGCCAACTTCGTCCCGACCATGCAGGTCGAGCTGGACGAGGAGGGCGCCAAGAAGATCTTCAAGCTGATCGACGCACTCGAGGACAGCGACGACGTGCAGAACGTCTTCGCCAACTTCGACGTGAGCGACGAGATCATGGAGAAGGTCGACGCCTGACGCGGACGCGAGCCGCACGCGCTCAACGGGCCGACGGGACACTCCCGTCGGCCCGTCGCATTGTCAGCGGCACCCGATAGCCTGCACAAACAGCTGAGCGAAGGGAGGGGCGGTGCGCGTACTCGGGGTGGACCCCGGACTGACCCGCTGCGGCGTGGGCGTCGTCGAGGGGGTCGCGGGCCGGCCGCTGACCATGCTGGGCGTCGGAGTCGTCCGCACCCCCGCGGACGCCGAGCTGGGCCACCGCCTGGTCGCCGTCGAGCGGGGCATCGAGCAGTGGCTGGACGAGCACCGGCCCGAATTCGTCGCCGTGGAGCGGGTGTTCAGCCAGCACAACGTCCGGACCGTGATGGGCACCGCCCAGGCCAGCGCCGTCGCCATGCTCTGCGCCGCCCGCCGCGGCATCCCCGTCGCCCTGCACACGCCCAGCGAGGTCAAGGCCGCCGTGACCGGCTCGGGCCGCGCCGACAAGGCACAGGTCGGCGCCATGGTCACCCGGCTGTTGCGGCTCAGCGCGCCGCCCAAGCCGGCCGATGCCGCCGACGCCCTGGCCCTCGCCATCTGCCACATCTGGCGCGCCCCCGCGCAGAACCGGCTCCAGCAGGCCGTCGCCCTGCACACCGCCACCGCATCGAAAGGCCGTACGGCATGATCGCCTTCGTCAGCGGCACGGTCGCCGCCCTCGCCCCGGACACCGCGGTCGTCGAGGTCGGCGGCGTCGGCATGGCCGTCCAGTGCACCCCGAACACGCTGTCCACACTGCGCCTCGGCCAGCCCGCCAAGCTGCACACCTCCCTCGTGGTGCGCGAGGACTCCCTGACGCTCTACGGCTTCGCCGACGACGACGAGCGGCAGACCTTCGAGCTGCTGCAGACCGCGAGCGGCGTCGGCCCCCGCCTCGCCCAGGCCATGCTCGCCGTGCACACGCCCGACGCGCTGCGCCGGGCCGTGGCGACGGCCGACGAGAAGGCCCTCACCGCCGTCCCCGGCATCGGCAAGAAGGGCGCCCAGAAGCTCCTCCTGGAGTTCAAGGACCGCCTCGGCGAACCGATCGGCGCGCCCGCCGTCGGCGCCCCCGTCACCCAGGGCTGGCGCGACCAGCTGCACGCCGCCCTGATCGGCCTCGGCTACGCGACCCGTGAGGCCGACGAGGCCGTGAGCGCCGTCGCCCCGCAGGCCGAGGCCGCCGAGGGCGCCCCGGAGGTCGGCCGCCTGCTAAAGGCGGCGCTGCAGACCCTGAACAGAGCGCGCTGACCGCCCCACCCGACGACACCGGCGTACGGCGGACCCGCGTACGCCCTCCACCGCGACCCGCGAGGCACACGCAATGAACTGGGACGACGACACCACCGGCACCCCCGCCCCCGAGCGGCTGGTGGGCTCGGTCGCCGACCGTGAGGACCAGGCCGTCGAGGCCGCGCTGCGCCCGAAGGACCTGGACGAGTTCATCGGCCAGCACAAGGTCCGCGAACAGCTCGACCTGGTGCTGCGCGCCGCCCGCGCGCGCGGCGCCACCGCCGACCACGTGCTGCTCTCCGGCGCCCCCGGCCTCGGCAAGACCACCCTATCCATGATCATCGCGGCCGAGATGGGCGCCCCCATCCGCATCACCTCCGGCCCCGCCATCCAGCACGCCGGCGACCTCGCCGCGATCCTCTCCTCCCTCCAGGAGGGCGAGGTCCTCTTCCTCGACGAGATCCACCGCATGTCCCGGCCCGCCGAGGAGATGCTGTACATGGCCATGGAGGACTTCCGCGTCGACGTGATCGTCGGCAAGGGTCCAGGCGCCACGGCCATCCCCTTGGAGCTGCCGCCGTTCACCCTGGTCGGCGCCACCACCCGGGCCGGCCTGCTGCCGCCCCCGCTGCGCGACCGCTTCGGCTTCACCGCGCACATGGAGTTCTACGAGCCCGCCGAGCTGGAACGCGTCATCCACCGCTCGGCCGGCCTGCTCGACGTCGAGATCGCCGCCGACGGCGCCGCCGAGATCGCGGGACGCTCCCGCGGCACGCCACGGATCGCCAACCGCCTGCTGCGCCGCGTCCGGGACTACGCGCAGGTCAAGGCGGACGGGATCATCACCAGGGACATCGCGGCGGCCGCCCTCGCCGTCTACGAGGTCGACGCCCGCGGCCTGGACCGCCTCGACCGCGCCGTCCTGGAGGCGCTGCTGAAGCTCTTCGGCGGCGGCCCGGTCGGCCTGTCCACGCTCGCCGTCGCCGTCGGCGAGGAACGTGAGACCGTGGAAGAGGTGGCCGAACCCTTCCTCGTCCGGGAGGGGCTGCTCGCCCGCACACCTCGCGGCCGGGTGGCCACGCCCGCGGCATGGTCGCATCTCGGCCTCACGCCGCCCCGCGCGTCGCCTGCCGGAAACGGACAAGGGGACTTGTTCGGGGCGTGATGCCCCGGTCACGGCGAGCTCTGTGGCCGGAGCAGGAACCCCGGTGCCATGCTGAGCGTTGTTCCCTGCGCGGAGACTCGCTTAGACTCCGCCGATGCCGCCCCTGTCGGCGGCAGACAATCCCCAACCATCAGGCCGCTCACCATCGCGGTCGTGTGAAGGAAGTTCCGACCCGTGAGTCTCGTGACCCTCCTCCCGTTCATCGTGCTCATCGGGGCCATGTTCCTGATGACCCGGTCGGCCAAGAAGAAGCAGCAGCAGGCCGCCGACATGCGGAACCAGATGCAGCCCGGTTCCGGTGTCCGCACCATCGGTGGCATGTACGCCACCGTCAAGGAGGTCAGCGACGAAACCGTCCTCCTCGACGCGGGCCCGGGCGTGGAGCTTCTCTTCGCCAAGAACGCCATCGGTGCCGTCCTCTCCGACGACGAGTACAACCGCATCGTCCACGGCGTGGAGCACGACCTGAAGTCCGACGTCGTCCCCGACGACGCCTCCTCCCTCACCGAGACCGACGAGCCCGCTGCCGCCGCCTCCGACGAGAAGTCCGTCGACCTCGCCAAGAAGGACGAGACCGACAAGACCGAGGAGCCGTCCGAGTCCGTGGCCGCCGAGGCCAAGACGGAGGACGCGCCGAAGAAGTCCGAGGGCGACGCCGACGCGAAGTAGCCACGTTCCGGGGCGCGCGGGCGACGCCTGCGCGCCCCCGGGCGTGCGGAGCTCGCACGGTATCCCGACACCATGTCATGGCTGCCCGCCCGTAGACCGGTGCGAGGCGGCCCGAGAGGGAGTACGAGAAGGTGGCAGCACCTAAGAAGGGCCGTAAGGCGAGCGCCCAGAGCAAGCCAGGGCGCTCGCTGGCCCTCATCCTGATCGCCATCGCGGCGCTCACCGGAGGGATGTTCGCCTCGGGGCACACCACTCCGCGACTCGGCATCGACCTGGCCGGCGGCACCAGCATCACGCTGCGTGCGGAAGCCGAGCCCGGTCAGGAATCCGCGATCAACAAGACCAACATGGACACCGCGGTCCAGATCATGGAGCGCCGCGTCAACGGTCTTGGTGTCTCGGAGGCCGAGGTACAGACCCAGGGCGACAAGAACATCATCGTCAACATCCCCAAGGGCACGAACTCCAAGCAGGCCCGGGATCAGGTCGGTACCACCGCCAAGCTCTACTTCCGCCCCGTCCTCCAGCGCGAGGCCTCCGGCGGCCCGGCGCAGCCGGAGCCCAGCGCGTCCCCCAGCGGCTCCCCGAGCGCGTCCCCGAGCGGCTCCTCGAAGGCGACGGACCCGACGAAGTCCACCGGTTCCGCCACTCCCTCCGCGACGGCCACCACCCAGGGCCGCGCCGTCACCGGCGGCCTGAAGGCGGACAGCTCGCCCTCCCCGTCCGCCTCCGCGGACGGTGACACCGCCAAGCTCCAGGCGGCGTACACGGCGCTCGACTGCTCCAAGCCCGCCCAGCGCGCCCAGGCCGGCAAGGACGCGAAGGCCGGCGAGACCACGGTCGCCTGCGGCAAGGACGGCGACGCCTGGACGAAGTTCCTGCTCGGCCCGGTCGCGGTCGACGGCACCGAGGTCAAGGACGCCAAGGCCTCCTTCGACACCACGCGCGCCGCCGGCTGGCAGGTCGACATGACCTTCAACGGCAGCGGCTCCAAGAAGTTCTCGAGCATCACCGGTGAGCTGGCCAAGCAGAGCTCCCCGCAGAACGAGTTCGCGATCGTCCTCGATGACGAGGTGGTCTCCCACCCGTACGTCCAGCAGGCCATCACCGGTGGCAACGCGCAGATCTCCGGCAGCTTCACGCAGGAGGAGGCCAAGAGCCTCGCCAACATGCTGTCCTACGGCGCCCTGCCGCTCACCTTCAGCGAGGACAGCGTCACCACGGTGACCGCCGCGCTCGGCGGCGAGCAGCTCCATGCCGGCCTCATCGCCGGCGCCATCGGCCTCGCGCTCGTCGTGATCTACCTGCTGGTCTACTACCGCGGCCTGTCGGTCATCGCGATCCTGTCGCTGCTGGTCTCCGCGGCCCTGACCTACACGATCATGTCGCTGCTCGGCCCCACCATCGGCTTCGCGCTGAACCTGCCGGCCGTCTGCGGCGCCATCGTCGCCATCGGCATCACGGCGGACTCGTTCATCGTGTACTTCGAACGCGTCCGCGACGAGGTCCGCGAAGGCCGCACCCTGCGCCCCGCCGTCGAGCGGGCCTGGCCGCGTGCCCGGCGCACCATCCTGGTCTCCGACTTCGTGTCGTTCCTCGCCGCCGCGGTGCTCTTCATCGTGACCGTCGGCAAGGTGCAGGGCTTCGCGTTCACGCTGGGCCTGACCACCCTGCTCGACGTGGTCGTGGTGTTCCTCTTCACCAAGCCGCTGCTGACGCTCCTGGCCCGCACGAAGTTCTACGGAGGCGGCCACCCGTGGTCCGGCCTCGATCCCAAGCGACTGGGCGCCCGGCCTCCGCTGCGCCGCACCCGCCGCCCCTCCGCCCCCATCGAGACGAAGGAGGCGTGAGATGTCGAAGCTCGGCAACCTCGGCGCCCGACTGCACCGTGGCGAGGTCGGCTACGACTTCATCCGCAACCGCAAGCTCTGGTACGGCATCTCGATCCTGATCACCATCACGGCCATCGTCGGCCTGGCGGTGCGCGGCCTGAACATGGGCATCGAGTTCCAGGGCGGCGCGGTCTTCAACACCCCGAAGACCACCGTCTCGGTGGCCCAGGCCCAGGAGTACGCGGAAGAGGCATCCGGCCACGACGCGATCGTCCAGAAGCTCGGCAGCGGCGACAAGGCCTCCCTGCGCATCCAGGTCGCGGGCATCGACACCAAGCAGGCCGACAAGGTCTCGGCGGAGCTCGCGGACAAGCTGGGTGTCTCGGAGAACGACGTCACCGGCGAGCTGGTCGGCCCGAGCTGGGGTGAGCAGATCGCCAACAAGGCCTGGCAGGGCCTCGGCATCTTCCTGTTCCTGGTCGTGATCTACCTGGCGATCGCGTTCGAGTGGCGCATGGCCCTCGCCGCGTTCGTCGCCCTGATCCACGACATCACCATCACCGTCGGCATCTACGCCCTCGTCGGCTTCGAGGTCACGCCCGGCACGGTGATCGGTCTGCTGACCATCCTCGGTTACTCGCTCTACGACACGGTCGTCGTCTTCGACAGCCTCAAGGAGCAGACGAAGGACATCACCAAGCAGACCCGCTGGACGTACAGCGAGATCGCCAACCGCTCGATCAACGGCACCCTGGTCCGCTCCATCAACACCACGGTGGTCGCGCTGCTGCCGGTGGCGGGCCTGCTGTTCATCGGCGGCGGCTTCCTCGGCGCCGGCATGCTCAACGACATCTCCCTGTCGCTGTTCGTCGGCCTCGCGGCCGGTGCGTACTCCTCGATCTTCATCGCCACCCCGCTCGTCGCCGACCTCAAGGAGCGCGAGCCGCAGATGAAGGCCCTGAAGAAGCGGGTGCTCGCCAAGCGGGCCCAGACCGCCGCGCAGGGCCCGGCCACGGACGTCGAGACCGAGGACGAGGTGTACGACGACGGACCCGAGGACACCGCCGCGGCGGTCGTCGGCCCGCGCAGCCAGCCCGCGTCCCGCAACCGCGGCCGGAACCGCCCCTCGGGGAAGCGCCGATGACCGACATCAGCGAGTTGCTGCTCAGCCGCATCCGGGACGTGGCGGACTACCCGGAGCCGGGCGTGATGTTCAAGGACATCACCCCGCTCCTGGCGGACCCGGCGGCCTTCACGGCCCTCACCGACGCGCTCGCCGAGGTCGCGGCCCACACCGGGGCCACCAAGGTCGTCGGCCTGGAGGCCCGCGGCTTCATCCTCGGAGCGCCGGTCGCGGTCCGGGCCGGTGTCGGCTTCGTCCCCGTGCGCAAGGCGGGCAAGCTCCCCGGAGCGACGCTCAGCCAGGCGTACGCCCTGGAGTACGGCTCGGCCGAGATCGAGATCCACGCCGAGGACCTGTCCGCGAGCGACCGGGTCCTGGTCGTCGACGACGTCCTGGCGACGGGTGGCACCGCCGAGGCCTCGATCCAGCTGATCCGCCGGGCCGGCGCCGAGGTGTCCGGCCTCGCCGTCCTGATGGAGCTGGGTTTCCTCTCCGGCCGGGCCCGCCTGGAGCCCGTGCTGGAGGGAGCTCCGCTGACCGCGCTCCTCACGGTCTGACCTCCGAGCAGCATCCGATGCCGCGTGCCCGCCCCGGCGGGCACGCGGCATCGCCGTGCACCGACCGGCACGTAAGCGGAGTCGCGGAATCCACCGGACACCTCTCGTGTTTCCCTCGTAGACGGCCCTCACATCGGCCTGAAGGCGATCCTGCGGCGCAGGATCGCTACCATGGGGTCTCCGGAGCCTGACCGGGGGACCCGGATCGCGCACGAGGAGTCCTCTTGCCAGACGAGGCCCAGCACCTGACCGCAGCCAAGCCCGAGTCCGCCTCGGCCGCCGCGGCGAAGCCCGCGCCGAACGCACCGCACGCCAAGAACGACTCGCGCGGGACGGTCGAGCACGCCCATTCGGCCCCGGTCGACAAGCCGGCCGAGCAGGCGCGTCCCAAGCCGGCCCCGCCCGAGCGCTCCACCCCGTCGGTCCGCCCGAACACCGGCCAGCCCGCGCGCTCCGGCTCCTCCAACCGCGTCCGGGCCCGGCTCGCCCGGCTCGGCGTCCAGCGCTCCAACCCGTACAACCCGGTCCTGGAGCCCCTGCTGCGCATAGTCCGCGGCAACGACCCGAAGATCGAGACCGCCACCCTCCGCCAGATCGAGAACGCCTACCAGGTTGCCGAGCGCTGGCACCGCGGCCAGAAGCGCAAGAGCGGCGACCCGTACATCACCCACCCGCTGGCGGTCACCACCATCCTCGCCGAGCTGGGCATGGATCCGGCCACCCTCATGGCGGGTCTGCTGCACGACACCGTCGAGGACACCGAGTACGGCCTCGACCAGCTGCGCCGCGACTTCGGCGACTCCGTCGCGCTGCTCGTCGACGGCGTCACCAAGCTGGACAAGGTGAAGTTCGGCGAGGCCGCGCAGGCCGAGACCGTGCGCAAGATGGTCGTCGCCATGGCCAAGGACCCGCGCGTCCTGGTCATCAAGCTCGCCGACCGCCTGCACAACATGCGCACCATGCGCTACCTCAAGCGCGAGAAGCAGGAGAAGAAGGCGCGCGAGACCCTCGAGATCTACGCGCCGCTCGCCCATCGCCTGGGCATGAACACCATCAAGTGGGAGCTGGAGGACCTCGCCTTCGCGATCCTCTACCCCAAGATGTACGACGAGATCGTACGGCTGGTGGCGGAGCGTGCCCCGAAGCGCGACGAGTACCTGGCCATAGTGACCGACGAGGTCCAGCAGGACCTGCGCGCGGCCCGTATCAAGGCGACCGTCACCGGCCGCCCGAAGCACTACTACAGCGTCTACCAGAAGATGATCGTCCGCGGCCGTGACTTCGCGGAGATCTACGACCTGGTGGGCATCCGTGTCCTCGTCGACACGGTCCGCGACTGCTACGCCGCCCTCGGCACCGTGCACGCGCGATGGAACCCGGTCCCCGGCCGGTTCAAGGACTACATCGCGATGCCGAAGTTCAACATGTACCAGTCGCTGCACACGACGGTCATCGGCCCCAACGGCAAGCCGGTCGAACTGCAGATCCGCACGTTCGACATGCACCGCCGCGCCGAGTACGGCATCGCCGCGCACTGGAAGTACAAGCAGGAGGCCGTCGCCGGCGCCTCCAAGATCCGTACCGACGCCCCGAAGACGTCCGGCAAGGGCAAGGACGACCACCTCAACGACATGGCGTGGCTGCGCCAGCTGCTGGACTGGCAGAAGGAGACCGAGGACCCGGGCGAGTTCCTGGAGTCCCTGCGCTTCGACCTGTCCCGCAACGAGGTCTTCGTCTTCACACCCAAGGGCGACGTCATAGCGCTGCCGGCCGGGGCCACCCCTGTCGACTTCGCGTACGCCGTCCACACCGAGGTGGGCCACCGCACCATAGGGGCGCGGGTCAACGGCCGTCTGGTCCCGCTCGAGTCCACCCTGGACAACGGCGACCTGGTCGAGGTCTTCACCTCCAAGGCGGCCGGCGCGGGCCCCTCCCGCGACTGGCTGGGCTTCGTGAAGTCGCCGCGCGCCCGGAACAAGATCCGGGCCTGGTTCTCCAAGGAGCGCCGCGACGAGGCCATCGAGCAGGGCAAGGACGCCATCGTCCGGGCCATGCGCAAGCAGAACCTGCCGATCCAGCGCATCCTCACCGGCGACTCGCTCGTCACGCTCGCCCACGAGATGCGCTACGCGGACATCTCCGCGCTGTACGCGGCGATCGGCGAGGGCCATGTCTCCGCGCAGAACATCGTGCAGAAGCTGGTCCAGGCGCTCGGCGGCGAGGAGGCGGCCACCGAGGAGATCGACGAGTCGGTCCCGCCCACCCGCAGCCGCCGCAAGCGCCGCGCCAGCGCCGACCCGGGCGTCATCGTCAAGGGCGTCGAGGACGTGTGGGTCAAGCTGGCCCGCTGCTGCACGCCCGTGCCCGGCGACCCGATCATCGGGTTCGTCACCCGCGGCAGCGGGGTGTCGGTGCACCGCAGCGACTGCGTGAACGTCGACTCGCTGTCCCGTGAGCCCGAGCGCATCCTCGACGTCGAGTGGGCGCCGACGCAGTCCTCGGTCTTCCTGGTCGCCATCCAGGTGGAGGCCCTCGACCGCTCGCGCCTGCTGTCGGACGTCACCCGTGTCCTGTCGGACCAGCACGTCAACATCCTGTCGGCGGCCGTCCAGACCTCCCGCGACCGCGTCGCCACGTCCCGCTTCACCTTCGAGATGGGCGACCCGAAGCACCTGGGCCACGTCCTGAAGGCCGTCAGGGGAGTGGAGGGCGTCTACGACGTCTACCGCGTGACGTCGGCGCGCAACCGGACGTAACGCCGTCGAGGAACGCGAAAGGGGCTCCCGTACGCGATGTACGGGAGCCCCTCTCGTTTCGGCTCGGGCGGCGGATCAGCCGCCGAACTCCTGCAGCCCCTTCAGAGCCTGGTCCAGCAGCGCCTGACGGCCCTCCAGCTCACGCTCCAGCTTGTCGGCCTTCGCGGTGTTGCCCTGGGCGCGGGCCTGCTCGATCTGGCCCCTCAGCTTGTCCACGGCGGCCTGGAGCTGACCGGTCAGCCCCTCGGCACGCGCGCGCGCCTCCGGGTTGGTCCGGCGCCACTCGGCCTCCTCGGCCTCCTGGATGGCCCGCTCCACGGCGTGCATCCGGCCCTCGACCTTCGGCCGGGCGTCGCGCGGCACATGGCCGATGGCCTCCCAGCGCTCGTTGATCGAGCGGAAGGCGGCGCGCGTGCCCTTCAGGTCGCCGATCGGCAGCAGCTTCTCGGCCTCCTCGGCCAGCTCCTCCTTCAGCTTGAGGTTCTCCGTCTGCTCGGCGTCGCGCTCGGCGAACACCGAGCTGCGGGCGGCGAAGAAGACGTCCTGGGCGCCGCGGAAGCGGTTCCACAGGTCGTCCTCGTGCTCACGCTGGGCCCGTCCTGCGGCCTTCCACTCGGCCATCAGCTCGCGGTAGCGCGCGGCCGTCGGACCCCAGTCCGTCGAACCGGACAGCGACTCCGCGTCGGCGACCAGCCGCTCCTTGATCCGGCGGGCCTCCTCGCGCTGCGCGTCCAGCTGCGCGAAGTGCGCCTTGCGCCGCTTGGAGAAGGCCGACCGCGCGTGCGAGAAGCGGTGCCACAGCTCGTCGTCCGACTTGCGGTCCAGACGCGGCAGGCCCTTCCACGTGTCGACCAGGGCCCGCAGCCGCTCACCGGCGGCCCGCCACTGGTCGGACTGCGCCAGCTCCTCCGCCTCGACGACCAGCGCCTCCTTGCGGTGGCGCGCCTCGTCGGACTGCTTCGCCCGCTGCTGCTTGCGCTCCTCGCGGCGCTTCTCGACCAGCTCGACGAGCTTGTCGAGCCGCACCCGCAGGGCGTCCAGGTCGCCGACCGCGTGGTGCGCGTCGACCTGCTCGCGGATGTGGTCGATCGCCGCCTGGGCGTCCTTCGCCGACAGGTCGGTGGTCTTCACTCGCTTCTCGAGGAGGCCGATCTCGACAACCAGGCCCTCGTACTTGCGCTCGAAATAGGCCAGCGCCTCGTCGGGAGAGCCAGCCTGCCAGGAACCGACGACCTGCTCGCCGTCGGCCGTACGCACGTACACGGTCCCCGTCTCGTCGACGCGGCCCCACGGGTCGCTGCTCACAGCGCCTCCTCCACATGATGCCTGCGAGGGGCTGGTGTCCCCCCGGGCATCGTCCACAGTTTCGTCACGGCCAACATAGGCGACCGGCGGGTTGCCTGTCCGCATCCCGCGCGACCGAAATTACGCAGGGGGAAGGTCAGGATTTCGTGACCGTCGCCTTGTTGATCACGACCGTCGCGTTCGGCGCACCGTCACCTGCTCCGGTGCTCTCACCGGCGTCGGCGATCTTCTTCAGCACCTTCATGCCGGATTCGGAAACGGTACCGAACGGTGTGTAGCTGGGCGGAAGCTGACTGTCCTGGTAGACGAGGAAGAACTGGCTGCCGCCGGTGTGCTTCTGGCCGGTGTTGGCCATCGCCATGGTGCCCGCGGGATACACGTTGTCCTTGAGGCTCTTGTCCTTCAGGTTCTCGTCCGGAATCGTGTAGCCGGGGCCGCCGGTGCCGGTGCCCGTCGGGTCGCCGCACTGCAGCACGTAGATGCCGTTGGTGGTGAGCCGGTGGCACTTGGAGTGGTCGAAGTAGCCCTTGCCGGCCAGGAAGTCGAACGAGTTGACGGTGTGCGGCGCGGCCGACGCCTTCAGCGCGATGTCTATGTCGCCGCACGTCGTCGCGAGCTTCATCGTGTACTTCGCCGACTTGTCGACGGTGAGCTCCGGCTCCTTCTTCCAGGTCGCCGTCTTCACCTTGCCCTCGGCGGGCTTCTCGCACGGGTCGGGCGCCTTGCCCGGCGCGCTCTCGGTCGGCGTGACCTCCGAGCCCGCGTTCTGCTTGGTGTCGTCGTCGCCCTTGAGGACACCGGTCGTGTACAGCGCGACGCTGCCGATGACGACCACCGCGAGCACCGACGCGATCACCGAGTTGCGCATGCGCGCCTTGCGGCGGGCGTCCGTACGCCGCTGCTGCTGCCGCAAGAACTTCTCCCGGGCGAGCTGACGCCGCCGCTGTTCCTGGCTGACCACCGGGTTCTCTCCTCATGCGTCGTGTGTGTCGACCGGTACACATGTGCTCAGTGAGTCGACCGCCTGCGTGTGACCCGTACCGTATATGGGTTCGCTGAGTGTTCGGCAGCGCCGGTAGGCTCTGACCACAGGCGGAGCCCGCCGACAAATCACTCGTGTCGACACAAACGAAGGACGATCGTGCTCATTGCCGGGTTCCCCGCCGGGGCCTGGGGGACGAACTGTTATCTCGTCGCCCCCGCCGCCGGTGAGGAGTGCGTGATCATCGACCCGGGCCACGAAGCGGCCCCCGGAGTCGAGGAAGCACTGAAGAAGCATCGGCTCAAACCCGTCGCCGTCGTCCTCACCCACGGCCACCTCGACCATGTGGCCTCGGTCGTCCCGGTGTGCGGTGCGCACGACGTGCCGGCCTGGATCCACCCCGAGGACCGGTACATGATGAGCGACCCCGAGAAGGCGCTCGGCCGGTCCATCGGCGCGCAGCTCATGGGCGAGCTGACCGTCGGGGAACCGGACGACGTCAAGGAGCTGACCGACGGTGCCACGCTGGAGCTGGCGGGGATGGAGCTCACCGTCGCCCACGCGCCGGGCCATACCAAGGGGTCGGTGACCTTCGGCATGCCCGAGGCGGCGGACATCCCGCCGATCCTCTTCTCGGGCGACCTGCTGTTCGCCGGCTCCATCGGACGCACCGACCTGCCCGGCGGTGACATGGCCGAGATTCTCGACTCGCTGGCCCGCGTGTGCCTGCCGCTCGACGACTCGACCGTGGTGCTGTCCGGCCACGGCCCCCAGACGACCATCGGCCAGGAGCGCGCCACCAACCCGTATCTGCGGCAGGTGGCCGCCGGGCAGGGAGCCAAGCCCGCTCCCCGACGAGGAATGTGACGAGACTTCCGTGAGCACCTTCAAGGCCCCCAAGGGCACGTACGACCTGCTGCCGCCCGAATCCGCGAAGTACCTCGCGGTCCGCGAGGCGATCGCCGCGCCCCTGCGCAACTCCGGTTACGGCTACATCGAGACGCCCGGCTTCGAGAACGTCGAACTGTTCGCGCGCGGTGTCGGCGAGTCCACCGACATCGTGACCAAGGAGATGTACGCCTTCGAGACCAAGGGCGGCGACCGGCTCGCCCTGCGCCCCGAGGGCACGGCCTCGGTGCTGCGCGCCGCCCTGGAGGCCAACCTGCACAAGACGGGCAACCTCCCGGTCAAGCTCTGGTACTCCGGCTCGTACTACCGCTACGAGCGCCCCCAGAAGGGCCGTTACAGGCACTTCTCCCAGGTCGGCGCCGAGGCGATCGGCGCCGAGGACCCGGCGCTGGACGCCGAGCTGATCATCCTGGCCGACCAGGCGTACCGCTCCCTGGGCCTGCGGAACTTCCGCATCCTGCTGAACTCCCTGGGCGACCAGGAGTGCCGCCCGGTGTACCGCGCCGCGCTCCAGGACTTCCTGCGCGGCCTGGACCTCGACGAGGACACCCTGCGCCGCGCGGACATCAACCCGCTGCGCGTGCTGGACGACAAGCGCGAGTCGGTCCAGAAGCAGCTCGGCGGCGCCCCGCTGCTGCGCGACTACCTGTGCGACGCCTGCAAGGCGTACCACGAGGAGGTCCGCGAGCTGATCACGGCCGCGGGCGTCGTCTTCGAGGACGACCCCAAGCTGGTGCGCGGCCTGGACTACTACACCCGGACGACCTTCGAGTTCGTCCACGACGGTCTGGGCTCCCAGTCCGCGGTGGGCGGCGGCGGCCGGTACGACGGCCTGTCCGAGATGATCGGCGGCCCCGCGCTGCCGTCCGTCGGCTGGGCCCTCGGCGTCGACCGCACGGTCCTCGCCCTGGAGGCGGAGGGCGTGGAGCTCGAACTCCCCTCCACCACCAGCGTGTTCGCGGTGCCGCTCGGCGAGGAGGCCCGCCGGGTGCTGTTCACCAAGGTCACCGAGCTGCGCAAGCTCGGCATCGCGGCGGACTTCTCCTACGGCGGCAAGGGCCTCAAGGGCGCGATGAAGAACGCCAACCGCAGCGGCGCCCGCTACACGGTCGTCGCCGGTGAGCGCGACCTCGCCGAGGGCGTCGTCCAGCTCAAGGACATGCAGTCCGGCGAGCAGATCGCCGTCGGCGTCAACGAGATCGTCGCGGAGCTGGAATCCCGTCTGGGCTGATTCCGCGGGCCGTACGGAAAAGAGGGGGACCGGCCGGGTCCCCCTCTTTTCCGCTGTCCCGGGGTGTCCTGAACCGAACGCATGCCCCCGCTCATGCGTACTTCCTTATGCGCAGCGAACGGTGGGAACGCGTGCGTGTGCGGCACAATGTGCCCTGTCCGGGGAAACTCCAAGCCTCAAGTGACGGAATCGGCGTGATGAGCAAGACGACAGTCAAAGACGTCTCCACCGAGCCCGAGTCGGAGCCCGCACCGTCCGCCGCGCGGTCGGTCGGCGGCAGCCGGGCGCTCGCCCTGCTGCTGGTGATCACCGGCGCCGCGGGCCTGCTCGCCGCCTGGGTCATCACGATCGACAAGTTCAAGCTGCTCGAGGCCAAGGCCGAGGGGAAGACGTTCACCCCCGGGTGCAGCCTGAACCCCGTCGTCTCCTGCGGCAGCGTCATGGAGTCCAAGCAGGCCGCCGTCTTCGGCTTCCCCAACCCGATGCTCGGCCTCGTGGCCTACGGCATCGTCATCTGCGTCGGCGTGAGCCTGCTCGGCCGCGCCCGCTTCCCGCGCTGGTACTGGCTGACCTTCAACGCCGGCACCCTCTTCGGCGTGGTCTTCTGCGCCTGGCTGATGTTCCAGTCCCTGTACCGGATCAACGCCCTGTGCCTGTGGTGCAGCCTCGCGTGGGTCGCCACCATCGTCATGTTCTGGTACGTCACCTCGTTCAACGTGCGCAACGGCCTGCTGCCCGCGCCGGCCTGGCTGAAGACCTTCTTCGGCGAGTTCACCTGGGTCATGCCCGTGCTGCACATCGGGATCATCGGCATGCTGGTCCTGACCCGCTGGTGGGACTTCTGGACGAGCTGACAGCCCCGAGGGGATTGTCAGTGCGGTGCTTTAGGGTTTCTGTCGTGGAGCCCGATCTGTTCACCGCCGCAGCCGAAGAGCGCCAGGAGAAGGACCCGACGAGCAGTCCCCTGGCGGTCCGCATGCGCCCGCGCACCCTCGACGAGGTCGTGGGCCAACAGCACCTGCTCAAGCCGGGCTCCCCGCTGCGCAGACTCGTCGGCGAGGGCGCCGGGGGGCCGGCCGGACCCTCCTCGGTGATCCTCTGGGGCCCGCCCGGCACCGGCAAGACCACCCTGGCCTACGTCGTCTCCAAGGCCACCAACAAGCGCTTCGTCGAGCTGTCCGCCATCACCGCCGGGGTGAAGGAGGTCCGCGCGGTCATCGACGGCGCCCGCCGCGCCACCGGCGGCTACGGCCAGGAGACCGTCCTCTTCCTCGACGAGATCCACCGCTTCAGCAAGGCCCAGCAGGACTCCCTCCTGCCCGCCGTGGAGAACCGCTGGGTGACCCTGATCGCGGCCACCACCGAGAACCCCTACTTCTCGATCATCTCGCCCCTGCTCTCCCGCTCCCTGCTGCTCACCCTCGAACCTCTCACCGACGACGACATCCGCAGCCTCCTGCGCCGCGCGATGAGCGACGAGCGCGGCCTGAAGGACGCCGTCGCCCTCCCCGGGGACACCGAGGAGCACCTGCTGCGCATCGCCGGCGGCGACGCCCGCCGCGCCCTGACCGCGCTGGAGGCCGCCGCCGGGGCCGCCCTCGACCAGGGCGAGAGCGAGATCAGCCTCCAGACCCTGGAGCAGACCGTCGACCGGGCCGCGGTGAAGTACGACCGTGACGGCGACCAGCACTACGACGTGGCCAGCGCCCTGATCAAGTCGATCCGCGGCTCCGACGTGGACGCCGCCCTGCACTACCTGGCCCGGATGATCGAGGCCGGCGAGGACCCCCGCTTCATCGCCCGGCGCCTGATGATCTCCGCCAGCGAGGACATCGGCCTCGCCGACCCGAACGCCCTGCCGATCGCCGTCGCCGCCGCCCAGGCCGTCGCCATGATCGGCTTCCCGGAGGCCGCCCTCACGCTCAGCCATGCCACGATCGCCCTCGCGCTCGCCCCGAAGTCCAACGCCGCGACGACAGCGATCGGCGCCGCCCTGGACGACGTGCGCAAGGGCCTGGCCGGCTCCGTGCCGCCCCATCTGCGCGACGGGCACTACAAGGGCGCCGCCAAGCTGGGGCACGCCCAGGGGTACGTGTACCCGCACGACCTGGCGGAGGGCATCGCCGAGCAGCAGTACGCGCCCGACGTGCTCAAGGACCGCGAGTACTACACCCCGACCCGGCACGGCACCGAGGCGCGGTACGCGGACGCCGTCGAGTGGACCAGGAAGCGGCTCGGTCGCAGACGGTCCTGAGCACCCTGTAGAATGTCGCGAAGTGCTGCGTCCCGTGTCCGGCCTCGGTCGGCGCCTCAGGCGGGACATCCAGCCGGATCTTCGATCCAGGAGCGTCGCGCACCGTTGTAGGTGTCGCGGGCAGCCCACCACCACCCGTGAGTTCCGGGACCGGTCGGTGGGCCGTTCGTGTGCTGCACATATGTGCCCAGACCAGGGAGCGGCTGCCTGGCTCGTCCCTCGTGGACCTGCCGGGATTCCCGGGCTGCGGATTGCGACCTCCCGTAACCCTGAGGCAGCCGAATGAGAAAAGGAAAAGCAGTGGCGAACCAGTCCCGCCCCAAGGTCAAGAAGTCGCGTGCCCTCGGCATCGCGCTGACCCCGAAGGCCGTCAAGTACTTCGAGGCCCGTCCCTACCCGCCGGGTGAGCACGGCCGCGGCCGCAAGCAGAACTCGGACTACAAGGTCCGTCTGCTGGAGAAGCAGCGTCTGCGCGCGCAGTACGACGTGTCCGAGCGCCAGCTCGTCCGCGCCTACGAGCGTGCCTCCAAGGTTCAGGGCAAGACCGGTGAGGCCCTGATCATCGAGCTCGAGCGCCGTCTCGACGCCCTGGTCCTGCGTTCGGGCATCGCCCGCACCATCTACCAGGCCCGTCAGATGGTCGTCCACGGCCACATCGAGGTCAACGGCCAGAAGGTCGACAAGCCGTCCTTCCGCGTCAAGCCCGACGACGTCGTGATGGTCCGTGAGCGCAGCCGCGAGAAGACCCTCTTCTCCATCGCCCGCGAGGGTGGCTTCGCCCCCGACGGTGAGATCCCGCGCTACCTCCAGGTGAACCTCAAGGCCCTGGCGTTCCGCCTGGACCGCGAGCCGAACCGCAAGGAGATCCCGGTGATCTGCGACGAGCAGCTCGTCGTCGAGTACTACGCCCGCTGATCCTTCGGCGGCCGTAGCACCCTGGCACCGGAGCCCGTCGTCTCCCCACCTTCCCGGTGGGGCGGCGGCGGGCTTTCGCGTCCGCGGCGACTCGGCCGTGCGCCCGGGGGTAATCCGGTACGGCTGCACATCACCGGCGCGATAGGCTCGGTGCACGACTTTTTCGATGCAGACCGATGCAGAGGCACGTATCAGGGAGCGGGTGCACACAGTGTCCGGTGGAGAGGTTGCCGGGATTCTGGTGGCGGTCTTCTGGGCGATCCTGGTCTCCTTCCTCGCCGTAGCGCTGGCGAGGCTGGCCCAGACGCTCAAGGCGACCACCAAGCTGGTCGCGGACGTGACCGACCAGGCCGTGCCGCTCCTCGCAGACGCCTCCTCGGCGGTGCGTTCCGCGCAGACCCAGATCGACCGGGTCGACGCGATCGCCTCCGACGTGCAGGAGGTCACGTCGAACGCCTCCGCGCTGTCGACCACCGTCGCCTCCACCTTCGGCGGCCCCCTGGTCAAGGTGGCGGCCTTCGGCTACGGCGTGCGCCGGGCCCTCGGCCGCAAGGACGGCGAGCCCGCCCGGGCCTCCAGAGGCACCGTGATCGTCGGCCGTACCGTGCCGGCCGCGCGGCGCGAGAAGCGAAACCGCGGGAAGAGGGACTGAGACCCAGCATGTTCCGCCGTACGTTCTGGTTCGGCACAGGCGTCGCCGCCGGTGTCTGGGCCACCACCAAGGTCAACCGGAAGCTGAAGCAGCTGACCCCCGAGAGCCTCGCCGCGACCGCGGCGAACAAGGCGCTCGAGGCAGGTCACCGCATCAAGGACCGAGCTGTGGGCTTCGCCCTCGACGTCCGGGACAACATGGCCCGGCGGGAGGCCGAGCTCCAGGAGGCCCTGGGCATCGACGAACGCCCCGAGCTCCCCGCGTCCCGGCGGTACACCGCCATCGAGAACCACAAGCAGCCGAAGTCATACGTCATCGACAGCACGACGTATACGAACAACCGGAATGAGGACCACTGATGGAGTCGGCCGAGATTCGCCGCCGCTGGCTGAGCTTCTTCGAGGAGCGCGGGCACACCGTCGTCCCTTCGGCGTCGCTCATCGCGGACGACCCGACTCTGCTCCTCGTCCCGGCCGGCATGGTGCCCTTCAAGCCCTACTTCCTGGGTGAGGTCAAGCCGCCCTTCCGCCGCGCCACCAGCGTGCAGAAGTGCGTGCGCACGCCCGACATCGAAGAGGTCGGCAAGACCACCCGGCACGGCACGTTCTTCCAGATGTGCGGCAACTTCTCCTTCGGCGACTACTTCAAGGAAGGCGCCATCAAGTACGCCTGGGAGCTGCTCACCACCCCCCAGGACAAGGGTGGTTACGGCCTGGAGCCGGAGAAGCTCTGGATCACGGTCTACAAGGACGACGACGAGGCCGAGCGCATCTGGCACGAGGTCATCGGCGTGCCGAAGGAGCGCATCCAGCGCCTCGGCATGAAGGACAACTTCTGGTCCATGGGGGTCCCCGGCCCCTGCGGTCCGTGTTCCGAGATCAACTACGACCGCGGCCCCGAGTTCGGCGTCGAGGGCGGCCCCGCCGTCAATGACGAGCGGTACGTGGAGATCTGGAACCTCGTCTTCATGCAGTACGTGCGCGGCGAGGGCACCGGCAAGGACAATTTCGAGATCCTCGGCGAACTGCCCAGCAAGAACATCGACACCGGCCTCGGCCTCGAGCGCCTCGCCATGATTCTGCAGGGCGTGCAGAACATCTACGAGATCGACACCTCCATGGCCGTCATCAAGAAGGCCACCGAGCTGACCGGCGTGGCCTACGGCGACTCCGAGGAGTCGGACGTCTCCCTGCGCGTGGTCACCGACCACATGCGCACCTCCGTGATGCTCATCGGCGACGGCGTCACCCCCGGCAACGAGGGCCGCGGCTACGTGCTGCGCCGCATCATGCGCCGCGCCATCCGCAACATGCGCCTGCTCGGCGCCACCGGCCCGGTCGTCCTGGACCTCGTCGACACCGTCATCGAGATGATGGGCCAGCAGTACCCCGAGCTCATCACCGACCGCGAGCGCATCGAGAAGGTCGCCGTCGCCGAGGAGAACGCCTTCCTCAAGACGCTGAAGGCCGGCACCAACATCCTCGACACCGCCGTCAGCGAGACCAAGGCCACCGGCGGCAAGGTCCTCGCCGGCGACAAGGCGTTCCTGCTCCACGACACCTGGGGCTTCCCGATCGACCTCACCCTGGAGATGGCCGCCGAGCAGGGCCTCTCCGTGGACGAGGACGGCTTCCGCCGCCTGATGAAGGAGCAGCGGGAGCGCGCCAAGGCCGACGCCCAGGCCAAGAAGACCGGTCACGCCGGCGCGGGCGCCTACCGCGAGATCGCCGACAAGGCCGGTGCGACCGACTTCATCGGCTACACGGAGACGGAGGGCGAGTCCACCGTCGTCGGCATCCTGGTCGACGGCGTCTCCTCGCCGGCCGCCTCCGAGGGCGACGAGGTCGAGATCGTCCTCGACCGCACCCCGTTCTACGCCGAGGGCGGCGGCCAGATCGGCGACACCGGCAGCATCAGGACCGACACCGGCGCCCTCGTCGAGATCCGCGACTGCCAGAAGCCCGTCCCGGGCGTCTACGTCCACAAGGGCGTCGTCCAGGTCGGCGAGGTCACCGTCGGCGCCCGCGCGCACGCCTCCATCGACGCCCGCCGCCGTACGGCCATCGCCCGCGCCCACTCGGCCACGCACCTCACCCACCAGGCCCTGCGCGACGCCCTCGGCCCGACGGCCGCCCAGGCCGGCTCCGAGAACCAGCCCGGCCGCTTCCGCTTCGACTTCGGCGCGCCGTCCGCCGTCCCGACGGCCGTCATGACCGACGTCGAGCAGAAGATCAACGAGGTGCTCGCCCGCGACCTCGACGTGCGCGCCGACATCATGGGCATCGACGAGGCCAAGAAGCAGGGCGCCATCGCCGAGTTCGGCGAGAAGTACGGCGAGCGCGTCCGCGTGGTGACCATCGGAGACTTCTCCAAGGAGCTGTGCGGCGGCACGCACGTCCACAACACCGCCCAGCTCGGCCTGGTCAAGCTGCTCGGCGAGTCGTCCATCGGCTCCGGCGTCCGCCGGATCGAAGCCCTGGTCGGCGTCGACGCCTACAACTTCCTGGCCCGTGAGCACACGGTCGTCGCCCAGCTCCAGGAGCTGGTCAAGGGACGTCCCGAGGAGCTCCCGGAGAAGGTCTCCGCCATGCTCAGCAAGCTGAAGGACGCCGAGAAGGAGATCGAGAAGTTCCGCGCCGAGAAGGTGCTCCAGGCCGCCGCCGGGCTCGCCGAGTCCGCCAAGGACGTCCGCGGCGTCGCGGTCGTCACCGGCCAGGTCCCCGACGGCACCACCCCCGACGACCTGCGCAAGCTCGTCCTCGACGTCCGCGGCCGCATCCAGGGCGGACGCGCCGCCGTGGTCGCCCTGTTCACCGTGAACAACGGCAAGCCGCTGACGGTCATCGCCACCAACGACGCCGCCCGCGACCGCGGCCTCAAGGCCGGTGAGCTGGTCCGTACGGCCGCCAAGACCCTCGGCGGCGGCGGTGGCGGCAAGCCGGACGTGGCCCAGGGCGGCGGCCAGAACCCGGCCGCGGTCGGCGAGGCCGTCAACGCGGTCGAGCGGCTCGTGGCGGACACCGCCAAGTGAGTTCCGACACACAGGCGAGCGGTGACGGCCGGGGCATGCGCCGCGGCCGCCGCCTCGCCGTCGACGTGGGCGACGCCCGGATCGGCGTCGCCTCGTGCGACCCGGACGGCATCCTCGCCACCCCCGTGGAGACGGTCCCGGGCCGGGACGTCCCGGCCGCGCAGCGCCGCCTCCGGCAGCTCGTCGAGGAGTACGAGCCGATCGAGGTCGTCGTCGGGCTGCCCCGCTCCCTCAAGGGAGGCGAGGGCCCGGCCGCGGTGAAGGTCCGGGGCTTCGCCCAGGAACTCGCCCGCCTGATCGCGCCCGTTCCGGTCAGACTCGTCGATGAGCGGATGACGACCGTGACGGCCAGTCAGGGGCTGCGCGCCTCCGGCGTGAAGTCCAAGAAGGGCCGTTCGGTCATCGACCAGGCCGCCGCGGTGATCATCCTGCAACAGGCCCTCGAATCCGAACGGGTGTCAGGCACAGCACCCGGCGAGGGCGTCGAAGTGGTTATCTGATCGCGATACGGTAACGTTCCGCGCGATACGGCGGCGGTCGAACAGCCGTTGTACTTACGGAGACCGGACGGCATCTGAGCCCGATCGCTCAGGGACCGACGGTCTCGCGGTTCCAGGGAACCGGTCACCCGCCCCCGGCCTGCCGGCCGGACCCGCCGCGGACGGTGGGAACGAGGTGACCGGCCCCGGTCGCCGCGTGGAGGAGGTGCGATCGGTGACCACGCTTCAGGTGCGTGGACGGACCCATGCGGGCCGGGCCGGACAGGCCGGCCCGTTGCCCGTGCATGGCCCGGTGCCGGTCGGACCACGAGTTCTAGGGGCGCACATCCACCAGGCAATGCTGCGGCGAGCCGTGTCCGTGCGCGCGGGGCGCACGGACACGGCTGTCATGAACGGTGCGACGGGGCCAGGTCCTTCCACCGTCGGGCGACACCACGGGACCCATCTGCCGCGACGGGCCGACGGCTACGGCCACCTCACCCGAGAGGAGGAAGGCACGCACGGCCTCGCCCCCCACGGCGGACTCCGGCGTGCCGACCGCTCCGATGACTGAATATGGCCGGGGCGACGGCTCCGATCGATGGCAGGACGATCCGCTGCTCGGGGACGGCGGATGGGACGCCCAGCAGGACCAGCAGGGCTACGGGCAGCAGCATTACGCCGACCCGCAGCACCAGCAGTACGGTCAGCAGCAGTACGATCAGCAGCAGTACGCCGACCAGCAGTACTACGCCCAGCAGGCGCAGCAGCAGTACGGCGAGTGGAACGACGGTCAGCACACCGGGTACGGCCAGCAGCAGTACCCGCAGCAGGGTTACCCCCAGCAGTACGCGGACCAGGGGCAGCAGCAGGGTCACGACCAGCAGCAGGGTCACGGTCAGCAGCAGGGCCACGGCCAGCACCAGGACCACGGCCAGCAGCCCTACGACGGCGGCTGGGCCACGGGCGGGCACCAGCAGGCCCCGTACGGCGACCCGGCGGACCCGTACGGGCAGCAGCAGGCCGCCTACGGGGGAGGGCAGCCCGACTACTACGGCACGCGGGATTCCTATCCGCCCCCGGAGCCGCCCGCCCGGCGCGCCGCCGAGCCCGAGCCGGACACCGGCTGGGACCCGGGCCCGGACCAGGGCGAACACGCCTTCTTCGCGGGCGGCGACCAGGACGATGACGACGACACGGGCGGGCGTGGCGACCGGTCGGGGCGCGGCGGCAAGAAACCGAAGAAACGTCGCGGCGGACCCGCCTGCCTGGTCCTCACCCTGATCTTCGTGGGCGCGGTCGGCGGCGTCGGCTACTTCGGCTACCAGTTCTACCAGGACCGTTTCGGCCCGGCGCCCGACTACGCGGGCGACGGCAACGGCGAGCAGGTCACCGTCGTCATCCCCAAGGGCGCAGGCGGCTGGGTCATCGGCCAGAAACTCGAGGCGGCCGGGGTCGTCGAGAGCGTCGAGGCGTTCGTCTCCGCGCAGAACGACAACGCGGACGGCCGCTCCATCCAGGACGGCGTCTACACGATGCAGAAGCAGATGTCGGCGGCCAGCGCCGTCGAACTGATGCTCAGCCCCAAGAGCCGGTCCAATCTGATCATCGCCGAGGGCACCCGGAACGTCGCCGTGTACGCGCTGATCGACAAGCGCCTCGGCGTCGCCGACGGCACCACGGCCGAGGTCGCGAAGAAGCAGTACAAGAAGTTCGGCCTGCCCGACTGGGCGCTGGACCACCCCAATGTGAAGGACCCGCTGGAAGGGTTCCTCTACCCCTCCAGCTACGCGGCCAGCAAGGGCCAGAAGCCGGCGACCGTGCTGAAGGAGATGGTCGGCCGGGCCACGGAGAAGTACGAGGAGATGGGGCTGGAGAAGAAGGCCGCCGGCCTCGGTCTCGACGGCCCCTGGGAGGTGCTCACCGTGGCCAGCCTGGCCCAGGCCGAGGGCACCAGCCACGACGACTACCGCAAGATGGCCGAGGTCGTCTACAACCGCCTCAAGCCCGGTAACCCCGAGACCTACGGGTCCCTGGAGTTCGACTCCACGTACAACTACATCAAGAACCAGAGCAAGATCGACCTGAGCATCGCCGAGCTGCGGCGCTACGACAGCCCGTACAACACGTACTTCGTCAAGGGCCTGCCGCCCGGCCCCATCGGCAACCCGGGTGAGGAAGCGCTCAAGGGCGCGCTGAACCCGACGAAGGACGGCTGGTACTACTTCATCTCGCTGGACGGCAGGACCAGCAAGTTCACCAAGACGCTGAAGGACCACGAGAAGCTGGTCGAGCAGTTCAACGCGTCGAGGAAGAAGAGCTAGGGACCACGGACGCAGTGAACGATTCCGCGATGGCCGCGATGGCCGCGATGGCCGCGACGGACAGGCGGTGCCGGGCGGCGGTGCTCGGTTCCCCCATCCAGCACTCCCTGTCCCCGGTGCTGCACCGGGCCGCCTACGCCGAACTGGGGCTCACCGGCTGGTCGTACGACCGCTTCGACGTCGACGAGGCGGCCCTGCCCGGCTTCCTCGCCGAACTCGGCCCCGAGTGGGCCGGGCTGTCGCTGACCATGCCGTTGAAGCGGGCCGTCATCCCGCTGCTCGACGAGATCAGCGAGACGGCCGCCTCGGTCGAGGCCGTCAACACCGTCGTCGTCACCGGAGACGGCCGCCGCGTCGGCGACAACACCGACATTCCCGGCATGGTCGCCGCCCTGCGCGAGCGCGGCATCGAGGAGGTCGGCTCGGCCGCCGTGCTCGGCGCCGGCGCCACCGCGTCCTCGGCGCTGGCCGCGCTGGCCCGCGTCTGCACCGGCGAGGTCGTGGCGTACGTCCGCAGCGGGGCGCGCGCCGCCGAGATGCGGCAGTGGGGCGAACGGCTCGGCATCGACGTCCGCACGGCGGACTGGGCCGACGCCGCCGAGGCGCTGCGCGCCCCGCTGGTGATCGCGACGACCCCCGCGGGCACCACCGACGCCCTCGCCCACGCCGTGCCCGAGCGGCCCGCCACCCTCTTCGACGTGCTCTACGACCCCTGGCCCACCGCGCTCGCGGCCCGTTGGTCGATGTACGGCGGAGCCGTCGTCAGCGGCCTCGACCTGCTCGTGCACCAGGCCGTGCTCCAGGTCGAGCAGATGACCGGCCGCGCCCCGGCGCCGCTGGAGGCGATGCGAAAAGCGGGCGAGCGCGCCCTCGCGGCCCGCTAAGATCCGCTGAGTTCCGCAGGGGGCGGAGCAGCCTTCACAGGGGGAGCACGACACCGTGTCCACAGGCGTGCCGATCGCGTCCGGCAAGAGCGAGATATTCGAGATCGTCCTCCAGTTCATGCCGGACTGGATCCAGATTCCCGTCCTGGTCCTCATCCTGCTCCTCGTGGTGGGGTCCTGGGTCTACAAGGCCAAGCGCAAGCTCGACCAGCGGCGGGCGCGGCGCCAGGGCCGGACGCCCACCGTCGCGCCCCGGCCGGCGCAGGCCAGGGGCGCCGACTTCCTCGGCCCCTACGCCCCGCAGCAGCCGCCGCAGCCCGCGGGGCAGCCGAGCGGCGCCGACTTCCTCGGCTCCTACGCCCCGCAGCGGGGCCAGGGCGACCCCTCCTCCTGAGCCCCGCCCCGGCCGCGGGACGTCCACCTGCCGTCCGCCAGATGGACCGGCGGCCGGTGGCCGGGCCCGGACGTGGGAGGATCGGAGGTGGCGGGCCCGGGCCGCGCACCTGGCCGCCGACGCGGTACGCGCTGAGGCGCGTACGCAGTGCAGTACCAGGGCGCGAGCATCGAGGAGCACCGTTGAGCAGGTTGCGCTGGCTGACCGCGGGGGAGTCCCACGGCCCCGCACTCGTCGCGACGCTGGAGGGCCTTCCCGCCGGCGTGCCGATCACCACGGAGATGGTGGCGGACCACCTGGCCCGGCGCCGCCTCGGCTATGGACGCGGTGCGCGCATGAAGTTCGAGCGTGACGAGGTCACCTTCCTCGGCGGCGTCCGGCACGGCCTCACGCTCGGCTCCCCGATCGCGATCATGGTGGGCAACACCGAGTGGCCCAAGTGGGAGCAGGTCATGGCGGCCGACCCCGTCGACCCGGAGATCCTGGCCGGGCTCGCCCGCAACGCCCCGCTGACCCGGCCCCGCCCCGGCCACGCCGACCTCGCCGGGATGCAGAAGTACGGCTTCGACGAGGCCCGGCCCATCCTGGAGCGGGCCTCGGCCCGGGAGACGGCCGCCCGTGTGGCGCTCGGCGCGGTGGCGCGGTCGTACCTCAAGGAGACGACGGGCATCGAGATCGTCTCGCACGTCGTGGAGCTGTGCGCGGTGAAGGCCCCGCAGGGCGTCTACCCGACCCCGGCCGACGTGGAGCGGCTGGACGCCGACCCGCTGCGCTGCCTGGACGCCGACACCTCCAAGGCGATGGTCGCGGAGGTCGACCAGGCCCACAAGGACGGCGACACCCTCGGTGGCGTCGTCGAGGTGCTCGCCTACGACGTACCGGTGGGCCTCGGCTCGCACGTGCACTGGGACCGCAAGCTGGACGCCCGTCTCGCCGGGGCCCTCATGGG
This sequence comes from Streptomyces sp. NPDC056628, assembly GCF_042792555.1. Lineage (NCBI taxonomy): Bacteria > Bacillati > Actinomycetota > Actinomycetes > Kitasatosporales > Streptomycetaceae > Streptomyces > Streptomyces sp. NPDC056628. The sequence continues at coordinate 145,085 of NZ_JBHTWG010000016.1, forward strand.
CATCCAGGCCATCAAGGGCGTCGAGCTCGGCGACGGTTTCGAGCTGGCCCGCGTGCCGGGCTCCCAGGCCCACGACGAGATCGTGCGGACCGACGAGGGCATCCGGCGCACCTCCGGCCGCTCCGGCGGCACCGAGGGTGGTCTCACCACCGGTGAGCTGCTGCGGGTCCGCGCCGCGATGAAGCCGATCGCCACCGTGCCGCGCGCCCTGAAGACGGTCGACGTCACCACCGGCGAGGCCGCCCAGGCCCACCACCAGCGCTCCGACGTCTCCGCGGTCCCGGCCGCCGGTATCGTCGCCGAGGCCATGGTGGCCCTCGTCCTCGCGGACGCGGTCGCGGAGAAGTTCGGCGGCGACTCGGTCGCCGAGACGCGCCGCAACGTCCGCTCGTACCTCGACAACCTGGCCATCCGATGAGCGGGGCGCCCGTCGTGGTGCTGGTCGGGCCGATGGGTGTGGGCAAGTCCACCGTCGGCGAGCTGATGGCCGGGCGCCTCGGCGTCGGCTACCGCGACACCGACGACGACATCGTGGCCGAGCAGGGCCGGACCATCTCCGAGATCTTCGTGGACGACGGCGAGGCCGCCTTCCGGGAGATCGAGAAGCAGGCCGTGCGCCGTGCGCTCGGGGAGCACGACGGCGTCCTGGCGCTCGGCGGCGGGGCGATCCTCGACGCCGGCACCCGGGCCCTGCTCGCCGGACAGCGGGTCGTCTACCTCTCGATGGACGTCGAGGAAGCCGTGAAACGCACCGGCCTCAACGCCGCCCGCCCGCTGCTCGCGGTCAACCCGCGCAAGCAGTGGCGCGAGCTCATGGAGGCCCGCCGCCACCTGTACGAGGAGGTCGCGACGGCCGTCGTGGCCACCGACGGCCGTACCCCCGAAGAAGTGACCCGAGCCGCGCTGGACGCACTGGAGTTGAAGGACGCATGACCGAGGCAGTGACGCGTATCCAGGTCGGCGGCAGCGCGGGCAGTGACCCCTACGAGGTCCTGGTGGGCCGTCAGCTCCTCGGCGAGCTGGGCGGGTTGATCGGCGACCGGGTCAAGCGGGTCGCGGTGATCCACCCGGAGGCGCTGGCCGAGACCGGTGAGGCGCTGCGGGCCGACCTGGCCGGCCAGGGCTTCGAGACGGTCGCCATCCAGGTCCCGAACGCGGAGGAGGCCAAGACCGTCGAGGTCGCCGCCTACTGCTGGAAGGCCCTCGGCCAGTCCGGCTTCACCCGCTCCGACGTCGTCGTCGGCGTCGGCGGCGGCTCCACGACGGACCTCGCCGGCTTCGTGGCCGCCACCTGGCTGCGGGGGGTGCGCTGGATCGCCGTCCCGACCACCGTGCTGGCCATGGTGGACGCGGCGGTCGGCGGCAAGACCGGCATCAACACCGCCGAGGGCAAGAACCTCGTCGGCGCCTTCCACCCGCCCGCCGGGGTCCTGTGCGACCTGGCGGCGCTGGAGTCCCTGCCCGTCCACGACTACGTCTCCGGACTCGCGGAGATCATCAAGGCGGGCTTCATCGCCGACCCGGCGATCCTCGAGCTCATCGAGGCGGACCCGCAGGCCGCGCGCACCCCGGCGGGCCCGCACACCGCCGAGCTGATCGAGCGTTCGATCCGGGTCAAGGCGGAGGTCGTCTCCTCGGATCTGAAGGAATCGGGCCTGCGGGAGATCCTCAACTACGGCCACACGCTCGGCCACGCCATCGAGAAGAACGAGCGCTACAAGTGGCGGCACGGTGCCGCCGTAGCCGTCGGCATGCACTTCGCCGCCGAACTCGGACGCCTGGCGGGCCGGTTGGACGACGCGACCGCCGACCGGCACCGCACGATCCTCGAATCGGTCGGGCTGCCGCTGCACTACCGCTACGACCAGTGGCCCAAGCTGCTGGAGACCATGAAGGTCGACAAGAAGTCCCGCGGTGACCTGCTGAGGTTCATCGTCCTGGACGGCCTGGCCAAGCCGACCGTCCTGGAGGGACCGGACCCGGGCGTGCTGCTCGCCGCCTACGGCGAAGTCGGACAGTAAGTCCGCGGACGCACGTTTGTGTCCGATTCGCCTGCGGCGATGGGCACTTCGGACCGCCCCCGGCCGTTCACCAAACGACGGCCGGGGGCGGTACCGTTCGGTAGGCAGCGGGGCCGGGCCCGGCTGCCAGCGCCAATGGCCATGGACGACGAGACGGAGTGGCACCGGATGCAGCACGCAGTGGGTTCTCCGCTGCCGCCGCCCCACCAGCCGGGGCACGGTTGGTCGCCGGCCGCACACCACCCCGGAGCGCAGGGAGCACAGCCGGGGTCCGCATCGCAGCAGGGGCCCGCACCGGTGCCCCCGCCGCCCGCGGCGCCGGGCTTCGCACCCCCGGGACCCGCGGCCCCCGCCCCGCAGCACGGCTACGGCCCGCCGGCGCCCGAGACCACGGGCCATGTCCCGCTTCCGCCCGGCGGCCCCGTCGCCATGCCGAGCGCCCCGCCCGCCATCACGGCCCCCGACCCGGCGTCCACCACCCTCGCGGTGCTGCTGATCGGCCCGGCCGGAGCGGGCAAGACGAGCGTCGCCAAGTACTGGGCGGACCACCGCAGGGTCCCCACCGCGCACATCAGCCTCGACGACGTCCGGGAATGGGTCCGCTCGGGCTTCGCCGACCCCCAGTCCGGCTGGAACGACCACTCCGAGGCCCAGTACCGCCTCGCCCGCCGCACCTGCGGCTTCGCCGCGCGTAACTTCCTGGCCAACGGGATCTCCTGCATCCTCGACGACGCGGTCTTCCCGGACCGGCCCGTCGTGGGCCTCGGCGGCTGGAAGCGGCACGTGGGGCCCGGGCTCCTTCCGGTCGTCCTCCTCCCTGGCCTGGAGATCGTCCTGGAGCGCAACGCCGAACGCTCGGGCAACCGCCGCCTCACCGACGAGGAGGTCGCCCGCATCCACGGCCGCATGGCCGGCTGGTACGGCTCGGGCCTCCCCATCATCGACAACTCCCAACTGGACGTCCCCCAGACGGCCCAGGTCCTCGACGAGGTCCTCTCCCGCTCCATCGCCAGCCCCCCGTCCTGGTAGCCCCTCCGAGGGACGCGAGCAACCCCCACCGGCCTGAGGCGGACGATCGGCAGTGGCCACCCACCCCCCCCAGGGGGCGCGGGGAACTGCGCGAGCAACCCCCACCGGCCCGAGGCGGACGATCGGCAGTGGCCACCCACCCCCAAAGCCCCGCAGGGAACCGCGCGAGCACCCCACCGGCCCGAGGCCGACACACGACGCCCCCCCAAGCCCCGCAGGGAACCGCCCACTCAGCCGCTCCCAACCGGCGCCAACCCGGCAAAGCTCTTACGCTCGGGTCATGTCAGAGGTGTACGCCACCCGCCGCTCCCGCCTGAGGGACCGCTGCCAAGCCAGCGGCAGCGCCACCGCGCTGATCTCCCGCCCCGCAAACGTCCGCTACCTCGCGGGCGCCGCCCCGCGGGGCGCCGCGCTGCTCCTCGCCAAGACCGACGACCTGCTCGTGTGCGCCGAGCCGCCCGACGAGCGCCCCTACGAGGGCCGCCCCGACGAGGCGCTGCTGATCCACACCCTTCCCCGCCCCGGCGGGGACGCCGCCGTCGCCGCCGCCGGCCTCGCCGCGGCCCAGGGCGCCGACTCGCTCGCCGTGGAGGAGCACCACCTCACCGTGGCCCGGCACCGGGCCGTCCGCTCGGCCGCGCCGCGGCTGCGCCTCGCCGGCCTCGGTACCGCCGTGGAACAGCTCCGGGTCGTCAAGGACGAGGAGGAGATCTCCTGCCTCAGGATCGGCGCGGAGATCGCCGACCAGGCCCTCGGTGAACTCCTCGAGTCCATCCTCGTCGGCCGCACCGAACGCCACCTCGCCCTGGAGCTGGAGCGCCGCCTCGTCGACCACGGCGCCGACGGCCCCGCCTTCCCCACGGCCGTCGCCACCGGCCCGCACTCCGGCCGGCGTGCGCACCGGCCCACCGACCGCAGGGTCGAGGAGGGCGACTTCCTCTCCGTCTGCCTGGGCGCGACGTACCGTGGCTACCGCTGCGAGATCGGCCGTACCTTCGTGATCGGCACGTCTCCCGCGGACTGGCAGATCGAGCTGTACGACCTCGTCTTCGCCGCTCAGCGGGCCGGGCGGGAGAGGCTGGCGCCGGGCGCCGCCTACCGCGACGTGGACCGGGCCGCGCGCCAGGTCCTGGAATCCGCCGGGCATCATGAGGGCTTGCCGTCCCTCATGGGCCACGGTGTCGGACTCGAAATCGACGAGGACCCGCAGTTGGCCCCCGCGGCCATGGGTAAACTGGACGCTTGCGTGCCGGTCACCGTCGAACCGGGGGTCCACCTCCCGGGCCGGGGCGGCGTCCGGATCGATGACACGCTCGTCGTCCGCCCCGAGGCGGACGGCGGACCCGAGCTACTCACCATCACGACCAAGGAGCTGCTCGCCCTGTAGGCAGGTGCGTGCGCCGGGGTCGTCCACGTCAGTCCAGGAGATTCCGCAACCGTGGCTTCCACGAACGACCTCAAGAACGGCATGGTGCTCAAGCTCGAAGGCGGCCAGCTCTGGTCCGTCGTCGAGTTCCAGCACGTCAAGCCCGGCAAGGGCCCGGCCTTCGTGCGCACCAAGCTCAAGAACGTGCTGTCCGGGAAGGTCGTCGACAAGACCTTCAACGCCGGTGTGAAGGTCGAGACGGCCACCGTCGACAAGCGCGACATGCAGTTCTCCTACATGGACGGCGAGTACTTCGTCTTCATGGACATGGAGACCTACGACCAGCTCATGGTCGACCGCAAGGCCGTCGGCGACGCCGCCAACTTCCTGATCGAGGGCTTCACCGCCACCGTCGCGCAGCACGAGGGCGAGGTGCTCTTCGTCGAGCTGCCGGCCGCCGTCGAGCTGACCATCCAGGAGACCGAGCCGGGCGTCCAGGGTGACCGCTCCACCGGTGGCACCAAGCCCGCCACCCTGGAGACCGGCCACCAGATCCAGGTCCCGCTCTTCATCACCACCGGTGAGAAGATCAAGGTCGACACCCGCACGAGCGACTACCTCGGCCGGGTGAACAGCTAACCGTGGCTGCCCGCAACACGGCCCGTAAGCGCGCCTTCCAGATCCTCTTCGAGGGCGACCAGCGCGGCGTCGGCGTCCGCACCGTCCTCGCGGACTGGGTCCGGCTCTCCCGGGAGGACACCCGGCAGCCGCCGGTCAGCGAGTACACGATGCAGTTGGTCGAGGGGTACGCGGAGCGCGCCCGGCGGATCGACGAGCTGATCGCGCAGTACTCGGTCGGCTGGACGCTCGACCGCATGCCGGTGGTGGACCGGAACATCCTGCGCCTCGGCGCGTACGAACTGATCTGGGTCGACGAGACGCCGGACGCGGTCGTGCTGGATGAGATGGTCCAGCTGGCGAAGGAGTTCTCCACGGACGAGTCGCCGTCGTTCGTGAACGGCCTGCTCGGCCGCTTCAAGGATCTGAAGCCCTCGCTGCGCCGCGAGGACGTGTAGGTCCCGGATCAGGCGAACACGCAGAAGGGCCCGCAGCAGGCACGCTGCGGGCCCTTGGCATGTCCGGGGTCCGCGGGGGCCCCAGATGGCCCACCAGGGCCGCAGAAAGCCGCCGGGGTGGCCGGAACCACTGGTTCTGGCC
>NZ_JBHTWG010000017.1:0-113664 GCF_042792555.1 Streptomyces sp. NPDC056628
CAACTGACCGAAGACTTTGCAGCGTTCGCCGGACTTCTGGGCGTCAAGTTCCTGCTCTGCAAGCCCCGTGACCCCGAGGCCAAGGGCCTGGTCGAGCGGGCCAACGGCTATCTCGAGACGTCGTTCCTGCCCGGGCGGGTGTTCACGTCACCGGCGGACTTCAACATTCAGCTCGCCGACTGGCTGACCAGGGCGAACCGGCGCATCCACCGGACCTTGCAGGCCCGCCCGGCAGACCGGCTGGAAGCGGACCGCTCCCGAATGCTGGCCCTGCCGCCGATCGCCCCGCCGGGCTGGTGGAAGGCATCCCTGCGGCTGCCCCGGGACCACTACGTCCGCCTGGACACCTGCGACTACTCGGTGCATCCGCTGGCCGTCGGCCGCCGCATCGAGGTCGCCGCCGACCTGGACCAGGTCCTGGTGACCTGCGACGGCGTCGAGGTCGCCCGCCATGCCCGCAGCTGGGCCCGACACCAGACCATCACCGACCCGGACCACGCGGCCGCTGCCGCAGCCGCCCGCAAGGCGGCCGCCGGCACGAAACCGGCGCCGGTGGACGTGACGGAGGTCGAGGAGCGGTCGCTGGACACCTATGACCGGATCTTCGGTGTCATCGACGGCGGGCTGAGCACGGGTGAAGGGGCAGCGTGATGAGCACGAAGAACGGCACGAACCAGGCCCGGGCCAGCCGCGACGTCGGCTCCGAACTGATCTACCTGACCAAGGCGTTGAAGGCCCCGGCCCTGCGGGATGCGGCCACCCGGCTCGCCGAACGGGCCCGCGACGAGGGCTGGAGCCACGAGGAGTATTTGGCCGCATGCCTGCAGCGGGAGGTCGCAGCCCGTGACTCCCACGGCGCCGAGGGACGCATCCGGGCGGCTCGTTTCCCCTCTCGCAAGTCGCTGGAGGACTTCGATTTCGACCACCAACGGTCCGTGAAACGCGAGGTCATCGCCCATCTGGGGACGCTGGACTTCGTCACCGGAAAGGAGAACGTGATCTTCCTGGGGCCGCCCGGCACCGGCAAGACCCACCTCGCCACCGGGCTCGGCATCCGGGCCTGCCAGGCCGGACACCGGGTCGCCTTCGGCACCGCCGCCCAGTGGGTCACCCGCCTCGCCGAGGCTCATCAGGCCGGACGTCTGAGCGACGAGTTGACCCGGCTGGGACGGATTCCGCTGATCGTGGTCGACGAAGTGGGTTACATCCCTTTCGAGCCCGAGGCGGCGAACCTGTTCTTCCAGTTCATCTCGGGCCGCTACGAACGCGCCTCCGTGATCGTGACCAGCAACAAGCCCTTCGGGCGCTGGGGCGAGGTCTTCGGCGACGACACCGTCGCCGCGGCGATGATCGATCGACTCGTTCATCATGCCGAGGTGATCTCGCTGAAGGGCGACAGTTACCGCATGCGCGGCCGCGACCTCGGACGGGTTCCCGCCGCCAACACCGGGGAATGACCAACATCAACTGACGCAGTGGGGGTCAATTTTCACCCGCCGGAACCGGCTCACTATTCAAGCGTCGCCGACAGTCTGCGGCTGTCCACCGCAATAGGCGCAGCCTCCGTCGTTGGCTTCGAGCACAGGTCTGGCTTCGCCACCAGGCTCTTTCGACCTGCTGCCACGGGACGGTATCCCGGACGCGGCAATCAGGAAGAGCACCCTGTGCCGGTGGTCGCCGAGCCGTGGCCCGGGATTCCGACACGTGGGCAAGGGGCCTGCAGGCGGGCTGAGGCGTGCTGGATGCCGATCGCTCCCGGTCTGACGCCGCACGGGTTCCGCCACACGCACAAGACTCCGATGCGAGAGGTGGGGACGCCGCCGAAGCTGATGGACGAACGGATGGGTCACGTGGACGGCTCGGTGCAGTCGCGCTACGACCACATCGCGGCCGGGATGCGGCAGGCGCTGATGACCGCGCTCACCGGGATGTGGGAGGAGGCGTTGGACGCGCGTCGAGCGATGAGCCCCGGCTCGCCCGTGGCTGCTCTGGATGCGCTGCTGAGGGCTCGTGGGTAGGGCACTGGTCTGGAGACGATTTCCGAGATCTTCCCAGAGAGCTTCTGGAGAACAGTTCAGGGCCGGTGCTGATCTCTCAGCACCGGCCCTGAACTGGTGTGTCTCTGTCGGGGTGGCGGGATTTGAACCCACGACCTCTTCGTCCCGAACGAAGCGCGCTGCCAAGCTGCGCTACACCCCGATGTCGCTGCTCGTCGCGGCGACGTCGTTTACTTTAGCCCACCGGTGGCTGGAGACGAAATCCGGTTTGTGAGCGGTGGTGGACGCGTCCGCGCAGCGGGTTCGGGCGGACGTGGTCCAGGGCCACCAGGAGCAGCGCCAGGGCGTACATCGCCAGGCCCAGGAGCAGCGCGTTGCCCAGGACGCTCTTGAGGCCGTGATCGGCGACGTCGAGGAACGGGTACAGGTAGCGGGCCGGCTCGGCGGGGACCAGGAACTCGCCCCGGGCCAGGACGAAGGCCAGGTAGGCCACCGGGTAGAGCAGCCAGGGCGCGGCCTGGCGCAGGTGCAGGTCGCGTGGGGGTGTGAGGAGCAGCCAGTCCAGCAGGGCCGCCAGGGGAGTCACCGTGTGCAGGATCTGGGTCGTCACCGCGTGCCAGCCGGTCGGGGCGGCCGCCTCGCCCGAGAGGACGCCGGGCAGGGTGAAGGGGCTCGCGCTGTTCACCAGGAGTAGGTGGTAGACCAGGCCCGTGATCAGGACGTAGAGCAGGGTCGCCCCGGTCAGTGACGAGGGGAGGGGGCGGCGGGCCGTCCAGGCGCGGCGAGCCGATGCGGCGAAGACCAGGACCAAGAGGATGTTGCTCTGGATCGCGAAGTGACTCAGTAGGCGCAAGGGGCTGCCAAGGATCAGTTCGATGATCACGGCCGCGGTCGCGAGTACGGCGACGACCAGACGGAACGCTGCCGCCAGGCGGCGGGGCGCCGGGGTCGCCACCGCCGTGGCGGGGACGTGCGACGGCATCAGTATCGGCACGCCCGGTATCGCGGGCAGATCCGGGATGTCCCTGGGTATCGGGGGTATCGGGGCGCTCATGTACCTCACGCTAGGGAGCGTGGGTGAAATGGGCGATATGGGTGGGCCAGGTGGGTTACGGCTCCTCCGTCGGCCCCAGTGGTCACATCGGCTCTCAGCGGCCCAGCGCCCAGCGGTCACAGCGGCACTCAGCAGTGATCACATCGCCCCACCAGCACCCGTTGGTCACACCAGCCTCACCGGCGTGCATCGGTCACACCAGCCCCACCGACCGCGCACCGGTCACGCCACTCCGGAGCCGCGGGCCGCAGCCCCCGGCCCCAAGCCCCCGGGGCAGCAGCCTCCCGACCGCAGCCCCCGACCCGCCTGGGGCCCCAGCCCCCCGACCGCAGCCCCCGCCCTACTCCCGCCCCACGAACGTCAGCAACGTCGCCTCCGGTGGGCAGGCGAAGCGGAACGGGGTGTAGCGGTTCGCGCCGCAGCCCGCCGAGACGTGGAGGTAGGACCTACGGCCCTCCGCCGTGTGCGTGGACAGGCCCCTCGCCCGGTCCGTGTCCAGGTCGCAGTTGGTGACCAAGGCGCCGTAGAAGGGGATGCGAAGCTGGCCGCCGTGCGTGTGGCCGGCCAGGACCAGCGGGTAGCCGTCGGCCGTGTACGCGTCCAGCACGCGCAGATACGGCGCGTGCACCACGCCCATCGCGAAGTCCGCCGCGCCGGACGGGCCGCCGGCCACCTGCGCGTAGCGGTCCCGCTTGATGTGCGGGTCGTCGAGCCCCGTCAGCTCCACGGACACGCCCTCGACCTTGAGCGTCCCGCGCGTGTTCGTCAGGTTGAGCCAGCCCGCCGCGTCGAAGCCCTCGCGGAGGTCCTCCCACGGGTTGTGGATCGCGTCGACCGCGGGCGCGTTGCCGTTCAGGCCGTGGCGGCCCTGGGCCTTCTCCAGCAGGTAACGGGCGGGATTGCGCAGCTTCGGGCCGTAGTAGTCGTTGGAGCCGAACACGTACGCGCCCGGGAACTCCATCAGCGGGCCCAGCGCGTCCAGCACCTCCGGCACGCCCTCCGGGTCGGACAGGTTGTCGCCCGTGTTGATCACGAAGTCGGGGCGCAGCCCGGCCAGGGAGCGCAGCCACCGCTGCTTCTTGCGCTGGCCGCCGACCATATGGATGTCGGAGACCTGGAGCACGCGCAGTGGGCGCATGCCGGCCGGGAGGACGGGGACCGTCACTCGTCGGAGGCGGAAGGAACGGGCCTCGAAACCGGCCGAGTAGAGCAGACCGGCGGCGCCGACCGCCGTGATGCCAAGGGGTACTCCGTATCGCGCGTGCATACGACCATCGTGTCAGACCGCGGAAGTGCCCCGCGCCCGGCGGTCCCGGACCGGCCGCGCCCGCCCCCGGTACGGCCTTCTGGCGCAGCTCCCTTGAAATCAAGGGGCGTTCCGATCCCCGCACCTGCGACAATCGGACACATGACCACGCTCAAGTCGAAGCTGCAGGAAGACCTCAACGCCGCGATCAAGGAGCGCGACGAGCTCCGCTCCGCGACGCTCCGGCTGACGCTCGCCGCGATCACCAAGGAGGAGGTCGCGGGCAAGACGAAGCGCGAGCTCTCCGACGACGAGGTGCAGAAGGTGATCACCCGCGAGGCGAAGAAGCGCCGTGAGGCGGCCGAGGCGTTCGCGCAGGGCGGGCGTGCCGAGCAGGCCGAGCGGGAGAAGGCGGAGGGCGAGGTCCTCGCCGCCTACCTGCCGAAGCAGCTCAGCGACGACGAGCTGAACCAGATCGTGGCGCAGGCCGTCGAGGAGGCCAAGGCCGCCGGTGCCGAGGGCCCGCGGGCCATGGGTGCCGTCATGAAGATCGTGAACCCGAAGGTGGCGGGTCAGGCGGAGGGCGGCCGCGTCGCCGCCGCGGTGAAGAAGCTCCTCGCCGGCTGAGGACGACGGGGGAGCGGGGCAGCACCTCCGCACACCAGACACGACGAGGGGCCCGGCACATGTGCCGGGCCCCTCGTGCTGTCACTCGCGTCGGCCGTCAGCCGCGCCCCCCGGTCCCGTTCCCGTTCGACTGGCCGCGCCAGAAGCCCTCCGGGATGGAGAAGGACGGGGCGGGCTCGGGGCCGCCGTTGCTGTTCCCGCCGCCGTTGCCGTTCCCGCCGCCGTTGGAGCCGCCGACCAGGCCGCCGATGACGTTGTCACCGTTGCCGTTGTCGTCGCCGCGCCCGTGGTCGCCGTCACCGCCTTCGTCCCCGCGGCCGTGCTCCCCGTCCTCGTCCTCGTCCGGGATGTGCACGGTGTGGAACCGCTCGGCCGGCTTGTTCTCCAGCGCGCCCGACATCGCGTCCCGCCAGATGGGGCCCGGGACCCGGCCGCCGTAGACGAGGTCGTGGTACTCGCCGCCGATGTAGATGTTGCGCATCTTGACCTTCTGGGTCGCGCTGCCGACCCAGACCGCGCCCGAGAGGTTCGGGGTGTAGCCCACGAACCACGCGTTGCGGCGCTCGTCCGTCGTACCGGTCTTGCCGGCGCTCTCCCGGGACGTGAGGCCGGCCTCCTTGCCGGTACCGGAGTCGACCACGCCCTGCAGCAGGCTGTTGACGGTGTCGGCGGTCTTCTCGGACATCGCCCGCGAGCACGTCGACTTGGGGACTTCCAGCGACTTCTGCTGGTCGCCGACCTTCTGCGTGATGGCCTCGATGGCGACCGGCGTGCAGTACATGCCGCGGGAGGCGAAGGCGGCGTACGCGCTCGCCATGGTCAGCGGGGAGAGACCGACGGAACCGAGGGCGATGGCGGGCCGCTCGGGGAGCTTGTCGCCGTTGCCCTGGCGGACCTGGAGATGGTCGGTCATGTCGACCACCGGGCACAGCCCGATGTCGGCGATCATCTGCACGAAGTAGGTGTTGACCGACAGCTCCATCGCCTTGCGCAGGCGGTACGGGCCGTGCTCCGACTCGCTCTCGTTCTCCAGCTTCTCGCCGCGCAGGTTGGTCCACGGCTTGCTGTCGCACGTCTGGACCGGGCTCGGGTACTCCATCTGGTACGGCGAGGAGTACTCCTGCGTCGGTGGCCGGCCCTCCTCCAGGGCGGCCGCGGCCACGAACGGCTTGAACGTCGAACCGGTCGGGAAGCCGTAGTTGGAACCGCCGTACGCCGCGTCCACCGAGTAGTTCAGCTCGGTCTGGTTCTTGCCGGAGCCGTACGGCTTCGACTGGCCCATGCCGAGGATCTTGCCGGTGCCGGGCTCGACCAGGGTGGCCGCCGCGGCGACCTTGTCCGACTTGTAGACGTGCTGCCTGAGCGAGGCCTGGACCGACGTCTGGGACTTCGGGTCCAGGGTGGTCTTGATCGTCAGACCGCCGCGGTTCCAGATCTTGGCGCGCGCCTCGCGGTTCTTGCCGAAGACCGGATCGTTGAGGAAGACGTGCTTGACGTACTCGCAGAAGAAACTGGCGCCCTCGACGGCGGTGATGCAGCCGTTCTCCGGCCTGCGGACCTTCAGGCCCAGCGGGGCCTTCTTGGCCGCGTCGGCCTCCTGCTGCGAGACGTCACCCAGGTCGGCCATGCGCTGGAGGACGGTGTTGCGCCGCTTGGTGGCCTCGGCCTCGTCGTTGACCGGGTCGTACCGGCTGGGCGACTGCACGATGCCGGCGAGCAGCGCCGCGTCCTGGAGCTCGAGGTCCTTCGCGGACTTGGAGAAGTAGCGCTGGGCGGCGGCCTCGACGCCGTACGCCTGCTGGCCGAAGAACGTGATGTTCAGGTAGTTCTCGAGGATCTTCTTCTTGCCGAGCTCCTCCTCGACCTGGATCGCGTACTTCAGCTCCCTGATCTTGCGGCCGAGGGTCTGCTGGGTGGCCTGCGCGACCTTGGTCGGGTCGTCGCCGGCCTCCTCCACGAAGACGTTCTTCACGTACTGCTGGGTGAGCGTCGAGGCGCCTTCGGAGACGCCGCCGCTCTGCGCGTTCTTGTTGAGGGCGCGCAGGATGCCCTTCAGGTCGACCGCGCCGTGCTGGTAGAAGCGGGCGTCCTCGATCGCGACGATCGCCTTCTGCATGTACGGCGAGATGTCCTTGAGCTCCAGCACCGTACGGTCGCGCGAGTAGACCGAGGCGATCATGCCGCCGTCGGCGTCCAGGATCGTGGTCCGCTGGCTCAGCGGCGGGGTCTTCAGGTTGGCCGGGAGTTCGTCGAAGCTTTCGACCGACCCCTTGGCCGCGAGCCCCAGCGCGCCGACGGCGGGCAGCGCGATGCCCGCCAGCACGGCTCCGGCGAGCACACTGACACCGAGGAACTTCGCGGCCTGCTGCGTTGGCGACAGACCACCGCCCGAGCGCTTCTTTGGCATGGGGGAAGCCTAAACCGTAGAGATGAGCGAACCGAGAGCCGACCGTGCCGGGTGATGGCATGGCGGGGTGACGCGGGCCACGGTGCCTTCCCATTCGCCGGACAGGCGCACAGGCCTTGGCCTAAGCTGCTCTCAACTGTCACAGCAGAGCGGCCACGTATCAATACGTCCGGCGACCCCGAATCGTTCCGGAGATTCCCCACTTTTCCGGTGGGGGCGTGTCCGAATCCGCCTCGTGTGTCATCCGGCGTCCGTTGTGGCGCAAGGTAACTGTCCCGGTTTGCCGGGAAGGTCACGCATGTCGCCAGCTCACTCCCCCGGGTGATCTGCCGCTTACCCATAGTCCGTTCGGACCATTCAAGATTGGGCCCGCTGGGGGTGTTGCGCTGTGCCCACCTTCCGTAACGTCCTCAACTGGCGGCGGTGAATATGCCGCTGCCGCCGTGGGGGAGCCTCGATTCGGGAGAGGACGGCGCCGGTATGGGCTGGGTAGTCGACTGGAGTGCGCAGGCGGCCTGCCGCACTACCGATCCGGATGAACTGTTCGTTCAGGGAGCAGCGCAGAACAGGGCCAAGGCGGTGTGCACCGGATGCCCGGTGCGTACGGAGTGCCTGGCGGACGCGCTCGACAACCGCGTCGAGTTCGGCGTGTGGGGAGGCATGACGGAGCGAGAGCGTCGCGCACTGCTGCGCCGGCGGCCCACCGTCACCTCGTGGCGCCGGCTGCTGGAGACGGCGCGCACGGAGTACGAGCGGGGAGCGGGACTGCTGCCCCTCGACGACGACGAGGTCTACGAGGACTACGCCGCCGTGGGCTGAGGCGCGGCCGGTCACCGGGCCCTGATACAGGGACAGGGCCCAGACACGCCGTACGGGTGCCCAGGCACGCCCACAGGAGTCGGCCGTCAGGCCTCGGGCACCTGGGCGGGTGGCTCGGGATCGGGAAGCTCCGGCCGGTTGGCCGCGAGCCTGTTCCCGATGTCCCGCAGCCCGGCCAGGTCGTGCACGTCACCGGGGAGCGCGGCCACTTCGGCCACCGCCACCTCGGGGTGCAGCGCGGCGAAACGGTCGCGCGTGCGCTGTTCGCGGGAGAGCAGTTGCATACGTTCGGCGTGCAGCTTCAGCAGGCCGGCCGTGAGTTGGTCGACGGTCCGCTCCACATGCGGAGCGCCGGTCTCGGGCTGGTCGGGGGCCGCGATGTGCTCCATGTCCGTGGCGGCGGGGGAGCCTGCGTCGGGAGCTGGCGCCTCGGGAGCGGCCGTGTCTGAACTGTCGTACGTGTCGGGAGAGTTACGAAGACCAGCTTTCCCGGCCTCCTGATCCACAATGCGGGGCTCTTCAAGATTTTCCGCGGCGGCGAGCGCCCGCTCGGCCGACAGGCGGTCGGCGCCGCTGCCGTGGACCCGGTTGAGCACCAGCCCGGCGAGCGGCATGTCCTCGGCGGCCAGCCGCTCCACGAAGTACGCGGCCTCCCGCAGCGCGTCCCGCTCCGGCGCCGCCACCACCAGGAACGCCGTACCGGGCGCCTGGAGCAGCTTGTACGTGGCGTCCGCGCGCGTGCGGAAGCCGCCGAACATCGAGTCCATCGCGGCCACGAACGTCTGCACGTCCTTCAGCAGCGGCCCGCCGAGGAGCTTGCCGAGGGCGCCGGTCATCATCGACATACCGGCGTTCAGGAACTTCATGCCCGCGCGGCCACCGACCTTCGCCGGAGCCAGCAGGACGCGGATCAACTTGCCGTCCAGGAACGAGCCGAGCCGCTTCGGCGCGTCCAGGAAGTCCAGCGCCGAGCGGGACGGCGGGGTGTCCACGACGATGAGGTCCCACTCGTCCTTGGACCGCAGCTGGCCCAGCTTCTCCATCGCCATGTACTCCTGCGTGCCCGCGAAGCCCGCCGAGAGCGACTGGTAGAAGGGGTTGCCCAGGATGGCGGCCGCGCGCTCCGGGTCCGCGTGCGCCTCGACGATCTCGTCGAAGGTGCGCTTCATGTCGAGCATCATCGCGTGCAGTTCGCCGACTCCCTCGACGCCCTTCACCCGGCGCGGAGTGTTGTCCAGCGAGTCGATGCCCATGGACTGGGCGAGCCGGCGGGCCGGGTCGATGGTCAGCACGACCACCTTCCGCCCCCGCTCGGCGGCCCGCAGGCCCAGGGCCGCCGCCGTCGTGGTCTTGCCGACCCCGCCCGAGCCGCAGCACACCACGATCCGGGTCGCCGGGTCGTCGAGCAGCGGGTCCAGGTCGAGCACGCGTGACGCGGAGAGGTGGTGGGGGCGGCGGGCGGTGTCCTGCCCTTGTGCCCATTTCTCCGCCCGATTCTGCGACTGCGACGGCGACTGCGACTGCGACTGCGACTGCGCCTGTTCCTGGGTCTGCGCGGAATTCGGACGGCTCATGAGTTCCCCTCTGCTTCTGGGGCCGACGCCCGTGGTCCAGCTTCAGGCCCGCGGCGGGTCACCATGACAGGTCCTGTTCCCGCAGCTCGCGCGCGAGGGCGTACAGGCCCGCCAGATCCATGCCCTCGGCGAGCAGGGGCAGTTCGTGCACCGGCAGCCCCAGGTCGGCCAGCACGGTGCGCTGCTCGCGCTCCAGGGCGTGCCGCTCGGCGTACTCCGCGGCCTGCCCCAGCAGCGGGTCGACCAGTCGCTCGGCCAGTCCGCCACGGCGCGCCCCGCCGAGTCCCGCCGCCGACAGCGACTTGGCCACGGCGGCGCGCGGGACACTGCGGACGAGTTCCAGATCGATCGCGTCCAACACCTGGGGCCGCATCATGTTCACGATGATCCGGCCCACCGGCAGCCGCGCCGCCCGCAACTCGGCGATGCCGTCCGCGGTCTCCTGGACGGGCATCTCCTCCAGCAGCGTCACCAGGTGCACCGCCGTCTCCGGCGACTTCAGCACCCGCATCACCGCCTGCGCCTGATTGTGTATCGGCCCGATGCGGGCGAGGCCCGCCACCTCGTCGTTGACGTTCAGGAAGCGGGTGATGCGCCCGGTGGGCGGCGCGTCCATGACCACGTGGTCGTAGACGAAGCGGCCCGCCTTGTCCTTGCGGCGGACGGCCTCGCAGGCCTTGCCGGTCAGGAGGACGTCCCGGAGCCCCGGGGCGATGGTGGTGGCGAAGTCGATGGCGCCGAGCTTCTTCAGGGCCCGGCCGGCGCCGCCCATCTTGTAGAACATCTGGAGATACTCCAGAAGGGCCAGTTCGGGGTCGATGGCGAGGGCGTACACCTCCCCGCCCCCGGGCGCGACGGCGATCTTCCGCTCCTCGTAGGGCAGCGCCTGCGTCTCGAAAAGCTGTGCGATGCCCTGCCTGCCCTCGACCTCGACGAGGAGTGCCCGTTTCCCCTCCGTCGCGAGGGCGAGCGCGAGTGCGGCGGCGACCGTGGTCTTTCCGGTCCCGCCCTTACCACTGACGACCTGGAGCCTGCTCACGTCTTCGAGCCTAACCAGTATGTGCGCCGAGTACGCGGCAGCCTGTGGACAACGTGACGCGGTCGGCCGTCCGGGCCGCCCGGGGCAGCGGATAAAGTCGGCCGCATGACCAAGTGGGAATACGCAACCGTGCCGCTGCTCGTCCATGCCACGAAGCAGATTCTGGACACCTGGGGCGAGGACGGCTGGGAGCTCGTCCAGGTCGTGCCCGGGCCGAACAACCCCGAGCAGCTCGTCGCCTACCTGAAGCGGGAGAAGCAGGCGTGAGCGCGGTCGAGGAGAGGCTGGCCGAGCTGGGCCTGACGCTGCCGGAGGTCGTCCCTCCGCTGGCCGCGTACCAGCCTGCCGTGCAGTCGGGCGTGTACGTCTACACCGCCGGCCAGCTGCCGATGGTGGACGGCAAGCTTCCGGTGACCGGCAAGGTGGGTGCCGAGGTCACCGCCGAGGAGGCCAAGGACCTCGCGCGCGTCTGTGCCCTGAACGCCCTGGCCGCCGTGAAGTCGGTCGCGGGCGACCTGGACCGTGTCGCACGTGTCGTGAAGGTCGTGGGCTTCGTGGCCTCCGCGTCGGACTTCACCGGGCAGCCGGGTGTCATCAACGGCGCCAGCGAGCTGTTCGCCGAGGTCCTGGGCGACAAGGGCGTCCACGCGCGCAGCGCGGTGGGTGTGGCGGTGCTTCCGCTGGACGCGCCCGTGGAGGTCGAGGTGCAGGTGGAGCTGAGCGGGGCGTAGGTCTCCGACGGTTCGGCCGCGGCCGGCTCCGGCTGCGGCCGTCCGGCTTCCGCCGCCTGTTCGGGGCGCGTGGTCAGAGGGCCGAGCGCGGTTCGATGAGGCCGTGTTCCTCCAGGTAGTCCAGCTGCGCCCGGACCGACAGCTCCGCCGCCGGCCACAGCGAGCGGTCCACGTCGGCGTACACATGGGCGACCACCTCGGCCGGGGAGCGGTGGCCGTCCTCCACCGCCGTCTCGACCTGCGCCAGGCGGTGGGCGCGGTGGGCCAGGTAGAACTCGACCGCGCCCTGGGCGTCCTCCAGGACCGGGCCGTGGCCCGGCAGGACCGTGTGGACGCCGTCGTCGACCGTGAGGGACCTCAGGCGCCTCAGGGAGTCCAGGTAGTCGCCGAGGCGGCCGTCGGGGTGTGCCACGACGGTCGTGCCCCGGCCCAGGATCGTGTCGCCCGTCAGGACGGCCTGGTCGGCCGGCAGATGGAAGCACAGCGAGTCGGCGGTGTGGCCCGGCGTCGGGACCACCCGCAGCTCCAGGCCCCCGACGGTGACCACGCCCCCGGCGCCGAGCCCCTCGTCCCCGAGCCGCAGCGCCGGGTCGAGCGCACGCACGCGTGTGCCGGTCAGTTCGGCGAACCGCAGGGCGCCGTCGGCGTGGTCCGGGTGCCCGTGCGTGAGCAGTGTCAGGGCGACGCGCTTGCCGGACCGCTCGGCCGTGGCGACGACGTTGCGCAGGTGCCCCTCGTCCTGCGGCCCCGGGTCGATGACGACGGCGAGGTCGGAGTCCGGCTCCGAGACGATCCAGGTGTTGGTGCCGTCCAGGGTCATCGGTGACGCGTTGGGGGCCAGGACGTTGACGGCGCGGGCGGTGGCCGGGCCGGAGACGACCGCGTCTCGCGGCTGGCCGGGAAGGGCTGCGGCGTCCGTCATACGAGGGGGCCTTCCGGGGCTCGGGGCGTGGGCGCGAGCGGCCGCGCGGTCGCGGTCACGCGGGGGCTCCGCCGGTCGGGATGTGCTTGGTGAACTCGTCGTGGCCGGGCCAGGCGAGCACGATCTCGCCGTTCACGAGGCTCGCCTGTGCGAGGACGGCGGTGAGGTCACGGCCGGGGGCGGCGGCCAGGGCCTCGGCGGCGCTGCCGTACGGGATGAGCTGGCGCAGGGTCGCGATGGTGGGCGGCATCATCAGCAGCTCGCCCTTGTCGTACGCGGCGGCGGCCTCGGCGGGGCGGATCCAGACGGTGCGGTCGGCCTCGGTGGAGGCGTTGCGCGTGCGCTGGCCCTCCGGGAGGGCGGCGACGAAGAACCACGTGTCGTAGCGGCGGGGCTCGAACTCGGGGGTGATCCAGCGGGTCCAGGCGCCGAGCAGGTCGGAGCGGAGGACGAGGCCGCGGCGGTCGAGGAACTCGGCGAACGACAGGTCGCGGGCGACCAGGGCGGCGCGGTCCGCCTCCCAGTCGTCGCCCGTCGTGTCGCCGACGACGGTGTCCTCGGTGGGGCCGGCGAGCAGGACACCCGCCTCCTCGTAGGTCTCGCGGACCGCCGCGCAGACGATCGCCTGGGCCGTGGCCTCCTCGACGCGCAGCCGGGCCGACCACCACGCGCGCGTGGGGCCCGCCCAGCGGATCTCGTGCTCGTCGCGGGGGTCGACACCGCCGCCGGGGTAGGCGTAGGCGCCGGCGGCGAAGGCCATCGAGGTGCGGCGGCGGAGCATGTGGACGAGGGGTGCCTGGTCCGAGTCCTTGAGCAGCATCACCGTGGCGGCGCGTCTGGGGACGACCGGGGTGAGGCCTCCTTCCGCGAGTGCGCGGATGCGGTCCGGCCACTCCGGTGGGTACCACTGCCCGTTTGCCATGGGCGCGAGGCTATCTCGTGACGCGCAGATGTTCGAGGGGGCTCTGGGGGTGGGGGTGTGTGGAGGTGAGGTGCGGGTTTGTGTCCGCGACGGCCCTGGCGGGCGGACACCCCCGGCACGTCCCCGCACCGCCGTGGGCGGGGGCCCGTCCGTGGCG
This sequence comes from Streptomyces sp. NPDC056628, assembly GCF_042792555.1. Classification (NCBI taxonomy): domain Bacteria; kingdom Bacillati; phylum Actinomycetota; class Actinomycetes; order Kitasatosporales; family Streptomycetaceae; genus Streptomyces; species Streptomyces sp. NPDC056628. The sequence goes on from NZ_JBHTWG010000017.1 coordinate 13,496, forward strand.
GGTCGCGGATCGGCTTCGCCGTACGCGGGGGGCCTGTCCATGTCGGGTCGCGGTTCGTCGTCGTACGTACGCGGCGGGGCCCCGCCTCGGTGGGAGGCGGGACCCCGTTCCACGGCTGTGTCAGCGCGAGCGCTTGGCCAGGCGTTCGACGTCCAGGAGGATCACGGCGCGGGCCTCCAGGCGGAGCCAGCCGCGCTGGGCGAAGTCGGCCAGGGCCTTGTTGACCGTCTCGCGCGAGGCGCCGACCAGCTGGGCCAGCTCCTCCTGCGTCAGGTCGTGGACGACGTGGATGCCCTCCTCGGACTGCACCCCGAAGCGGCGGGAGAGGTCGAGCAGAGCGCGGGCCACGCGACCCGGGACGTCCGAGAAGACGAGGTCGGACATCGCGTCGTTGGTGCGGCGCAGGCGCCGGGCGACGGCGCGCAGGAGCGCGGTGGCCACCTCGGGGCGGGCGTTCAGCCAGGGCTGGAGGTCGCCATGGCCGAGGCCGAGCAGCTTGACCTCGGTCAGCGCGGTGGCGGTCGCCGTGCGCGGGCCCGGGTCGAACAGGGAGAGCTCGCCGATGAGCTCTCCGGGGCCGACGACGGCGAGCATGTTCTCGCGGCCGTCGGGGGACGTGCGGTGAAGCTTGACCTTGCCCTCGGTGACGACGTACAGCCGGTCGCCCGGGTCGCCCTCGTGGAAGAGGGAGTCGCCCCGTGCGAGCGTCACCTCACTCATGGAGGCGCGCAGTTCCGCGGACTGCTCGTCGTCGAGAGCCGCGAAGAGCGGATTGCGCCGCAGAACGTCGTCCACGAGTTCTCTCCTTGTCGACCTGCTCAGGGGGTCGATTCCCCCGCGTGCCAGGGGACCGTGTTCCCCATTTTGCCGGACGGTCCAAACAGTGTGATCTGTCACAAGGATGCCGCACACATGTCCGGAGGTACGCGGCAGGGGTCCAATTGGGCGCCGATCTTCCCGGTCCAGGGCGGATGTCGGTGCCGGGCTTTAGGCTGGCCGGGTGTCCAAATCGCCGGTGAGAGCACAGGCCAAGGGGGCTGGGTGGGTGGTTGATCGTCATGATTCCGCTGTGGGCGAACAGGGCCCTGGTGGAGGGAAGAGGACGGCGCGAACGGCGAAAAAGGCGCCGGGCGGAGCCGCTGCGCGCGGCAGGAAAGCGCCGGTGAAGAAGGCTGTCGCCAAGAAGCCAGCCGTTGTTCCCGAGAAGGGTGCCGTGCCGGTGAAGGGCGCCTCGGCCGCCAAGGCGGTGGGGGGCTCGCGGACCGCTCTCGTGCGGCGGGCCCGGCAGATCAATCGGGAGCTCGCCGAGGTCTATCCGTACGCCCATCCCGAGCTGGACTTCGAGAACCCCTTCCAGCTTCTTGTCGCGACCGTTCTGTCCGCCCAGACCACGGACCTGCGCGTCAACCAGACGACACCGGCGCTTTTCGCCAAGTACCCCGGCCCGGAGGATCTGGCCGCCGCCAATCCGGAGGAGGTCGAGGAGATCCTGCGTCCGTGCGGGTTCTTCCGGGCCAAGACCCGGTCGGTGATGGGGCTGTCCAAGGCGCTTGTGGAGGATTACGGCGGGGAGGTCCCGGGGCGGCTGGAAGACCTGGTCAAGCTGCCCGGCGTGGGGAGGAAGACGGCCTTCGTCGTCCTGGGCAACGCGTTCGGGCGGCCCGGTATCACCGTCGACACCCACTTCCAGCGGCTGGTGCGGCGCTGGCAGTGGACCGAGCAGACCGACCCGGACAAGATCGAGGCCGAGGTCGGCTCGCTGTTCCCGAAGAGCGACTGGACGGACCTGTCGCACCATGTGATCTGGCACGGCCGCCGTATCTGCCACGCCCGCAAGCCCGCGTGCGGCGCCTGCCCCATCGCCCACCTGTGCCCGGCGTACGGGGAGGGCGAGACCGACCCGGAGAAGGCGCAGAAGCTGCTGAAGTACGAGAAGGGCGGCTTCCCCGGGCAGCGTCTGAAGCCGCCGCAGTCCTATCTGGACGCGGGCGGCAAGCCGGCTCCGCCGCTGGGGGCCGCGTGACGCGGTGCGGGTGCACGGAACGATCCGGAGAGCGTCCCGCGTTGAAGCAGGCAGGACGACAGGGGTGGCGATGGCGCGGGTGAGCGGTACGCAGGACGGCCCGGTGGTGCTCAGCAAGGACGGGCTGCCGGGCTGGCTGGAGCCGGTGGCGCGGGTCGTCGACACCGTCGAGCCGTTGCAGCTGAGCCGCTTCCTGCCGCCGAAGGACGGGGCCGGGCGCCAGTCGGCCGTACTGATCCTCTTCGGGGAGGGTGAGCGCGGGCCCGAGCTGCTGCTCATGGAGCGGGCCAGCTCCCTGCGGTCGCACGCCGGGCAGCCGTCCTTTCCGGGCGGCGCGCTCGACCCCGAGGACGGCGATCCGGGGACCGACGGGCCGCTGCGGGCCGCCCTGCGCGAGGCCGAGGAGGAGACCGGCCTCGATCCGGGCGGTGTGCAGCTCTTCGGAGTGCTGCCGCGGCTCTACATCCCGGTCAGCGGGTTCGTCGTCACCCCGGTGCTGGGCTGGTGGCGTGAGCCGAGCCCGGTCGGCGTCGTCGATCCGAACGAGACCGCCCGCGTCTTCACCGTCCCCGTGGCGGATCTCACGAATCCGGACAACCGTGCCACCACGGTCCACCCCAGCGGCCATCGAGGACCGGCATTTCTGGTCGAATCGGCCCTCGTGTGGGGCTTCACGGCCGGTGTCATCGACCGGCTGCTCCACTTCTCCGGCTGGGAGCGGCCCTGGGACCGGGGGAAGCAGGTCCCGCTCGACTGGCGGTCATGACAGGGTGTCTGCGGTGCTGTGCCGTCCCGGGGGCCTCGTGTCCGAAATGCCGCCGGGTCCATGGCTGACCTGGTGAGCGAAGAATGATGAGGCGAGGCTAGAACCGGTGAACGTGCTGGACATCCTGTTGCTGGTCGCCGCCGTCTGGTTCGCGATCATCGGTTACCGCCAGGGCTTCGTCGTCGGCATCCTGTCGGTGATCGGCTTTCTCGGGGGCGGTCTCGTGGCCGTGTACCTCCTTCCGGTCATCTGGGACGCCCTCACCGACAACGCCGAGGTGAGCACCACCGCGGCCGTCGTCGCCGTCGTCGTCGTGATCGTCTGCGCCTCCATCGGGCAGGCGCTGACCACCCATCTGGGCAACAAGCTGCGCCGCTACATCACCTGGTCGCCGGCCCGTGCGCTGGACGCCACCGGCGGCGCCCTCGTCAACGTCGTGGCGATGCTCCTCGTGGCCTGGCTGATCGGCTCGGCCCTCGCCGGGACGACGCTGCCGACGCTCGGCAAGGAGGTCCGCGGCTCCAAGGTGCTCCTCGGTGTCTCCCGGGCGCTGCCCGCCGAGGCCGACACCTGGTTCGCCGACTTCTCCTCCGTCCTCACGCAGAACGGTTTCCCGCAGGTCTTCAGCCCGTTCTCGAACGAGCCCATCACCGAGGTCCAGCCGCCCGACCCGGCCCTGGCGAACAGCCCGGTGGCCACCCGCGCCCGGCGCTCCATCGTCAAGGTCGTGGGCACGGCGACCAGTTGCGGCAAGGTTCTGGAGGGCACCGGCTTCGTCTTCTCCGAGCGCCGCGTCATGACCAACGCGCATGTCGTCGGCGGCGTCGACGAACCCACGGTCCAGATAGGCGGCGAGGGCCGGCGGTACGACGCGACGGTCGTCCTGTACGACTGGAAGCGCGACATCGCCGTACTGGACGTGCCCGATCTCGACGCACCCGCGCTGCGGTTCACGGCCACCGACGCCAGGAGCGGCGACGGCGCGATCATCGCGGGCTTCCCGGAGAACGGCGCGTACGACGTACGGGCCGCGCGGGTGCGCGGGCGTCTGCCGGCGAACGGGCCGGACATCTACCACCACGGCACCGTCAGCCGTGACGTCTACTCCCTGTACACGACCGTGCGCCAGGGCAACTCCGGCGGCCCGCTGCTCACCCCCAAGGGGAAGGTGTACGGCGTGGTCTTCGCCAAGTCCCTCGACGACGCGGACACCGGGTACGCGCTGACCGCGGACGAGATCCGGGAGGACATCGCCAAGGGGCGTACCGCCAAGCAGCAGGTGGACAGCGACAGTTGCGCGCTGTGAGCCCGGTGCCGTGGTGAGAGGGCGCCGCCTGTCAGCCGCGCGGGTGGCGCAGGCGTACCGAGACCCAGCGGGCCCTGCGGCGGAGAATGCGCGGAATCCCCACCCGGGGGTCCGCGACCGGCATCTGCCCGGCGCTGCCTCGCTGGTGGGAGCTCAGCCCGCCGGCCGAGCGCCGATCGCGTGCCGCGTCACTGTAGTCGTGCGTCCAGCCCATACCCCGACGTCTGCCCCCGCCCCAAGGTCGATAACCGCGCCGGAAGGCCCCAATTGGCCTATGCGCCAGGCAATTGGCTGTTCGAAGAACAGGTGTTCAGTACCGGATAGCGGGCGTGCCGGCCCGGTCACCGGTCGGGCTCGGGGTCCTTCAGCCAGTTGATGAGCTCGGTGGAGAAGGCGACCGGGTCCTCCTCGTGCGGGAAGTGCCCCAGACCGTCGAACAGGCGCCAGCGGTACGGCGCTTCGACGTACTCGCCCGAACCGGCCGCGCTGCGCGTACGCATCACCGGGTCGAGGGAGCCGTGCAGATGCAGCGTCGGCACCCGCACCGGCCGCTTCATCCGGCGGTTGAACTGGATGCCGTCGGGCCGTGCCAGCGAGCGCACCATCCACCGGTACGGCTCGATCGAGCAGTGCGCGGTGGACGGGATGCAGAGGGCGCGCCGGTACGTCTCCACCGCCTCGTCGTCCGGCAGTCGCGGGCCCGACCAGCCCCGGATCAGCCGGCCGACCAGCGCCCCGTCGTCGGAGGTCAGCTGCCGTTCGGGGATCCAGGGCCGCTGGAACCCCCAGATGTAGGAGCTCGCGCTGGTCTGCTTCACGTCCGAGAGCATCGCCGAACGCCAGCGCCGGGGGTGCGGCATGGACGCGACCGCGAGCCGGCGGACCAGCTTGGGGCGCATCACGGCCGCCGTCCAGGCCAGATAGCCGCCCAGGTCGTGCCCGACGAGAGCGGCGTCGGGCTCGCCGAGCGAGCGGACCACACCGGTGATGTCGAGGGCGAGGTTGGCCGGGTCGTAGCCGCGCGGCGTACGGTCGCTGCCGCCCACGCCGCGCAGGTCCATCGCCACGGCACGGAAACCCGCGTCGGCGAGCGCGACGAGCTGGTGCCGCCACGCCCACCAGAACTGCGGGAAGCCGTGCAGCAGCATGACCAGGGGGCCGTCGCCCATTTCGGCGATGTGGAAGCGCGCGCCGTTCGCGGCGACGTCCCGGTGCGTCCAGGGGCCGTCGAGCCGTACGACCGAGCCGGGTTGTGCCGAAGGGGCGGGATCCGTCATGACGACGAGCGTGCCACAGCCTCGATGGCCGCGGGTGCCCGGTCCTCCAGCTCGGCCGCGGGAGCCGGCCGCGGGTGCGGCTTGGCGTTCTGCAGGACGCCCGCCGTCTCCTTCATCGACGACGCGACCTTCTGCGGGCTCTTGCTCTTCTTGGCCTTCTTCGCGAAGACGACGCCGATCAGCGCGAGAACCACCGCGACGAGGACGTTGGCGGCGAAGGACAGCAGGAAGCAGAGCGCCAGGTTCCAGTCGCTCCAGGTCCTGATGCCGTACGCCAGGGCGAAGTTCAGCATCGGCAGCGAGAACACCAGCACCGCGCCCGCCAGCGAGAACGCCCCGCCGCTGGTCGCGCCGCGCTTGACGTCCTGCTTGAGCTGCGCCTTGGCCAGGGCGATCTCGTCATGCACCAGCGCCGACAATTCGGTCGTCGCCGAGGCGAACAGCTGGCCGATGCTGCGTTCGGCGCCGACCGGGCTGCCGTCGGGTGCGCTCATCGCGGTCTCCCTCGTAGTCACGGTTCCGTCTTCCGCCTGACCGGGTACGGTTCCGTCTTTTGTACCGTCCCGTCAGATCATGCCCGACGGTGCCCCTCATCGCCTGCCCTGCCCGCCCCTTCGGCAACCGCGTGGCGTGCGGCGGCCTTCTCCTCGGCGAGCCGGCGGTGCTCGGCGGCCCTGCGATCGTGCAGGGCGGCCATGCGCAGGTGGTACTCGGGGTCGTCCTGCTCGTAGATGTCCGGCACGCCGGAGGCGTCCTCGTCGCGCTCCTCGTCCTCCCACATCCGGCGGTACTTGGCGTTCCGGATCTTCAGCAGCACGGTCGCCAGGATCGCCGCGGTCAGGGAGCCGAGGAGGACGGCCGCCTTGACCTCGTCGGTGAGCGCGGTGTCGCCCGCGAAGGCGAGCTCGTCGATCAGCAGGGAGACGGTGAAGCCGATCCCGGCGAGGGTCGCCACGGCGAACACGTCCGCCCACGCCAGGTCGTCGCTGAGCGAGGCCCGGGTGAAGCGCGCCGTCAGCCAGGTGCCGCCGAAGATGCCGACGGCCTTGCCGACGACCAGCCCGAGCAGCACCCCGAGCGTCTCCGGCTGGGTGAACACGTCGCGCAGCGCTCCCCCGGAGACCGCCACCCCGGCGCTGAACAGCGCGAACAGGGGCACGGCCAGGCCCGCCGACAGCGGCCGTACCAGGTGCTCGATGTGCTCGCCCGGGGACTCCTTCTCGCCCTCGTGCCGGGTGCAGCGCAGCATCAGGCCCATCGCGACACCGGCGATCGTGGCGTGGATGCCGCTGTTGTACATCAGCCCCCAGATGACGAGGGCGAGCGGCACGTACACGTACCAGCCGCGTACTCCCCTGCGCAGCAGCAGCCAGAAGACGACCAGGCCCGCGACGGCGCCGCCGAGCGCGGCGAAGTTCAGCTGCTCGGTGAAGAAGAGCGCGATGATCAGGATGGCGAAGAGGTCGTCGACGACGGCGAGGGTCAGCAGGAACGCGCGCAGCGCGCTCGGCAGCGAGGTGCCGATGACCGCGAGCACGGCCAGCGCGAACGCGATGTCGGTGGCCGTCGGCACGGCCCAGCCCGCCAGCGAGCCGCCGCCGGTCACCGCGGTCAGCGTGTACACGAGGGCCGGTACCGCCATGCCGCACAGCGCCGCGACGACCGGCAGGACGGCCTTGCCCGGGTCCTTGAGATCGCCGGCGACCAGCTCGCGCTTGAGCTCGATCCCGGCGACGAAGAAGAAGATCGCGAGGAGCCCGTCGGCCGCCCAGTGCTCGACGGACAGATGCAGGCCCAGGGCCTCGGGGCCGACGTGGTAGTGCCCGACGCTCTCGTAACTGTCCTGCAGGGCCGGAATGTTCGCCCACAGCAGGGCGGCGATCGCGGCGACGAGGAGCAGGACGCCGCCGACGGTCTCGGTGCGCAACGCGTCCGCCACGAAATTCCGCTCGGGCAGGGAGAGCCGGCCGAAGGCCTTGCGGGCGGGGGTGGGGGGAGGGGACGCGGCCACGGGGGATTACCTCCGGTCGGTGGGCATGACGGAGAACATGCCGACCAGACTTCCCGGCGCACCTATGAACGAGTTTCGCTGCGTTCAGCCTACTCACGGGTGCACCGGGGTGCATCCGGGTCTCATCGTACGAACGCCGAGGGCACCCGGCGCGCCTGGCGCCGGGTGCCCTCGGGGCGTGCTCAGTCCTCGCTGGACGACGTCGGCAGCTTCGCCTGGATGAAGTCCATGACGGTCGAGTCGGTCAGCGTGGTCACATCACCGAGCTGGCGGTTCTCGGCGACGTCCCGCAGCAGCCGGCGCATGATCTTCCCGGAGCGGGTCTTCGGCAGCTCGGCCACCGGCAGGACCCGCTTGGGCTTGGCGATCGGGCCGAGGGTGGCGCCGACGTGGTTGCGCAGGTCGGCGACCAGGTCCTCGGTCTCGGCGGCCGTGCCCCGCAGGATGACGAAGGCCACGATGGCCTGGCCGGTGGTCTCGTCGGCGGCGCCGACGACGGCCGCCTCGGCGACCGACGGGTGGGACACCAGCGCCGACTCCACCTCGGTGGTGGAGATGTTGTGCCCGGACACCAGCATCACGTCGTCGACCCGGCCCAGGAGCCAGATGTCGCCGTCGTCGTCCTTCTTCGCACCGTCACCGGCGAAGTACTTGCCCTCGAAGCGCGACCAGTACGTGTCGATGAACCGCTGGTCGTCACCCCAGATGGTGCGCAGCATCGACGGCCACGGCTCGGTCAGGACCAGGTAACCGCCTCCGCCGTCGGGCACCTCGTTCGCCTCGTCGTCCACGACGGTCGCGGAGATGCCGGGCAGCGGCCGCTGGGCCGAGCCGGGCTTCGCCTCGGTCACACCGGGCAACGGCGAGATCATCATGGCGCCGGTCTCGGTCTGCCACCAGGTGTCGACGACCGGGGTGCGGTCGGCGCCGATGTTCTTGCGGTACCAGATCCACGCCTCGGGGTTGATCGGCTCGCCCACCGACCCCAGGACGCGCAGCGAGGACAGGTCGAACTTCGCGGGGATGTCGTCGCCCCACTTCATGAACGTCCGGATGGCCGTCGGCGCCGTGTAGAGGATCGTCACCCCGTACTTCTGCACGATCTCCCAGAAGCGGCCCTGGTGCGGCGTGTCCGGCGTGCCCTCGTACATGACCTGGGTCGCGCCGTTCGCCAGCGGTCCGTACACGATGTACGAGTGACCGGTGACCCAGCCGACGTCCGCGGTGCACCAGTAGACGTCGGTCTCCGGCTTGAGGTCGAAGACGGCGTGGTGCGTGTAGGCGGTCTGGGTGAGGTAGCCGCCGGAGGTGTGCAGGATGCCCTTGGGCTTACCGGTCGTCCCGGACGTGTAGAGGATGAAGAGCGGCTGCTCGGCGCCGAACGCCTCCGCGGTGTGCTCGGCGGACTGCCGGTCGACGACCTCGTGCCACCACACGTCACGGCTGTCGTCCCACGCCACGTCCTGGCCGGTACGGCGGACCACGAGCACGTGCTCGACGTTGTCCACCTTGGAGACCGCCTCGTCCACGGCGGGCTTGAGCGCGGACGGCTTGCCGCGCCGGTAGCCGCCGTCGGAGGTGATGACGACCTTGGCGTCGGCGTCCTGGATCCGGGTGGCGAGCGCGTCGGCGGAGAAGCCGCCGAAGACGACCGAGTGGGCGGCGCCGATACGCGCGCACGCCAGCATCGCGATGGCCGTCTCGGGGATCATCGGCAGGTAGACGGCGACCCGGTCGCCCTTGCGCACGCCCAGTTCGAGCAGCGCGTTGGCCGCCTTGGAGACCTCGTCCTTGAGCTCGGCGTAGGTAATGGCGCGGCTGTCGCCGGGCTCGCCCTCGAAGTGGATGGCCACCCGGTCGCCGTGTCCGGCCTCGACATGGCGGTCCACGCAGTTGTAGGCGACGTTGAGCTCGCCGTCCTGGAACCACTTGGCGAACGGCGGGTTCGACCAGTCCAGTGTCTCGGTCGGCTCCTTGGCCCAGGTCAGGCGGCGGGCCTGCTCGGCCCAGAAGCCGAGCCTGTCAGCCTTGGCCTGTTCATACGCCTCCGCGGTGACGTTGGCGTTGGCAGCCAGGTCGGCGGGGGGTGCGAACCTGCGCTCTTCCTTGAGCAGGTTGGCCAGGCTTTCGTTGCTCACGACATCTCCCTTTCCCGGGGTGTCCGTTGTGTCCCAGGCCACAGCTCATCAGACCCGAGGGCCCGCTGACAAGGGTCGACGGATAATTGGTTTAGACCTGTGCGGCCGGGTGTGCACCTGCTGTCGGCGCCGGGGGTCATCCGTTCCCACGGACGCCGTACGCACGCGGTTCAGGTGTGTAATCCCTTTCACACTCCGGCACCCAGCCCTGTGCGGACCCCCGCACGAGTCGCCCGGACGGCCCCGCCCCTCGCGGCCCCCGCTCCCGCGTCATGCCGCTCGCCGGATGCGCGGCCGCGCCGGGGGGCGGGGCCGCGCATCCGCCGGTTCAGGCCGACAGGTCGGCCGCCCCCACGTGGTCGAACACCTCGTCCTCCCCGCCTTCGGCCAGCAGGTACGCCTGCGCCTCCCCGACGTGGAAGTACATCCCGTGCAACTCCAGCTCTCCCGCCCGCAGGGCCCGGCTCACCGAGTCATGGGCGCGCAGATGCTCCAACTGCTGGATCACATTGGTCAGGCAGAGCTGCTCGACCGCGTCGGCCGCCGCCCGCCCGGCGAGCCTGGCCGTGGGCCGGCTCCTGTCGGCCATCCGGGCGACGCTCGGTCCGCCGTGCCGCAGCCATCTGCGGAGCGGGGTGTCCACGGCATCCTGGCCGGAGGCGAGCAGGGCCTGCATGGCCCCGCACCCGGAGTGCCCGCACACCGTGACGGACCGCACCCGCAGCACGTCCACCGCGTACTCGATCGCGGCGGCCACCGAGTCGTCCCCGCTCTCCTCGCCGGGAGGCGGGACGAGATTGCCGACATTGCGGACGACGAACAGGTCACCGGGGCCACTGCTGGTGATCATCGAGGTGACCAGGCGCGAGTCCGCGCAGGTGAGGAACAGCTGCGAGGGCTGCTGCCCCTCCCGTGCCAGCCGCGCCAGCTCGCCACGCACGAGCGGCGCGGTGTTGCGCTGGAACGCGCTGATGCCGCGGGCCAGTTGCCGGGCTGTGCCGGTGCTGCCGGTGGCGCCGATCGTCTCGGTCCCGTCGGCGGCCGGGTCGCCGGGGCCGGAGGAGGTCGTCGGAACCATCGGTGTCCCCGCCGATGCGGCGTCCGCGGTGAGTCGGTCGGTGAGCCCGGAGGGCTCGGTGTCCTGGGGTGCATGTGTCCCCTCGCCCGTGATGCCGGGGCGGGCGGGGGTGCTGGTCGGGCGGTCGGAGGTGCCCGTCTCCGGGATGGCGCACTGGTGGTTGCGCCACGGCGTCCACGGGTGGCAGCGGCAGCCGGACACGTCAGGTGTGCCCGGCCTGCCGTCCAGGTGGAAGCCCGCCGCTCCCATCGGTTCGCCGATCCGGACGCCGGCGCGGCGGCCGACCAGTTCGACGGTGCCGCCGTGCGCCGCCTGGGTGTTCTGCCAGTCCTGCAGGGACTCGTACGCGGCGTGGTCCATGAACGAGCCGTCCAACTCCACGACGGCGTGGGCACCGTGGGGGACGAGATGCAGGGTCCGGCTGAGCCGGGGCACCGCGAGGAACGTCAACTGCCCTCTGACGCGGACGTGATGGACTCCTCCCTCCTCGTGATGTGTGATCCGGGTGCGGGTCAGGCGGTGCAGGGCGACGGCGACGGCCATGCCGATCCCCAGCGTCACGCCTTCGAGGACGCCGACGAACACCACGCCGAGGGTGGTGACGACGTAGACGAGCACTTCGCGGTGGCGGGTCACCGTGCGGATGTGATGCAGGGACACCATCTGGATGCCGACGGCCATCACCAGGGCGGCGAGCGAGGCGAGCGGGATGAGCTCGAGGACCGGGACCATCAGCAGCGCGGCGATCACTACGAGAACGCCGTGCAGCATCGTGGAGTTCCTGCTGACGGCACCGGCGTTCACATTCGCCGTGCTGCGGACCGCCACTCCGGCGATGGGCAGGCCGCCGAGGGCGCCGGAGACGACGTTGGCGGCGCCCTGACCGAGCAGTTCGCGGTCGAGGTCGGCGCGGCCGACGCGGGCGGACAGCTCGGGCCGGGCGGCGATCAGTTTGTCCACGGCGACCGCGCCGAGCAGCGACTGCACGCTGCACACCAGCGTGATCGTGAGCACGGCGGCGATCAGGCCCAACACGGGGCCTTCGGGGAGACCGGCCAGGGCGTGGCTGCTCCAGGAGGGCAGGTCGACCTTGGGCAGGCTGAACCCGAGGAGTGCCGCGCAGGCGGTGGCCCCGGTGACGGCGACGAGGGGCGCGGGCACCGCCCTCAGGAGCCGTCCGGCACGGCCCGGAAGGCGGGGCCAGGCCAGCAGCAGCGCGAGGGTCAGCGCGCTCACCGACAGGGCGGCGGTCTGTACCTGGGCCAGCTGGGCCGGCAGGTCCCGCAGGTTGAGCAGGACCGAGCTGTGCGGGGTGCCGCCGAGCACGATGTGCAGTTGGGCCACGGCGATGGTGACGCCGATTCCGGCGAGCATGCCGTGCACGATGGCCGGGCTCACGGCGAGAGCGCCACGCGCCACGCGCAGGAGTCCGAGGCCCAGCTGGGCGACTCCGGCGAGGACGGTGATGGCACAGGTCGTGCGCCATCCGTAGCGCTGGATGAGCTCGGCGGTCACGACGGTGAGTCCGGCGGCGGGGCCGCTCACCTGGAGGGGGGCGCCGCCGAGCCGTCCGACGACGACTCCCCCGACGGCGGCGGCCACGAGGCCGGCCTGGAGGGGGGCGCCGGTGGCGAGGGCGATGCCCAGGGAAAGCGGGAGGGCGATCAGGAAGACCGCGATGGACGCCGATACGTCGGCGCCGGCGAGGCGGGGGCCGCGGCGCCGGCGCGGCGGACTGTGCGGCTCGTGGCTGTGCTCCTTTCGGTTGGCGTCGTCGTGGCGTGTGGGGGTGCAGGCTGACATGTTCCCGTCTCCTCCGGGGCAGCGCGGTCGCGGATCGTGGGGCTCCTGGCGGTGTGCCAGGGTCTGTCGCGGCCGTGTGGGCACGGCGTACAGCGGCGGGTGGTGACAGTCGGTAAACGAATCGTAATGGAGAGTAAAGGAAGGGAATAGAGTGTCCGAGCAAATGGACTAATAAATCCCTCTGGAGGATGAAGCCGCTGATTAGTCGGCTTGTCGTATTAATTCCACCTTCGACTCGTGCGATCTTGGCGGCGCCGCCGGACCCGAGAGAAGGAAGAAGGTGGAGGGACATGGCCGCCACCCGCAGGACCGCTCCTCACCGCGCCACCGCCACACCCGCCAGGTCGGCCACATCCCGCGGATGCGCCCCACCGCATCGGTCCGCCGTGCCCCGCAGGATCGCCGCGGGCACCGCGATCGCCGCCGTCTGCGCGGCGTCGCTCGCGGGATGCGCGATCGGTTCCGACCCGGACGGGCAGGCCGCGCCCGGGCCGCAGAAGCAGAAGCCGGTGGCTCCCGCCCCGAAGAGCGCGATCCGTCTGATCGGCGACGGCTCCACGGCGTACACCGGTGCGCAGCCTCATCTGCCGCGGCCGGCGAGGCTGAAGCCGGGCCAGAAGCCGCCGCAGTTCGTTGTGTTCTCGTGGGACGGCGCCGGTGAGGACAGCCAGAGGCTGTTCTCCCACTTCCGCAAGGTCGCCAAGGCCAACAACGCGACCATGACGTACTTCCTCAGCGGCGTGTACATGCTGCCGGAGGACAAGCGCGACCTGTACCGGCCGCCGCAGCACTCCCCGGGCCGCTCGGACATCGGCTTCAACGACCAGCAGGGGATCGCCGACACCGTGCGGCAGCTGCGCCTCGCGTGGCTGGAGGGCAACGAGATCGGCACCCACTTCAACGGGCACTTCTGCGGCAAGGGCGGCGGGGTCGGCGAGTGGTCGGTGAAGGAGTGGAAGGAGGAGATCACCCAGGCCAAGAGGTTCGTGAAGTCCTGGAAGACCAACACCGGGATGGCACAGGCGGACCCCCTGCCCTTCGACTACGACAAGGAACTCATCGGCGCCCGCACACCCTGCCTGGAAGGCCGCTCGAACTTCGTGAGGGCCGCCCGGGAGATGGGCTTCCGCTACGACTCCAGCGGCGTCAACAACCAGCTCTGGCCCACGAAGAACGACGGCATCTGGGACCTGTCGATGCAGCTGGTGCCGTTCCCCGGGCACTCCTACGAACAGCTCACCATGGACTACAACTTCATGGTCAACCAGTCCGGCGCCAAGACCCAGGGCGACCCCGCCAAACACGAGTTCTGGGGTGACCAGATGCGGGACGGGCTGCTCATGGGCTTCCAGCGGGCGTACCACGGCAACCGCGCCCCCCTGATCATCGGCAACCACTTCGAGTCCTGGAACGGCGGCACCTACATGCGTGCCGTGGAGGAGGTCGTCGAAGCCGTCTGCAACAAGCCCGACGTGCGCTGCGTGTCCTTCCGCCAGCTCGTCGACTGGCTCGACGCCCAGGACCCCGCGACCCTGCGCAAGCTGCGCACGCTGAGCGTCGGCGAGGCCCCGAGGCAGGGCTGGGCGTCCTTCCTGTCGGGCGGCGGCGCCCCGGCTCCGAAGGGAGTGCCGGGGGCGCCGCCGGCCGGGCGGTAGACCCGGCCGGCCGGCCGGCGGCGGAACGGGGCCGGACGGGCGGGCCGGTGGGTCAGGCGGTGGGGGACAGGGAGGAGTCCGCCCCGGAGAGCGCCACGAGGTGCTCGCCGAGGACGAACCCGGGGTCGATCTGCGCGGCCAGATCGGCCCCGGTGCGCTCGTTCCCCCAGGACTGGGCGTTCTTCAGGTGGAAGTGCACCATCTGACGGGTGTAGCGCTCCCAGTCGCGCAGCTCGTACGTGTCGTCGGCGGCTGTCCGCAGCCGGTGCAGAGCCGTGTGGTTGGCGTCCTCCAGGAGCTCGAACCGCGGCGGACGGCCCTTCTCCATGGCCCGCACCCAGTCCGAGTGCCCGACGGTCACCAGCAGGTCGTCCCCGACCTCGGCGCGCAGGAAGTCCAGGTCGTCCTGCCCCTGGACCTTGTTCCCGACGACCTTGAGGACGATTCCGTAGTCGCGCGCGTAGTCCCGGTACTGGCGGTAGACCGAGACTCCCTTCCGGGTCGGCTCGGCGACGAGGAACGTGATGTCGAAGCGGGTGAACATCCCGGAGGCGAAGGAGTCCGAGCCCGCCGTCATGTCGACCACGACGTACTCGTCGCGGCCGTCCACCAGGTGGTTCAGGAACAGCTCCACCGCTCCCGTCTTGGAGTGGTAGCAGGCGACCCCGAGGTCGGAGTCGGTGAAGGAGCCGGTGACCATCAAACGGACGGCGCCGCCGTCGAGTTCCACCGGCCGGGCGCAGGCGTCGTACACCGGGTTCGGCTCGCGCACCCGCACCAGCCGCGACCCCTCACCCGGCGGCGTCGTCTTGATCATCGTCGCGGCGGACGCGATGCGCGGGTTGTGGCCCCGCAGGTAGTCCTTGATCAGTGGCAGCCGCTCGCCCATCGCGGGGACCGCGGCGGCCTCCCTCTCGTCGAGGCCGAGCGCGGCTCCGAGGTGCTGGTTGATGTCGGCGTCGATGGCGACGACCGGCGCTCCGGCCGCCGCCAGATGGCGGATGAACAGGGAGGACAGCGTCGTCTTTCCGCTGCCGCCCTTCCCGACGAAAGCAATTTTCATGTTCACCAAGAGTAGTCGGAAGATAGCTGTACGTGGCAGGCGTGCCCGAAAGGCCACCCGATCGAGGGGCGGAGGCTGGCGCCTGGCGGGCGAGAAGCCGGACGGGGTGGCGGCCGGATCGCGGGCGGCGCGTAATGTCGTACTCATGAGTACGACAGGCGCGTCCGCCGATCCGCTCGCGGCCCTCGGGTCGCTCCCCGGTGTGCCCGAGGCCGTGGAGTCGGTGCGCAAGGCAGTCGACCGGGTGTACGGGCACCGGATAATGCGGCGCCGCAGCAACGAGATCACGTCCGAGGCGGCCCTGCGCGGCGCCCGTGGCTCCGCGGCGCTGTCCGGGGCGGACTGGGCGCTCGAGGAGGTGCGCCGGCGTACCGACTTCAGCGGTGACGACGAGGCGCGCGTGATGGGCGCGGCCCTGCGGCTCACCGCCGAGGCCGGTCAACTTCTGTCCATCTGGCGTCAGTCGCCGCTGCGGGTGCTGGCCCGGCTGCACCTGGTGGCCGCGGCGGACGGTGACGAGCGGGTCGGGCGGCCGCGGCAGGAGGGCGAGGCGGTCGACGAACCGCTGATCGAGCTGCCCCTGCCGAGCGCCGCGGAGGCGCACGGCCGGCTGGAGGGGCTCTCCGAGCTGATCATCGCGGGCGGATCGGCGCCCGCGCTGGTGACGGCCGCCGTCGTGCACGGCGAGCTGCTCGCGCTGCGCCCCTTCCCCTCCCACAACGGCCTGGTCGCGCGTACGGCCGAGCGGGTTGTCCTGGTCGGCAGCGGGCTCGACCCGAAGTCGGTGTGCGCCGCCGAGGTGGGGCACGCCGAGCTGGGCCGTGCGGCCTATCTGGCGGCGCTCGACGGCTACGTCTCCGGCACCCCCGAGGGCGTGGCGGCCTGGATCGCCCACTGCGGCAAGGCGGTCGAGCTGGGCGCGCGCGAGTCGATGGCGGTCTGCGAGGCGCTTCAGCGCGGAGCCGCGTGAGCGGCGCTTTGCGGCGTGGCGCGATGTGAATTCAGTGAGCCGCGTGAGTCGCGGAGAACCCGGACGACGAAATGCGGCGGTACGAAAAATCGTACCGCCGCTGGCATGTCCACCGCGTTACCAAGCGTCCTCGATGTATTGCCCATCAGGTCGGGAACATTGCCCGTCACCTGGTGCGGCTGGCCCGTATTCGACGGGTCGACGTCGCGTGGGTGCTCGATGTCCATGCTCGGTCCGTGGGGCCAAAATGCGTAGCTAAGGTGATCCTCTCGGATGTCCTTGGTCTCGCGGGCCGTTGAGTCCTTTGTACTCCGAACCGCAACCAAGCGGAAGACCTCGCTGCAGTTCTTTACTTTTACTCTCAAATACGGGCCAAACGGGCACCGATATCCGCACGTGACGAGAGAGGCGGCGGGCGCGCGGTTCAGGCGAGCGCCGTACGGCGCCGGCTGGCGTACCAGACGAGGCCGGCGGTGGCCGCGGCCGCGCCTATGGCGGCCGCCGCGACCAGGGCGGGTCGCGGCGGTACCGAGAAGGCGGGGAGGCGCTGCTTGAGCCGGACCGGCCGGTGGAAGTCGAGAATCGGCCACCCGCGCGCGAGCGCCTCGCGGCGCAGCGCGCGGTCCGGGTTCACAGCGTGCGGGTGCCCGACGGTCTGCAGCATCGGCAGATCGGTGGCCGAGTCGCTGTAGGCGTAGCAACGAGCGAGGTCGTAGCCCTCGGACGCGGCCAGCTCCCGGATCGCCTCGGCCTTGGTCGGGCCGTACGCGTAGTACTCCACCTCTCCGGTGAAGCAGCCGTCGTCGCCGACGACCATGCGCGTCGCCACCACGCGGTCGGCGCCGAGCAACTCACCGATGGGCTCGACGACCTCGGCGCCGGACGTCGACACGATCACGACGTCGCGGCCGGCCGTGTGGTGCTCCTCGATGAGGGACGCCGCCTCGTCGTAGATGATCGGGTCGATGAGGTCGTGCAGCGTCTCGGCGACGATCTCTTTGACCTGCTGGACGTTCCAGCCGCGGACCATCGCCGAGAGGTACTCGCGGGTGCGCTCCATCTGGTCGTGGTCCATACCGCCCACGCGGAAGACGAACTGCGCATAGGCGGTCCGCAAGGCGGCCCGGCGGTTGATCAGGCCGCCTTGGTAGAACGACTTGCTGAACGTGAGCGTGCTCGACTTCGCAATGACCGTCTTGTCCAGGTCAAAGAAGGCGGCTGTGCGGGGCAAGGAGTGGTTTTCCACGACCCTGAGCATAGGCGCAGCCCATTCGGCGTAAGGTGGGCGCGTGGGTTTGCTTGAGAAGGCTCTCGGGTACACCATGGAAGTCACGGATCGTTCGCGACCGTGCTAACCCGGTCCGACTCCTCCCCCCCCCCGAGTCGGCCGTGGAGACGACCCCCGCTCTCCCCCCCGGCGGGGGTCGTCGCATGTCCGGGGCCGTTTTCCCCTTACGAGCGTGGCCGCGAGGCCGAAGCCGGGCGGCTGTGGCCGCGCTTTCGGCATGCTTCTGATCCGTGACACTGTGTAATCGTCGCGCCACTGCGGGGAGATCGTCCAGAGATGGGTGCATGGCTCACCGGTTTGGGTGACGGTCATATTCACAACTACCGAGTTGTCCACAGTTATTGACCAAGATCCACACGATTTGCCGGATCGCTGCATCGTGATTCCAACGCGTCCCGGCGGTCCGACTTCATGGCCGGTTCCGGTTTGTCGGGCGTGATTGGCCGGTTCCTATCGGCCGTTCATGTGGGGGCCGCTTACCGGCTCTTCACACCTTTGGGAATGGCGTGGCCGCAGGGCCGCGCGAGCGATGCAGCGATGGGGGATGGAAACCGTGACCGCAGCCGTCACACACGATCCGCCGGAGCCCGCCTCCGGGCGGCCCGGAAAGCCGTTGATCGTCACCGAGGACGCCGACCTGCTCGACGACCTGCTGCGCCTGTGCGCGGCGGCCGGCGCCACACCCGAGGTCCACCACGGGGTGCCCGAGCCCTGGAGCAGTTGGGAGGCCGCGCCGCTCGTGCTCGTCGGCGACGACGCCGCCCGCCGGGTGCGCGGCGCCGGACGCCGAGGCGGTGTGGTCCTCGTCGGCCGGGACCAGGACGACTCGGGGGCTGGCGCCGGGCCGTCGAGATCGGTGCCGACCACGTCCTGATGCTTCCCGACGGCGAGCAGTGGCTGGTCGACCGGATCGCCGACGTCGCCGAAGGCGTCGGCCGGCCCGCCCTCACCGTCGGGGTCATCGGCGGCCGCGGCGGATCCGGGGCCTCCACGCTCGCGTGTGCCCTCGCCGTGACCGCCGCGCGCGAGGGACTGCGCACGCTGCTGGTGGACGGCGATCCACTGGGCGGCGGACTCGACGTCGTCCTCGGTGGGGAGGCGGTGGAGGGCCTGCGCTGGCCGGCCTTCGCCGGCTCACGCGGACGGCTGGGCAGCGGCGCCCTCGAGGAGTCCCTGCCCGAACTGCACTCCCTGCGGGTGCTCAGCTGGGACCGGGGCGACAGCGTCGCCGTTCCTCCGCAGGCGATGCGCGCCGTACTGGCGGCGGCCCGCCGCCGCGGCGGAGCCGTCGTCGTCGACCTGCCCCGCCGGATCGACGACGGTGTCGCCGAAGCCCTGGCCCAGCTCGACGTCGGCATCCTCGTCGTCCCCGCCGAGCTGCGCGCGGTCGCCGCGGCACGGCAGGTGGCCTCGGCGGTCCAACTACTGCTGAGAGATCTGCGCCTGGCCGTGCGAGGGCCCTACGCGCCCGGACTCGACGACCGGGAAGTGGCCCGGCTCCTGGATCTGCCGCTGGTGGGCGCGGTGCCGGTGGACCCGGGTCTGCTGCGGCCCCACGAGCACAGGGAGCCACCCGGCGCGGCGGCGCGGGGTCCGCTCGCCCGCTTCTGCCGGGAGTTCTGGGAGCGCGCGCTGTGCGAGGCAAGGGCGGCGTGAGGGGCGACATGGAGAGGAGGGCTGCGCTGTGGGAGAGGGAGGCGGTGGCCGGGTGAGTGCGGACGCGGCGCGCGGGGGCGCGGCGATGGTGTCGGCAGGGGGTGCGAGTGCGAGTGCACGGGCGCGGGTGCCTCGTTGGGCGGTGAGTGGTCCCGGTCGGCGGCCGGGGCAGGCGGGCGTGGGAGGGGGGCCGGAAGGTTCGGAAGGGTGGGCCCTGGGCGCCGGTGGGGTGCCGGCCCGGACGGCAGTCCGTGAAGTGGGAGCCCGGTCGGCTGGCGTGGGGGGCGCGCCCGGGCGGTGGGCGGTGAGCGGAGCCGGCGGCGCGGCGGACGTGCCGGCGGGGCTGCTCGATGGGGTGCGGCAGTGGCTGGCGGAGAGCGGGGCCGAGCCGACTCCGGCCCGGGTCGCGCAGGCCCTGCGGGAACAGGGCAGGGTGCTGGGCGACGCCGAAGTGCTCGGTGCGGCCGAGCGGTTACGGTCCGAGCTGGTCGGAAGCGGCCCGCTGGAGCCACTGCTCGCCGATCCCGCCGTCACCGACGTGCTGGTCTCGGCACCGGACCGGGTCTGGGTCGACCGGGGCGGGGGCCTGGAGCTGACCTCCGTGTCCTTCCCCGACGCGGCCGCCGTACGTCGTCTCGCGCAGCGCCTGGCCGCGGTGGCCGGCCGGCGGCTGGACGACGCCCGGCCCTGGGTGGACGCCCGGCTGCCCGACGGGACCCGTCTGCACGCGGTGCTCCCACCGGTGGCCGTGGGGTGCGCCTGTCTGTCGCTTCGGGTGGCGCGGCCTCGGGCGTTCAGGCTCGACGAACTGGTCGCGGCGGGGACGGTGCCGCCGGGCGGGGACAGGGTGCTGCGGGCCCTGGTCGGCGCGCGGTTGTCCTTCCTCATCAGCGGCGGGACCGGCAGCGGCAACCCAAAGATCCCTCTGAGACACCATTGACGAGTGATCACTTTGCGAGCGTCCGCGGAGTGATTTGGACGGCCTCTGACCTGCGGCTTTGCCTCCATCCTGGGCTGCCCGCGCTGCGGCCTTCGAATCCAAGGTGACCTCGTTTGCGGCTCCTGGTGGGACCAGTGGGGGAGGGGGGCGAAATTCGTTTCGCGGATTCCTGGCGTTGCCGCCGACGGCGAACCAGTCTGTCCTCATGACCAACCTGAAGATCGCCCTGGAGGCGGACGACGCATCGGGGCTTCTGCGCGGCGCCGACGAGTCCGGCATCACGGTTCATGCCTACGACGTCGAGGCCGGACGATTCCCCTTCCACCCTCGCGGGCACGACCACACGATCGTCTACGACGTGCGGCCTGACCTCGACTGGCCGGCGAGGGGCGTGAGCGGGAGGACGTGCCCGGACTGCGAGCGCGGCATGGCGGTCCGAGTCGCCCCGAAGGCGTAGGACATACGTCGGCCCCGGCCGGATCGGCGTCCGGCCGGGGCCTGGTCCCGCCCGCCCGGTAGTTCACGGGGTGCGGGGGCGGGCGGGGGATCAGGGGGACTCGTTGCCGAGGTTCTCGAAGTGGTCGCACAAGGCGTTCACCGATCGGGCCAGCTTGGTGGCGACGGTCCTGCGGACGGCGTCGTTGTCGCCCGGCCCCAGTCGCAGCCGCATCTCGGCCTCGCCGATGCATGCCAGCGCGCAGGCTCGGGGGATGGCGTTCTTCGGCAGCCGGGAGGCCCTGATCCCTACCTCGGGGATCAGCAACTGGATGTGCCCGCGCAGCTGCAGCGTGAGCGTCGCCAGCTCTTCAGGGGCAGGTTCCTGGGCGTCCTGGTCGAGCAGGCGGTGCGCCGCGGTGCGCATCGTGGCGATGTCCGGCGGTGGTACCGCTAGCCCTGCCACGGTGAATGGTCGGGATGTACCGTGCGGCATGTCGACTCCTCGTTAGTCGGCCACGCCCCCGGACCGTTCGCGCGGTCGCGGGGGTCTTTCGCGTCCGACGGTAACGCCACTTGTCAGGTGTTGTCAGGTGACGTCATACGACGCGAAGCATTGTCGTATGCCTCCTACGGTCGATATATGACCGTGGACCTCGACGGGCCTGAGCCCCTCTACGAGCAGATCGCTTCGGTCCTCGCTGCCCGCATCGCTGACGGCAGCTATCCGCCGCGGCGCCGCATCCCATCCGAGGCGGCGATCACGGAGGAGTTCAGCGTGAGTCGGCCGACCGCGCGGGCGGCCGTGCAGCTGCTCGTCGAGCGGGGCCTGGTCCACACCGTGCGCGGCAAGGGCAGCTTCGTGGTCGACTCCCCGCCCCGGACATGACGAAGCGGCCCCGCCCTCCCGGAAGGGAGGACGGGGCCGAGGTGTCAGGCTCCGGTGCTCATGTGCTCGCGCACTCGGTCGTGGATGTCTTCAGGCTCTGGGCTGATGCCGCGGTCCCGCATGCGGCTGATCAGCTTGTCCACGGTCCAGGAGTAGGCCAAGACCAGGCCGGACAAGCCGTCGATGCGGCGGTCCTGCCGCTCGATCTTCTCCTTCAGCTCGTCGCGGATTTCCTTGAAAGCCGTCAGGTCGGCCTGCCGCTGAGCCGGTTCTGCCGCGGCCTCTGCCGCGGCCCGCTGGGCCTCGGCGGTGGTGCGGGCCGCAGCACGCGTAGCCCGTGCCGCGAACAGGCCGGCGCCCAGCAGAGCCGCCGCGCCGAGCACGGAGCCTATGATCCCCGCCGCTACCCCCCACCCTCCGGTCACGGTCTCTCCCCTACTGCAAGGTGGGGCACCTCGTACTCCGGTACGCTCGCGGCCCACAAGATCATCCCTATGTGGCTGGTGGCGTACCAGCCGAAGACCGCCAGTCCGCGCGGGAAATCGCCAGATGCTGCCCCCCACAGAAACGCGCTCCCCCAGAAGAACGGCGGGACCAGGGCGGCGATGAAGCCCCACCGGTCCCGGCCGATCCGCAGCCACGCCGACCCGAACGTGATCGCCCCGCACACCACCCAGACCGACGCCCAGCAGCGCAGGTCAGCCCACCGGGTCAGTGCCTCGAGGCCCGGGGGGTCGGGCTCCGGGCTGAGGATGTAGCCCAGGCCGAAACACACCTTGCCCGCGCCAAGCAGCACGAGCGCCACGCCGCGGCGGCCCAGCCTGGCGTCTGACGGATGAGACGCTCGATCCGCTTGAAGGCGTTCTTCGCCGTCTTGAATTCGTGCGCGCTGTGGAGGATCAGTTCCTCGCCGCCGATGAACAGGCCCCACAGCTCGCGGGCTTCGATGATTCCGCCCTTGCCGTTCTGCCGAGGGACATTGACCGCGACCTCGAACGACGCCCAACTGCCGTCCGGCTTCTCCCCCATGCCGACCCGGAGCACGTGCTGCTGCCACGGATCCAGGATGAGCCCGGCCCGGGCCGCCAGGTCGATCGCCTCCTGGCCCGCCGTGGACACCACCGACGGCGCTACCTGGATCGGCGGCTCCTGCCAGCCGTACACCGGGCCGTCGTCAGCCACCAGCGGCCTGCTCGCGGGCGGACTCACGGCGCTTCTTTCGCTGCTCAGCAATGTCATCGACCGCGTCCCCCTTCACCTTGACAGGCGCGAGCTTGCGCAGGTCGGCCATGATCGCCCGGAGCTGGTGGGCCGCCTGCGCCTTCGCGCCGGGGACGTCCGTGCTGTCCATCGCCTTGGCGAGGTCGAGGGCGACGGCCGCCATTCCGGGCGAAGTCGACTCGGCCTCAAGATCGGCGATCTCCTCGGTGATCTTGTCAGCGACACTCATGATCACTCCCGGCCGTCACAGAGGGTGACGTCACGCACAGTGACGGTCTGCTAATTCAGTCGAACCGAGTTCACGGTGATTAGCGAGTGGATCGGGCCGCGCAAAAAATCGGGCGACAAGGGCGTTTGGGTCGCCCGGTCTCGCCCTGAAGTTTTGATCCACTCTCTCCTGGCCGAGCTTGATCACGTCCATCAACCGGGCTGCCCCAGCGGCGCCCCGCCCGGCGGCCACACCCTCGGTGACTCCAGGTCACCAGGCGCGGGACGCCTGCGGCATGGCCTCGCGTGGCTTGCCTCGCCGGGCGTTGTACCAGCGGGCCGCGACCCTCTGCATACCCGCATCCCGCATCGCTTCGATGCGCTGCATGACGACCGCTTCGCCTGGGTCGACCACGATCACGCGCGCCTTGAGCCGCTTGTACTTGGTCATGTGCTTGGCGCTCGGCATGGTGTGGATCAGGTAGACGTCGAGCTGGTCGAGGAGTTGGAAGGCCTCGTCCATGGCGGCGTACCGGGCGCGGTGGGCGACCCGGAGCGCGAGCGGATGCTGGTTCCACTGCGGTGCGCCGGGTCCGGTGAGCGCGGTGGTGATGCGGTCGAGGTCGATGACCATGTCGGTGGGCTTGGCGTGCGCGTCGATCCAGCTGGACTTGCCCGCGGCCGGCGGGCCGGTGACGACGTACAGCACGCTGCGTCACCACCTTCGTGAGGCGCGCTGTGGTGTTGCCCTGGGTGACGGTGCTGTGCGGTTGCCCTTGCTGCTGTTGCAGCGGCGGTGTGCGGCGCGGGCGTTGGCCTTGTCGAGCAGCGAGCCGCCGCGGCTGAGCGGCAGCTCGTGGTCGAGGGTGAAGGACAGCGGGTGGCGTGCGTCGAGGTCGTAGCCGATGTTGTGGCCGCAGAGCCAGCAGGGCAGGCGTTGGGCGCGGAGCCAGGTGGTGAGGCGGCGGTAGGGGCGCCCGTTGCGGGGGTTGCCGGCCACGGGCGCCTCCTCCTGGGTCTACTTGGGGACCGCCCACTCAGCGTTCCCAGACAGCGTTTCCGACGTGTAGAGGATGCGTTCGGGCCTCTGGTCCCCGGGGACAGCGAAGACCGTCTTCCCGCGCACGCATTCCCCCGCCTTCATGCGGGCTTCGTAGGGGTACTCGGGCTTGGGGAAGTCGCCGTAGGTGACGGTGCTGGGCTCGATGCGGGTTCCGTCGGCGTAGGCGAGGGCCCAGGGATAGCGGGTGACTCCGCTCTTGCCCTTCTTGAGGCAGGCCTTGATGTCGACGGCAGCCCAGACGTAGCCGTCGGTACCGAACTCCTCGTCGGCACTGATGGAGTTCTTGGCGACGTCCTGCTGGTAGCCCATGACGGTCATGGCGAAGGCGATGCCGTCGTCGGCTGTCCAGGTGAGCGTTTCTCCGAAGGCTCTGGGTGGCTCTGGTGTGGACTCAGAGGGCTTGGGGGTGCTGGTGGTTGCGGGTGTGCTCTTGCTCTTCGCGGTGGGCTCGTTGTCGGCGGTGCAGCCGGCGCTGACGGTTGCAGCGGCGAGTAGGGCGGCGACAGCGGCTCTTCGGACGTGCATGGTCCCCCCAGGACAGTCGTGATGCTGGGGGCATCATGCGTCGCGGGCGGGCGGCATGGGGGCTGCTGTGGCCGTCCTGTGACACGACGAAGCCCCAGCCGGTGAGCAGTCGGCCGGGGCTTCGTCGTGCGCCTGTGGTGCCGTCTGAGGGCACAGTTGTTCACCGAGATCGTGACACCCGCTGTGACCTGTGGTCAAGCAGCGTTGCGGTGTTGTCGCTTGACGGCGAGGGCGGCGACGTCTGGGACGGCGTACCAGGGCTGTCGTGGGCTGCCGCCGGAGCGGGTGAGCTGGCCGCGGCGGACGAGTTGGCGGACGCCGTCGAGGGTGATGCCGAGCTGTCGCGCGGTCTGGTGTGCGGTGAGGTGGCCGGGCCGGATCATCTGCGACTCCATGAACCCCATGATGCAGCGGGCCCCGCCGCGACGGGGTACGCGGCGGGGCCCGTCTCGGGGCGGGGTTCAGCAGCTCTCGCCGTCCTTGACCGCGTACAGCGTCACGGGAGTGTCCGTGGGGTGCGTGCCAGCCTCGGGCTCCTGGCTGCACACGGTCCAGTTGCGGTCGAAGACCTGCAGCCGCTGCTGGCCGCTGGCGTCCTGGTCGTCGAGGACGTAGAACCCGGCGGCCTGTGCTTCGTCTTGGGCGGCCTGGAGGTCCTGGCCGACGAGGTCGGGCAGCGTCGCAGTTTCCGCTTCGGCCTCGTCGGCGGGCGCGTCTGCGTCGGTCTCGGGCGTGCTCGTGTCCTGCTTCGTCTTGTCGCTGGTGTCCTCGGCGGCGGCGGACGGCTTGCTGGAGCCGGTGTCCTCGGTGCCTTCGCAGGCGGTGAGCGTGAGGAGCGCTGCGGCGGCGAGTCCGGCTGCGATGTTGCGGATGCGCATGGTTCCCCCCGGGAACTCTGGTGCTGGGGAGTCATCATCGCGCTACGTGTAGCTCGAATGTAAGTCGTGTGGCTGTTCTGTGATGAAGCGTGAGTCCGGGTCGGGGCAGGCGGCCGCGGAGGCGGCTCTCCGGGGTGAAGGGTGGTGTCGCTCGCGGGCGGTCTCCTGAGGTGCCGTTTCGGGCTGGAGACGGAGCTGCGGGCGAGGGCCCGAAACCCGAAACTGTGCAGCTCAACCCCGATATCGGGGGCGAAACCGGTTTCGGATCAAGGTGAAACCACAGGCTTGATCCGAAACCGGCTTCGGGGCCTCTACTCGCCGTCGTCGGCGGCCGGGATGTCCTCCCAGCGGAGGCCCTTGGCACCGCCGCAGCAGTCGCGGATGGTGAGCTGTCGGGTGCTCACCTTGAACGGCTTGAGGGCGGCTGAGAGGGCGGTGGAGGCTCCGGCGGCGTCCATTTCCGTCCACGGCCGGTACAGGTCGGCTCGGTAAGCGGCGAGGGCTTCGACGAGGCGGTGGGAGTGGACGGTCTCGGCGCCGTCGGGCCAGATGGCGCGCAGGTGGTCTACGACGGTCTCGACGTCCTTCTCCTCGACGGCGGCGCCGACGGACTGCCCGGAGAGGGTGCCGGCGGCTGTGCGGAGCGCCAGGGCGCGCCCTGCGATGTCGTCGGCTTCGGTCTGCTTGATGAAGGCGGCGCGGACGGTGATCCCTTCGCGGCCGCGGGCGAGGATGCCGGTGCCCTGCTCGTCGACGCTGATGTCGGTGGCGCGCAGGCCGCGGTCGTAGGCGCCGGTGCCCAGCACGTTGTTGTTGGCGCGCCAGTCCATGACGGCGAGGCAGAGACGGGTGCCGACGCTGCTGGAGACGCTGGTGGGCAGGCTCGGGGCGTCGGGGTTCTGGGTGAGGAGGATCAGGATGATGCCGTAGGCGCGGGCCTTCTTGATCAGGCGGGTGGCGAGGGCGGCGGCCTCTTCCTTGTACTCGGGGTGGGTGAACAGCTCCTGTACCTCGTCGATGACGATGACGCGGGGGCCGAGCTGCTGCTCGGGGTACTTCTCGGCGAGCGCGCGGGTGACCTTGCGGCCTTCGGGGACCTCGGAGGCGGGCAGGGACCGCACGAACGCGGCGCGGCGCTGGTACTCGGCGATGCCGGAGCGCATGCCGGCGAGGGCGGCCTCCAGGTCCTCGTCTTCGTCGCCGGAGACGTACCGGTGGCAGATCGGCTTGACGGAGTCGAGGTCGCCGGAGCCCTTGAGTTCGTAGATCCAGAGTTCGGCGGTGGGGTCAAGGGCGACGCCGAGGACGATGGCGAGGGCGCAGGACGTCTTGCCGGAGCCGGGGATGCCTCCGACCAGCAGGTTCGAGTACATGAGGGTGATCTCGACGAGGTTCCCGCGGGGGTCGAAGCCGAACGGCAGGGGCTCGTAGACGTCGGCCTGGCCGTCCTTCATGAGCGGCCACAGCTTGCGGCCGGCCTTGGCGGGGTCGCGTTGGGCGACCCAGAGGACGAGGCGGCCGGGGTGGGCGGTGCGGTCGGCTTCGGGCCACACGGTGCTGATGGGGCGGCGCATGGCGGCGGCGAGGGCGGCGCGCTTCTCCAGGACGGCGGTGGCCTCGATGCCCGGGGGCAGGTCGACTTCGGCGCGCCAGCCGGGGCCGTCGCGCATGACTTCGGAGGCGAACTCGACGCCGCGGCGTCCCTTCTTGCCCTCGATGCCGATGGCGGCGAGGGCGTCGAACACCTCGGTGGAGTCGAGGCGGCGCATGACGTTGGTGGCGACGTAGCGGGTGATCAGGGGCTTGTCGCCCTTGCGGCCGTTCAGCCCGCACAGGGCGGCGGCGGCCACGGCGGCGGTGAACGTCCAGCCGGGCACCAGGAAGGCGCTGACGGTGCTGGTGATGGCGGTGGCGGTGGCGACGGCCAGGGAGGCGATGCGGCGCGGGCGGACGCGGCGGGAGTGCTCGCGGGACAGGGCGAGCCAGGCTTCGACGTCGGCGGATGCGGCGGCCTTGGCCTCGACGGGGCGGGCGTCGGTGTCGGCGACCCACTTGCCCCAGCGGACGATGAGGCGTCCGGCGCCGCGGGGGGCGCGGAGCAGGAGTCGGGCCAGGTAGACGGGGGCGCGCAGGGTGTGGAAGCCGATGACGTGTGCGTAGTAGGAGGCGGTCCAGCGGGTGGCGTCGACGAACTCGGCGGCGTTGCGCAGGAAGGTGGGCACGACGGGCGGGGCGTCGGCGAGGTAGGCCTGCTTCTCGGCGATCCAGGCGCCGACGTGCGGGGCCTGCTCGGGCGGGTCGACGGGCCGGGGTTCGGCGTCGTGGATGACGTCGATGATGGTCTCGTTGAGTGGGTCGGTGAGGTCGGGCGGCGTGGTCTTGTGAAGGGCGACGACGTTCTCGGTCATGCTGGTGGCTACCTGCCTCTTGCTGGGGTTGGGAGGCCCGGGGCGGCCGGCTTGCTTGGCGGCCGTCGGCCGCCCCAGGCGTCACTTCTTGGTCTTGCGGCGCATCGCGTCCTGCTCGATGCGCTCGATCTGCCGCTGCAGCTTGGTGAGGTTGGCGCGCGGCAGGAGCATGCGCGCGGTCAGGCGGGCGACGCGGGCCTTCTCGGCCGTCGTGAAGTCGCTGAACTCGGGTCCGTTCGCCATGGTCAGCGTCCCTTCTTCATGTCTCGCCACATGTCCCGCAGGACCAGGACGACGATGGCGGCGACGCCGCCGAGGATGGCCAGGGCCAGCGACGCGAACGCGATGCCGACGCTGGCGGCGCAAACGGCGCAGGCGATGCCGATCCACTCGCCCGCGCTGCGGCGCTGGCGGTGGTCGTGCTGGCACTGGAGGGCGGGCGCCGGTGCCTGCTGGGTGGCCTGCTGGGTGGCGAGGACGGCCGCGACCATCCGGGCGACGTCCGTGCTCACCTCGGCCTCCCGCACGGCGGCCTCGGCCTTGTCGAGGGGAGTGGGCTCGTTCACCGGGTCCACCTCCTCGACCGGACGCGGAGGCCGGCGGTCAGGCCGAGGCCGAACGCGAGGGCGAGCGGCTCGGAGAGGACGGCGGCGACCGCGCTGAGGGCGGCCGGGCCGAGCGCCGGGTAGAGCACCAGCAGGACGGCGGCCAGGGCGCCGAAGATGAGCCACCTCATGACCGGCCCTCCCCTTCCTCGGCGAGCTGCTTCTCGCGGTCGTACAGGGCGTCGATGACGTCCCACCCGCCGGTGAGGCCGCGGGCGTTCATTGCCGCGCGCATCGCCTCCCGGAACTTGCGCTTCGAGGGCGGCGGATCGGTCGCGTACAGCTCCACGGCGAGCATGGCCACGGCTCGGCTGTTCGCCTCCCGCGGGCCCTCCAGAGGGGGCGTGCCAGAACCGTGACCGGCCTGGGTCTCGGTGATGGCGAGACCCCCCGTGCCACCTGCGGTGTTGTCGTCCGGCACGCCCCCGGCGAGGAGGGCTTCCAGCTCGCGGTCGGAGACCAGGGCGGGCAGGTCGGTGCGCCAGTCCGGCACGGGGTGCTGATCGAGGGTCTCGGTGTACGCCTCGAATGCTTCGAAGGCGGTCACTGCGGCGTCCGCCTCAGCCTCGCGGTCTCCATGGCGAGCCCGTACAGCCACACCGCGTCGTAGAGCACGGCGACGGAGTACGCGAACGCGGGGTGCGCCTGCGCGGTGAGGATGTCGCCGATGGCGGCGACCGCCCACACGACGGCGATCACGGTCAGTACGACCGGGAGCGCCCACGTGCCGATGCTCTTCAGCCTGTTCACTGGCCCTCACCCCCGTCGAGGATCCGGGCGAGCCGGTCGGCGAGCTCGCGGAGCTGGTCGGCGTGCCCTTCAATGGCGGCGGCGAGGTCGTACAGCTCGGCGGGGCTGCGCCCTCGGTCCTCGCCGTAGTGGAGGCTGAGGAAGCCCTGGATCTCGCGGGTGCCTCGGTCGGCGAACGGGGCCTGCGAGATCAATGCCTCGCCGACGGGGACGCCGTCCAGCTTGAAGACGATCGGCTGGGTGTCGTGGGTGATGTCCACGCGGAAGCGGGCGCCGGCCTCGTCCGAGTCGGGGTCGGGGTGTCCGGCACACCAGGCCGGTTCGTCGACCTCGAGCGGCTGGACGGTGAGCAGGTTGATGGTCGCGGTGCGGGGTTCGGTGCTCACTGGCCCTCACCCCGTTCGGTGGCGAGGAAGGCGGCGATCGCGGGGAACTGGGCGTCGACGGAGCGGCGGACGGCCTCTTCCTCGGTGACCGGCTCGGCGCCGAGGGCGCGGAGCAGGAGGCGGAGGGCCTCGCGGAGGGAGAGGACGCTGTCGCTGTCGAGCAGCTGCTGGGCGACGCGGACGGCGACCTCGAGGTCGCTGGGCTCGGTCGTTGCTGCGGCAGCGGTGATCGCCATGTACGACAGGGAGGGGACGCGGACGGTGGCGCGTTCGGCCTGGCCCTTGGCGTAGTCGGCGTCGCAGAGCTTGTGCAGCTGGGCGACGCGTTCGGAACTTGCGGCCGTGTGAGGGCGCGCGAAATGATCGGTCATGCCGACTCCTGGTTAGGTCAGGACGTTCGGTAGAGGGTCGGGCGGTGCGATCGCCCCGGGTGCGCCAACACCTGGGAGCTGCTGTCCGGCCCTCGTTGTCTATTCGGTTGTGGGGGCGTCCTTCGCGGACTTCTTGGCGTCGCGCTTGAGCGCCTGGTCGACCGCCTGCCAGCTGCGGCCGAGGTCCCGGGCGACGGCGGCGACGGTGCCCAGTTCCGCTACGCCATCGCGTAGGGCCTGGGCTCGTCGTGTGGCGGCCTCGGATACGGCGTGGTTGAGCTGCGCCAACAGCTCTTCCTCGTCGCGGAGCCGGTCCCGCCAGGGCTTCGGTTCCATCGAGACAACCCTATCCAACACCGGTATTGGATACAAGGTCTTCACGCCCCTTCCGGCTGGAGCGTCCTCAACATCAGGAAGTCCTGGGCCTCGTACACGCATGTGCACCACGGGCAGACGAGCCTCGTCTCGCCGTGCCGGTGCCGGAGGACGGCCCCGCAGACGACGCCGGAAGCATCCACCGCGACGCAGTTCCCGATCCGGTTACCGCGGTCCTCGGTGGCACCGACGATGGACAGGACGGCGCCCTCCAGCTCCCGTATCTCGCGGGCCAGGTCACCGGCCGCCGGGTACGAGGCGGCGATCCAGGAGAGCTCCATCCCGAGCCACCGGGCGGCACGGAGGACGCGGCCCCCGATGCTGCCCTCGGTGGTCGGCTCGCCCCAGCCGCGCACCCTCTGGACGCCGGACCGCCAGCCCTCCAGGATCAGCGCGATGCCGCCGTAGCGCAGGTCGAGGACCGCCTCGTCGACGGGCAGGGATGCGCCGGCGTGGCCGCGGGAGACGAACTCGGCGGAGGCCCGCGTGGCCGGGCTGAGGAACCCGGCCAGCGCGTCGTACAGCTTCGGCATGCGGTCGAGGCGCTCCGCCAGGGCGAGCGTGTCGCCCGGGCAGAGGTAGCCGTCGACCAGGGCGCAGTCGCACAGGCCGCAGGACGCGGTCATACCCGGCTCCGCTGCTGGAGGCGGTACAGGCGGAGGCTGCTCAGGTAGTGGTCGCCGGCAGCGCGCTTCCTGGCGGCCTCCGATTCGGCCAGGCTCCGGTCGGCGTCGCGCATGTTCCACCACGCATGGAGGAGGGCCATGCCCTGGGCGCCGAGGGCGAAGCCCAGGCACAGCATCACCGTCTCGTTCTCTGTCATGGCGATCTCCTAGAAGGGGGCCTGCTCGGTGCGGCCGGCGCCCTGCTGGGCGGGCGGGGTGGTTGACCACCCGCCGCCCTGCTGCTGCCCGTTGGCGGGCTTCGCGCCAGCCCAGGGGTCTGCGTTCGGGGCACCCCCCTGTCGCTGGCCGCCGCTGGCCTTGGTGACCTTGGCGGTGGCGAAGGTGAGGGACGGACCGACCTCGTCGACGTCCAGCTCGTAAACGGTGCGCTTCACCTGCTCCTTGTCCTCGTAGGACCGCTGCTTGAGGCGGCCCTGGACGATGACGCGGAGGCCGCGGGCGAGGGACTCGGCGACGTGCTCGGCGGCCTGCCGCCACACCGAGCAGGTGAGGAACAGAGCCTCGCCGTCCTCCCAGGCGTTGGTCGTCTTGTTGAAGGTGCGCGGGGTGGACGCGATGCGGAACTTGGCGACGGCCACGCCGGCCGGGGTGAAGCGGAGCTCGGGGTCGTCGACCAGGTTGCCGACGACGGTGATCACGGTCTCGCCTGCCATGGCGGACTCCTTCGGGTTTGTGAGGTCCCTCGAGAACCTCGCAACGTGCGGGATGCTGGGTGGGTGGCCGGGCCCGATATCCGCGGGCCCGGCCGGCGTTGTTCGGATCAGGCGCTGTGTCGTGTGGCCAACTCGCGCTGGAGGGAGTCGGAGACGAAGGAGAGGATCGCGGCCAGCTCGTACACGGGGGCGAGGTTGCGGTCGCCGATCGAGGTTGCCGCGAGAACATCCCGCACGGCCCAGTAGGCGGAGACGGGGCTGAATCCTCCGGGGCTGCGTGTGCACCCGCGGTAGGTGCCGCGGTCGAGCTGCCCCAGGCTGCGCCTCAGGCCCTCCAGCCGCGCGACCTTGGCGCCGAGGTCCTTGCTGGACCCCCAGTCGCTCTTGGGCAGGGCGTCTTGCGTCCATCCCTCGCGGCGGATCCTGTCGCGGACGCCGTTGATGGAGGCCGTGAGGATCGTTCGCATGGTGGGGTAGGCCGCGTTCCACCGGCTGGCGATGTCCGCCGCGGTGGTGTCGTCGAGCCGGCCGGTGTCGCGGATGGTGGCAACGGTGGTCACTGGTTCTCCTCGAGCAGTTCGGTGTTGACGGTGCCGCCGATGGACACCCAGAGCACTTGGGCTTGGGCGCTGATGAAGTCGCGGCGGCGGGCTTGGTCTTCGAGCTCGGCGTAGGTGAGGCCGAGGCGGGCGAGCGCAGTACGGACGCCGTCGTGCCACTCGACCTCGCTCACCACGGTCACCACGTCGTCGAAGTCGTCGTGCGGGGCCGCGCAGGCGGGGTCGCGCTCGGCCACGGTGCAGATGCACGCGTCGGTGATCGGGTCGGCGGCTGGCTTAGGTTCTTCGGCGTCGGTGCGGGCTGCGGCCTGGTTGCGGAGGCGTTGTGCGTGCCGGTGGGCGAGGCCGCGCTGCCGGGCGGCGTTGAGGGCTGCGCGCCGGCGCTTCGCCTCCTCGGCGCGGCGGCGGGCAGCGGCGATCTTCTCCGCCACGATGTCGTCGACGTTCACGCTTCGTCCTCCGGCTGGTACAGGCGGACGAAGTTCGACGCGGTCGTGGGGTCGTCGGTGTAGCCGTCGCGATCCGCGACGGTCGGGGTGCAGTAGCCGTCTGCGTGCACGAGCCATGCCAGGACGGGGGTGGACTCGATGTCCCCTTCCTCGGTGCTGTGCTCGGCGCGCCAACTTCCGCCCGGGACTGCCCCGATGACTGCGGCGGTGGCCTCACGGAGCCCGGCGAAGTTGTTCCAGCTGTCGGCGTCGCGCAGGCGGCCTGTCTTCATGTCGACGACGAGGGCGGCACCGTCGTCGCTCCACGCGATCACGGGCTTGGAAGTGAAGTGGGCTCGCCCGTTGCTCTCGTGGCGGTAGCTGGCTTCGTAGGCGGTGGTGGCGGGGATCATGTCTCTCCTTCTCGGGCAGTCCCACCGGCCCCGCGGCTCCCACTTTTCCCACTTCCCACCCCCCTAAGAGAGGGGGGGTGGGTGGGAATTTGGGCGGGCCGCTGGGAAGAAGATGGGAAGTTGGGAGGTGCGCAGGTCAGTGGTTGTGCGCGGGTTGGGAAGTGGGTGGCAAGGGTGGGAAGTTAGGGCGATCCGCCAAGATCAATTCCCACGACGAGAATGGGAAGTTTTCTCTACGCAGCGTCACCGTCCTGGGTACTCGCAGTAGCGGAGGACAGGCGCCAGGTGGGACGGGTCTCGCTGCCCGTCTTCACCAGGTAGCCCAGCCGTTCGAGCTTGGCTACCGACCGGTAGACGGTGCTCGACGCGACCTCGGACACCTCGACGAGACGGGCCCGGGAAACGGATTCCTGCGGGAAGACCTCGTGCATCACGTCGAGGATCTTCTGCTCGGTCTTCGACAGCTGGTTCTCCTCGACCGGGCTTGCGGTCCGGTTGATGAGCACGCAGGACTCGAGGATGGGCTGCATCTTCAGGAAGACGGTGTCGAAGTCCTCGACGTCCTTCTGCTTGTCGCAGTGGACCTCGACGTACTCCTCGTTCTTCGTGACCTTGATGATCGAGGTGGCTGCGCCGTCGAAGGCTGAGGCGCCGCGCATGTTCTCGCCGTTGCGGCCGGAGTGGTGGATCAGCAGGACGCACGCGCCGGACGCTTCCCGAAGCTGGTCTGCGGCCGCGACGACCTGGCCCATCTCGCCGTTGTCGTTCTCGTTGGCGCCGACGGTGCAGCGCGCCTGGGTGTCGATGACGATGAAGGCCGGCCGCATCTCCTGTACGAGCAGGCCGAGCGCTCCCCGGTCGGTGCCGTGCAGCAGCTGCACGGCGATCGGCAGGAACGTCACCCCCTGCATGGGGATGCCGGTGTGACGCTCCCAGGCGCGGACGCGCTTGCGGATGCCGGACGTTCCCTCGGCGACGAGGTAGAGGACAGTGCCCTTGCTGACCTCGTGTACGCCAGCCCAGGGCAGCCCGTTCGCCACGCACCCCGCCCAGTCGATCCCGACGAACGACTTCCCCGATCCAGGCTTGCCGTAGATCCAGGCGAGGGAGTCCCGGAACAACACGCCCTCGATGAGCGGCACAGGGTCGGGCAGTCCGTCCAGGCCGCTGGTGTCGACGAGCGCGGCTCGCAGCGTGGCGAGGCGGGCCTGGGTGGGGTTCTCTCCGCCGTCCTCGCCTGGTGGCTCCTCGGGCGGCGGCTCCTCACCGAAGAGCCGCTCGAAGTCCTCGTCGAAGGCCGTACTCACGCCGCGTACCCCTTGTCGCTGGGCCGGTTGGCGGCACTGTCGAAGGAGGCGCGGGCCTCGGAGTCGGTGAGCCCGACGACCGACGCGGCGTGAAGCAGCGCGGCCTCGGCCTCGGCCAGACTGATGAGGCCCTGTGAGTCCAGCTCGTGGGCGCGGCAGGCGGCGAAGTACAAGGAGTTGTTGCGCCCGTGCTTCCGGTCGCCGGCCACGGAGTCCATGACGTGCTGGACGAGCTGGTCGACGGTCCACATCTTTCCGCCCCCGGGACGGCTGGCCATCCGCGTCCAGAACGGGTGGCGCAGGTCGGCCGGCTTAACTGCAGGGCGCGGCGACGGCGCGGGCTTGCGTTCCTTGCGGGGAAGGAGCGCTGCGGGCCAGGCGATCTCGGGCTTGTAGAAGATCCCACCGGCGCCCGGCCACAGGTAGCGGCAGCCAGAGGAGTGCACGGACGGGGCGAGCAGGATGTAGCCGTTGTGCTTGAAGTCGATGCCCTCGAACGGCTCGCCGGGGAGGTCGAAGCCGGGGGTCAGGTACAGCATGTGGAGGCCATCGCCCCCGGTGATCTGCATGGTGGTGCCGGGCAGGACGCCGACGCGTTCCTCCAGCCTGCACAGCGACTTGTATCCGCCATTGCGGGGGTCGACGTCGATGACGGCCCACCCGTTCAGCTTGCAGGGGGCGCCGATGTTGGCTTCGGGTTCTTCCTTCCACCAGCGGCGGACGAGGTCGATGTCTGTGGTGGCCGCGTGGAAGCCGTGGCAGGTGGGCACACCGCACTGGCAGTCCTCGGGGCGGTGCTGGACGTACAGGCTGCTGTTCTTGTCGCAGCGCGCGCAGTTGGCATAAGGCGTCTTGTTGCGACGGACGCGGAAGATCTTGATGCCCGCTTCGGCGTAGGTCTCGGCGGCGGCCGGGAGCTCGGCGGGGATGCGGATTCCGACGGTCACGAACGTGCTCTCTCCTACGAGCTGGATCAGAAGTTCGCTGGGTGCTGGCCGGGCGCGACGGGGGGACGGTTGGCGCCCAGCCAGCGGCTCATGCGGTGTCGCGCTTGGCGCGGGAGATCTCCTCGGCGGCCGCGGTGATGCGGGTGCACCAATTGCGGGCGGCGGTCAGGACCGTGAGCGGGCTGGGCTGCTGCTCCAGGTCGTGCCGGATGGAGTCGAGGACCATCTCGTGCAGGGCCTTCTCGGCAGCCCGCTGCACGTACAGCTGGTCGTCGGCCAGCGGGTGCTCGCACTGGAGGGCATCGAGGTCGACCGGGTGCTCGACCGGCCACTGGCCGGGGCGTCGCTCGTTCACGTCTCCTCCTGCTTACGGATGGGCCAGCCGGGCCCGGGCGGGATTTCGGGGAGTCCCATGAGGGCGTTGGGGGTGTGGCCGGGGCAGCGGAGGCCGGCGATGTAGCGGCGGACGCCGTCACCTCGCCGGCAGTGGCGCTGCTCGGCGCCGATCCAGTGGCCGCACTCGGGGCGCGTCGTCTCTTTCACGCCGCCTCCCGCGTGGTGGGCGCGTGGAAAGCGGCTCGGATGACGGCCTTCTGCTCGGTCGAGAGCGGCGGTGCAGACGCCACGATGCGCTCGACGCGGGCCCAGTAGGCGGCGTCCCGCTCGGGGTCTTCGAACATGACAGGCCGGTCCGCACGGCGCGCAGGAGCCATCAAGTCCTCCACGGACTGATCAGGCCCCGCGCCTGTCTCCAAGGACAGCACGGATTTCGCGGCGTGTTCCCCCCTCTCGGAGGGGGCCGGGCGGCCGAGGGTGTCGGGTGTAGCGACACCCCTGGCCGTCGCGGTGTTGTGCGGGGTGTTCACGCGCGCTCCCCGCGGGCGCGCTCCATGCGCTGGAGCAGGTCGGCCACGACTGCCAGTCGCTGCACGGGGTCCTGGCCGAGGGGGACGACGATGACCCGGTCGCTCCCCGGGGACTGGTCGTAGGCTGCGAGGAAGTGGGGGCGCAACTTGGGGTCGAGGGTGGCGGTGTCCCACTCATCGAGTTCCACCTGGTGCTCGGCGAGCATCGCGGCGAGCGTGTCGCGCGCTTCCTGCTCGTCGGCCAGGCGCTCGATCTCGTCGAGCTGGGCGCGGGCTGCGGCGACCATGCCGCGCAGGCGGGCGGGGCTGACCTCTCGGAGGTCACCGGCGTTGCCCTCGGTGTAGGCGA
The DNA here is from genome assembly GCF_042792555.1 of Streptomyces sp. NPDC056628. Classification (NCBI taxonomy): domain Bacteria; kingdom Bacillati; phylum Actinomycetota; class Actinomycetes; order Kitasatosporales; family Streptomycetaceae; genus Streptomyces; species Streptomyces sp. NPDC056628. The sequence continues at coordinate 49,792 of NZ_JBHTWG010000017.1, forward strand.
CGAGGGTGGGCCGGCCGTCGTCGAGGTCGCGCATGATCTCGGCGGTGAGGCTGGCGGTGATGCTCTGCTCGGAGGCGGGAGACGGCGCCTTTGCCGTCGCGGAAGGCTGTGCTTTCATGGCCATGAGGACGTTCTCTTTCCGGCGGCGGCACTGATGGGGCGGGCAAGGCCCCAAGGTGTCGCCGTCTTGCTGGGTAGCTCTGGTATGGACTGGGTCGTTCTCAGGCGGCGTCGGACGGGCAAGGTTCGGCGCCGCCGTCGTGTGTCGGCGCGATCTCCAGGACGCGCAGCAGGTCTGCGGTGACGGCCCTGATCGCCTTGCCGGCGCGAACCGTCTTGCACGGGAATGCCTCGCTGCGGGCGAGTGCGTAGGCCGTAGTGCGTCCGATTCCGAAGGCGCGGCCAGCGGTGACGAGGTCGATCGTCGGCGGCAACTCCAGGAGTTCCTTGGTCGTCAGGGGAGTGGTCACTGTGTAGTGCCTCCGTGCGAGCAAGGCCAAAGCGGGCAAGGCTGTGACCTGCGGATATGCTGTGAGAGGTTACTTAATGAACCCCTGGGGGACACTTTGGCATGATGCTTGGTGCCGGGTCAAGCCATCTGGGGTTTGGTTGTTCAACCCCTGATCGGTTAACCGATGAGATTCACTTACCTCGACTGACCGCGCGTGAACGCCTGGAGGGGTGCTCGTGTCGGGTCGTGCTGGGTGGTGTTGCCCTAAGCTGCTTTAGGTTCTAGCCTCGAACCTCATGAAGGTTGACCCGGTGGTTGAGCAGGCCATGAATGACGCAGAGCTTCGCATCGGCCGCAATATGCGGCGCATCCGCGAAAACCTCGATCTCTCGCAAGCGGACCTCGCTGAACGGCTGACCAAACTCGGGTACCGGTTTCACCAGACCCAGGTGGCGAAGGTCGAACGTGGCGAGCGCGCGGTGCGCGTGAACGAATGGATCGCTATCGCCGAGGCCCTTGGCATTCAGCCCATGGCTCTCATGGCTGGAGGCCTTGGGACGGACGACGCAGTATTTGAGGCGCGCCTTCAGTTCGAGCGCATGCGGTCCGCCGTCGAAGATGCGAGCAGCCGGTTGTACCAAGCGGGTCTCGACCTCGAGACGGTAAATCAGCTGTACCGGGAGGCCTTGGCCGCCTACCTTGCAGCGGCGGCCGAGGCGGGGCAAGAGATCGCGTGGAGTGAGGTCGAAGTCCAACGGGAGTGGGCGGAGAAACTGAGGAACTCCGCAGCTCACGAATACGCTGGAGACCTGGACGAGTTGCATGCCGGCGCGAAGTCTCAATTCGAAGAGTATCGACGCGGCATGCAGGCAGCGGAGGAGTAGCCATGCCTGCATCTCGCCGCGCTGGCGGCATCACGGCTCGGCTATCTCCGGCCCCGCCTCCACTCGAATTCCACGGCGTCGTAGTCGAAGTACCCGCCGTCCGGCATCCGCCCCTGACGCGGCGTCTTTAGCGTCACCGTGACCAGCGCCCGCAGTACGTTCCGCTGCCGCTCCAGGTCCAGCGCCTTCCATGCCTTGCGGACGTCGGGCGCGCCGACCAGGCCGACCAGCGGATCCCGCGTCGCCGCGCGCGCCAGCTGCTGCGTGACGCCCTCCAGTTGTGCGCGGGCCGTGTCCATGCCCTCGGTGAACGGGCCGAGCTCCAGTTGGCCGGCGCCGAACAGGCCGCCGAGGTCCCGCATTCGCTGCCGGATCTGCTCCGCTTCCGCCTGTAGCCCGGCGACGTTGACTCCGTCCGGGGCCGGCTCGAGGAGACTGTCCGCGTCCAGCTGTGAGAGCCGCTCGACGACGATGTTCTCGACGTGCTGGTCGACCTTCTCGGCGCGCCGGCCGCCGCCGTGCCCCGTCGGGCACCGGTAGCTGGGGTACCGGCGGCCGCCGGACTGCGTGACGGTCATGCCCTGACCGCAGTTGTCGCGGCCGCAGACGTAGATCAGCGAGCCGAGCCACTTCGGCTGGGCTCCTCGGTTCACGATGCGGTCCGGGTTGGTGAGGATGGCCACGACGGCCCGGAACTTGGCCTCGTCGACGATCGGCTCCCACTGCCCGCGGCCGACTTCCTCGCCGCGGTAGACGGCGATGCCGGCGTTGCGGGGGCGGATGAGCATGTCCCGCATGTCGGTGTGCGTGACCGGGTTCCCTCTGGTCGTGCGGACACCTTTGTCCTCGCACCACTTCACCAGGGAGCGGATCGACCCGCCGGACAAGATCTCGTCCGTCCAGAAGCGCAGCGCCTCGGCCTCCTCGGGCACGGCCTTCATCATGTCGAGGACGGGTTCCAGCCGTTCCTCGCCCGTCTTCCGGTCGGCCACGGTGCGCACCTCGTCGGTGGGCACACCCCAGCCGAACGGGCGGATGCCGCCCATCCACTCGCCAGCGAGGGCCTTCTGACGGCGGGCCCGGGCCACGCGCTCGCCCTTGTGCTCGGACTCCTGCTTGGCGACCGCCCCGAGGATCCGCGCGGTCATGCGGCCAGACGGCGTGGACAGGTCCAGTTGGCCCGCCTGCACCGTGTGCGTGGAGACGCCGCGGCGCTCGCTGATGCTGATGTACCGCTCCAACTCGGTGGGGGAGCGGTGCAGCCGGTCGGTGTGCCAGGCGACCACGATGGTCGCCGCCCCGTCCTCGAGGTCGGCGAGCATCTGCTCATACCCCGGACGCTTCTTGCCGCTGTACGCCGAGATGTCATTGTCGACGTAGGTCTCGACGACCTCCCAGCCGTTGCCGCGGGCGAGCGCCTCGCAGTCCTCGCGCTGCCGGTCGATACCGAGGCCGGCGCCAGTGCGGTCCTGGGAGATGCGGCAGTAGATGACGGCGCGCGTCCGGCCGCCCCCCGTCTGGGTGGTCTTCATGACGTGAGTGTGCCTCAGCAGTGGCGTCCCTGTCCCTGGTTCGGCAAGACGACGCTGCTGAGCGCCCTGCTGGGGCTGGTCGGGCCGGACGAGCGGATCGTGCTCGCCGAGGACTCGGCGGAGCTCAAGCCGGACCATCCCCATGTCGTCCGGCTGGAGAGCCGGCCCGCCAACCAGGAGGGAGCCGGACTCGTCACCCTGGAGGACCTGGTGCGCCAGGCGTTGCGGATGCGGCCGGACCGGCTGGTCGTGGGCGAGGTGCGCGGACCCGAGGTGGTGCATCTGCTCGCCGCCCTCAACACGGGTCATGAGGGCGGCTGTGGGACGGTCCACGCCAACGCGGCCGCCGATGTGCCCGCCCGTCTCGAAGCCCTCGGGACGGCGGCCGGGCTCGACCGGGCCGCCCTGCACAGCCAGTTGGACGCCGCGTTGTCGGTCGTCCTCCATCTCGTACGGGACCGGGCCGGGCGTCGGCGGATCGCCGAGGTGCACGTGCTGGAGCGGGACCCGGCCGGGCTGGTGCGGACCGTGCCGGCGCTCCGCTGGGCACCGGAGGGGTTCGTGGCCGAGCGGGGCTGGGAGCGGCTCCAGCCGCTGCTGCGCGGGGGCGGCGACGTCAGGAGTGGCGCAGGTGGTGGAAGCCATGGGTGAGCTGGCCTCCGGCGCGCTGGACGGGTTGGGCGCGGCCGGTGTGTGCCTCGGAGCGGCGGTCGTCTGTCTGGTGGGCGGGCGGGACCAGGGTGTGCGGCGGGCTCGGGTGCTGCTGGCGGGCGGTGACGGTCTGGACGCCGGGCCGTCCGACTGGCGACGGGTGGCCGGGACGCTGCGCCGGGTGCGGGGGCGCCTGAGAGCCGAGGGATGGGCTCTGGTCGCCGGTCTGGTGCTGGCGGTGCTCGGGTCGTCGGTGCTGCCGCTGGTCGCGGGGGCGGGCGGGGTGCCGTTGCTGAGGCGGATGCGGCTGGCCCAGGAGGCGCGGCGCGCGCGTGAACTGCGCGGAGGCGCGGTGATCGCGCTGTGCGGGGCCCTGGCCGGTGAGGTGCGGGCGGGGCGCCAGCCGGGTGAGGCGTTGCTGCGGGCGGCGCGTGAGTCCGGCGGGCTCGGCGTGGCGCAGTCCGCCGTGCTGGCGGCGGCGCGGTTCGGCGGTGATGTGCCCGGCGCGCTCGCCTCCGCGGCGCGGCAGCCCGGTGCCGAAGGGCTGTCGGGGCTGGGCGCGTGCTGGCGGGTTGCCGTCGACCAGGGCGCCGGTCTCGCGGCCGGACTGGACCGGCTGGAGGCGGCACTCCGCGCGGAGCGCGATCAACGTGCTGATCTGCGCGCCCAGTTGGCGGGCGCCAGGTCGACGGTGGTGATGCTCGCCGGTCTGCCGGTGCTCGGACTGTTGCTCGGTGCGGCCATGGGCGCGGATCCACTGCACGTGCTGCTGCACACCGGCGCGGGATGCGGGTGCCTGACAGTCGGCGCCGTGCTGGAAGGGGCCGGTATGTGGTGGGCGGCGCGCATCGTGCGGGGAGCGGAGGCGGGGTGAGGCGGCGACGCGGGGTTTCGACAGAAAGGAGGTGGTGGTGTGAGCGGGGAAGTTGTCCACAGGCTGGGGATGGCTGTGGGGGCGGCGCTGATCGCCGGCTGGCTGGTGCGGTGGTGGGCGGACGCCCGCCGGGAGCGCCGGGTCAGGGGGCGGCTGGTGGGCCTGATGAGAAGGGCCGACCTGGCACCGGCTCGTAGACGGCTCGACGTCCGGCGCCGGATGCGGCGGTGGGCTCCGGTGGCGGCCGTCGGGACTGCCGGTTGGGTCCTGGTGGGCGGTCTGGCGGGGCTGCTGGTCGGGTCGGCCGGGGCCGTCGGCCTCTGGTGGTGGCGTCGGAGGCAGGGCGCCGGTGGAGGTGCGGCGGGCGCGGAGGTGGACGCGGTCGACGCGAGTGAGGTGTCACGTCGACTTCCGCTCGCCGCCGATCTGTTGGCGGCTTGTATCGCCGCAGGCGCCAGTCCGGTGATCGCGGCGCAGGCCGTGGGCGAGGCATTGGGCGGTCCGGTCGGCGATGCGCTGGCGAGGGGCGCCGCGGAATGCCGACTCGGTGGTGAACCGGGCGACGCCTGGCGGCGGTTGGCGTCCATGCCGGGCGCCGCGGCGCTGGCCCGGCTGCTGGAACGCGCCGGCGTCTCCGGTCTCTCGGTGGCCGCACCGGTCGCACGGCTCGCGGCGGAGGCCCGCGCCGACTGGACGCGTGCGGCGACGGAGCGGGCCAGGCGGGCGGCCGTCATGGTCACCGCGCCGGTGGGCCTGTGCTTCCTGCCCGCGTTCATCGCGGTCGGGGTGGCGCCCGTGGTGATCGGGCTGGCGGGCGGGGTGTGGGGAGGAGGCGGCACGTGACGATGTGAGCGATGCGGACGCGCGGCGCGCGGCGAGAGTGCGTCGAGCGCGGATGTGTGTGGGACCTGGATCGACAGAAGCGGACCTTACGGGGGTTACGGATGTTCAAGGCGGTATGGGCACGGATGGCGGCCCTGGTGGGCAGGGCGCGGGCGGCGCGGAGGGACGCGGGGATGGTCACTTCCGAGTACGCGATGGGCATCGTGGCGGCGGTGGCCTTCGCCGTGGTGCTCTACAAGGTCGTGACGAGCGGGGAGGTCAGTGCGGAGCTCCAGGGCATCGTGAAGCGGGCGCTCGATGGCGGGGCGTGAGGGGCATGCCGGATGCGGGCCGGGCAGTTGTCCGGCCCGCGAGGCCCCCGTAGGAGGCGGGGAGGGTCGGTCGAGGGGGCGGGTCGGCGCCCTGGGTTCGGACCGGGGGTTCGTGACGGCCGAGTCGGCTGTCGTACTGCCGGTGCTCGTGATGTTCGCCATGGCGCTGGTGTGGGGTCTGCTCGCGGTCGCGGCGCAGATCCAGTGCGTGGACGCGGCCCGCACCGGGGCCCGCGCGGCAGCCCGGCAGGAACTCGACGACGCCGTCATCGAGGTGGCCGGCGACGTGGCACCGAGCGGCGCGAAGGTCACGGTCGTCCGGGAAGGGGGCGTGGTCCGTGTGGTCGTCGTGGCCAGACCGCCCGTGCTGAGCGGGCTCCCCCTCGAGGTGCGGGAGGAGGCCGTGGCGGAGGCGGAGGAGATGGTGGGGGTGGCGTCGTGAGCGCGGGGGACGGGCGAGGGCGTAGGCGCGTCGCCGAGGCGTCCCGCACAGGTCCCGGCTCCGACCGGGGTTCGGCCACCGCCTGGAGCCTCAGCCTGATCGCCGTCCTGTGCGTGGTGTTCGGCGTGGTGCTGGCCCTCGGGCAGGCAGTGGTGATCAGGCACCGTGCGGCGGGCGGTGCGGATCTCGCCGCCCTCGCGGCGGCGGACCACTGGGCGGAGGGCACCGCCGCGGCCTGCGCCCGGGCGGAGCGGGTCGCCGAGGCGAGCGGGGCACGCCTGGTGCGGTGCGTGGTCGTGGGCGACGTGTCCGACGTGACGGCGGCGTCCGGGCGGGGGCCCTTCACCGCGGACGTCAGGGCCCGGGCGGGTCCCGGGAGACCGAGCGGGCCTGGAAGCGCGGGCTTACCTGAGGGATCGGGTGGGCCTGGCGTGCCAGAGGGAGGAGGTCCGTCGGGCGGCGTGGAGCCGTAGAAGCCTCCCGGGGGGAGGAGGCGCGGGCATTGACGCCCACCGCCTACGCCCGCGCCTCCTCCTCGTCCGGAGCCGGAGGGGTCCCCCCGTCCGGAGCCAGAGAGGTCCCCGCGGCCAGAGCCGAAGAGGTTTCCCCGTCCGGAGCCGAAGTGGTCCCCCCGTCCGGAGCCAGAGAGGTCCCCGCGGCCGGAGCCGAAGAGGTTTCCCCGTCCGGAGCCGGTGTGGTCTCTGCGGCCGGAGCCGAAGTGGTTCCCCCGTCCGGAGCCGTAGGGGCGCCCGAGGTCGAAGCCGCTCCCTCGCCGTCGGCCGCCTCGCCGGCAGCGCCCTCCGCCCCGGCCTCCCCCTCCGCCGCCCCCCGCAGCAGCACCGTCAGCAGCCGTACGGCCCCCCGCTTGTGCAGCGGGTCGTTGCCGTTGCCGCACTTGGGGGACTGGATGCAGGACGGGCAGCCGGCCTCGCACTCGCAGGAGGCGATGGCCTCGCGAGTGGCCGTCAGCCAGGCGCGGGCCGTGTGGAAGGCGCGCTCCGCGAAGCCCGCGCCGCCGGGGTGGCCGTCGTAGACGAAGACCGTCGGGAGCAGCGTGTCGGGGTGCAGCGGGATCGACACGCCGCCGATGTCCCAGCGGTCGCAGGTGGCGAAGAGGGGCAGCAGGCCGATCGAGGCGTGTTCGGCGGCGTGCAGGGCGCCGCCGAGGATCTCCGGGTTGATCCGGGCCTCGTCCAGTTGATCCTCGGTGACCGTCCACCACACCGCGCGGGTGCGCAGCGTCCGGGGAGGGAGGTCGAGTTTCGTCTCGCCCAGTACTTCGCCGGTGATCAGCCGGCGCCGCAGGAAGGAGACCACCTGGTTGGTGACCTCGACGGAGCCGTAGCAGAGGCGGCCGTCGCCCCACGGGATCTCGGTCTCGGTCTCGAGGACGGAGATCGCCGTCGTGTCCCGGGCGACCGTGGAGTACGACGGGGACGCCTGCTCGACCAGAGCGACCGAGTCCTCGAGGTCGAGGGAGCGGACGAGGTAGGTGCGGCCCTGGTGCAGATGGACCGCGCCCTCGTGCACGCTCGTGTGCGCGGCGCCCGCGTCGACAGTGCCGAGCAGTCGGCCCGTGCCGGCCTCGACGACCTGGACAGGCCGGCCGCCCCCGCCGCGGATGTCGGTGAGGTCGGCGGCCCGTTCCCGGCGGGTCCAGTGCCACGCCCTGGTGCGGCGGCGCAGCAGCTTCGCGGACTCCAGCTGGGGCAGCAGCCCCTCGGCCTCCGGGCCGAAGAGGGCCAGGTCCTCCTCGGTGAGGGGGATCTCGGCGGCTGCCGCGCACAGGTGGGGTGCGAGGACGTACGGGTTGTCAGGGTCGAGGACGGTCGACTCCACCGGGCGGTCGAAGAGGGCCTCCGGGTGGTGGACGAGGTAGGTGTCCAGCGGGTCGTCGCGGGCGACCAGGACGGCCAGCGCGCCCTGACCGGAGCGGCCGGCCCGCCCGGCCTGCTGCCACAGGGAGGCGCGGGTGCCCGGGTAGCCGGCGATCAGGACGGCGTCCAGGCCGGAGACGTCGATGCCGAGCTCCAGGGCGGTGGTGGCGGACAGGCCGAGGAGTTCCCCGGAGTGCAGGGCCTGCTCCAGGGCGCGGCGCTCCTCAGGGAGGTAGCCGCCCCGGTAGGCCGCGACACGCCCGGCGAGCGAACGATCCACCTCGGCGAGCCGTTCCTGCGCGATGACCGAGATGAGCTCGGCGCCGCGCCGTGAGCGGACGAAGGCGACCGAGCGGATGCCCTGCACCGCGAGGTCGGTCAGGAGGTCCGCCGTCTCGGCGGTGGCGGTACGCCGGACGGGTGCGCCCTTCTCGCCCCGGAGCTCGGTGAGCGGCGGCTCCCAGAGGGCGAAGACGAGTTCGCCGCGCGGGGAGGCGTCGTCGGCGATCTCCACCACCGGCAGCCCGGTCAGGCGCCGCGCGGCGACGGCGGGCTCGGCGGCGGTGGCGGAGGCCAGCAGGAAGACGGGGGAGGAGCCGTAGCGGGCGCACAGGCGGCGCAGGCGCCGCACCACCTGGGCGACGTGGGAGCCGAAGACACCGCGGTAGGTGTGGCACTCGTCGATGACGACGTACTTCAGCGCCTTCAGGAAGGAGGACCAGCGCGGGTGGGACGGGAGTATGCCCCGGTGGAGCATGTCGGGGTTGGTCAGGACGTAGTTCGCGTACTGGCGGATCCACTCGCGTTCCTCGAACGGCGTATCGCCGTCGTACACGGCCGGCCGTACCGAATTGCCCAGCGGATGTGAAAGTTCCTTCACGGAGCGGCACTGGTCCGCCGCGAGAGCCTTCGTCGGCGACAGGTACAGGGTGGTGGCGCCGCGTCCGTTGGGAGCCTCGGAGCCGTCCAGGAGGGTGGAGAGGACCGGGACGAGGTACGCGAGGGACTTGCCGGAGGCGGTGCCCGTGGCGACGACCACGGACTCGCCGTCGAGGGCGTGCTCGGCGGCGCGTGCCTGGTGGGCCCAGGGATGTTCGATCCCGGCGCTCTGCACGGCGGCGACGACCTCGGCGCGGATCCGGTCGGGCCAGACGGCATGGCGGCCCGCTCGCGGGGGCACATGCTCCGTATGAGTGATGCGCGAAGCCCGACTCGGCCCCGAGGCGAGTCGGCCCAGCACCGCGCCCGGGTCCACCCGGGAAGCGGGGCCCGTCGGGGATCGATCGGATCGGTGATTCTTGGCCATCGGCACCGAGTGTGTCACCGGCGTGACGGACAATGGGACCAAGGCGTCGTGCACGCCTGCCGGTAAGTGATTGAATGCCATCGCGGCTGGCGAACCGACCTTGGGTTGCAAGCCGAGGTGTCCCGAGGGGCGACCGCTCGATAGCAAGGTGCTGGAGGATCCGTGGACCTGTCCCTGTCGACCCGTACCGTCGGCGATCGTACGGTCGTCGAGGTCGGTGGCGAAATCGACGTATATACCGCGCCCAAGCTGCGCGAGCAGCTGGTCGAGCTGGTGAACGACGGGAATTTCCACCTCGTCGTCGACATGGAGGGCGTGGACTTCCTCGACTCCACCGGGCTCGGCGTGCTGGTCGGCGGCCTGAAGCGTGTGCGTGCCCATGAGGGCTCCCTGCGCCTGGTCTGCAACCAGGAGCGCATTCTCAAGATTTTCCGTATCACCGGCCTCACCAAGGTGTTCCCGATCCACACCTCGGTCGAGGAAGCGGTGGCGGCGACCGACTGAGTCACCGCACACCCGGGGGGCGCGGTGGCGCGTGCCCGGGGTGGGAGAAGTGGTAGGAGACGGGGGACTGGGCTTTCGGCGGCCCGGTCCCCCTGACAGCACGCCCGAAGTTCCGAGGGGGATGCATGGCCACCGTTGAACTCCGCTTCAGCGCGCTGCCCGAGCACGTCAGGACCGCCCGTCTGGTGGCGGCAGCGGTGGCGCGCAGGGCCGGAGTGGAGGAGGCCGTCCTGGACGAGGTCAGGCTCGCCGTGGGCGAGGCGTGCAGCCGTGCCGTCGGACTGCACCAGAGCGTCGGCATCACGGCGCCGGTGAAGGTGTCGCTGATCGAGGAGGAGAAACAGTTCTCCATCGAGGTCGGCGACGAGGCCCCGCACACCGTTCCCGGTGAGGGGGCCGGTGGTGCCGGCGGCGACGAGGTCGACGCCGAGGAGGACGAGATGGGTCTCGCGGTCATCAGCGGGCTCGTCGACGACGTCGAGGTCTCGGCGGGCGAGCACGGCGGACTCATCCGTATGACGTGGCCGACCGCGCCGCAGACCGTGGTGCTGCCCTGAAGCGTCTGAAGCATCCGCACACTTCTTCCGAAGGGGCCCTGCTCAGCAGGGCCCCTTCGTGTTTTATCGTATGGCGGCGGCGAATTCGTGAAGGAATTCACGATCGATAGTCCGATCATTGATCAAGGTAGCGATCATACGATCAAGGGTCAATCGGGGCGTCAATGGTTTTGGGGCATTAGCACTTTCGGGTTCTCTGGCCGGATGTCGATCATTTGCTGAACGGCATGTGAAGGCCGATTCCGTTTACCGCCATCTGTTTTGATCAGGTTCCGGTACCTAGAATCCGTCCACATCTTGAGCTCAGCCCCAGCGTCAAGGAGGACGAATGGCGGGGCTTTCTACCCCTCATCAGCTTGACCATCCCACTACCCTCGCGGCGGCCGTACTGACGGATGACAACCGGGTCATCATCTCGGTGATCGGCGTGGTCGCCCTGGCGGCGCTCGTCGTCGCCGGCGTCCTGGTGCGGCAGGTGCTCGCGGCGGGCGAGGGCACCGACAGCATGAAGGAAATCGCCGCCGCGGTCCAGGAAGGCGCCAACGCCTATCTGGCCCGGCAGCTGCGCACGCTCGGCGTATTCGCCGTCGTCGTGTTCTTCCTGCTCATGCTGCTGCCCGCGGACGACTGGAATCAGCGCATCGGCCGATCGGTCTTCTTCCTGATCGGCGCCGCGTTCTCGGCGGCCACCGGCTATATCGGCATGTGGCTCGCCGTGCGCAGCAATGTGCGCGTCGCCGCGGCGGCACGGGAAGCCACCCCCGCGGAAGGTGAGCCGGAAAAGGATCTCACCGCCGTCTCGCACAAAGCCATGAAGATCGCTTTTCGCACGGGCGGCGTCGTCGGCATGTTCACGGTGGGGCTCGGTCTGCTGGGCGCCTCCTGTGTGGTGCTCGTCTACGCGGCCGACGCGCCGAAGGTGCTCGAAGGATTCGGTCTCGGTGCCGCGCTGATCGCGATGTTCATGCGTGTCGGCGGCGGCATCTTCACGAAGGCCGCCGACGTCGGCGCCGACCTGGTCGGCAAGGTCGAACAGGGCATTCCGGAGGACGATCCCCGCAATGCCGCGACCATCGCCGACAACGTGGGCGACAACGTCGGCGACTGCGCCGGAATGGCGGCCGACCTCTTCGAGTCGTACGCGGTGACGCTGGTCGCCGCGCTCATCCTCGGGTCGGCCGCGTTCGGCGACCTGGGACTCGCGTTCCCGCTGATCGTGCCCGCGATCGGCGTGATCACCGCGATGATCGGCATCTTCGCGGTGGCCCCCCGCCGCTCCGACCGCAGCGGCATGACCGCGATCAACCGCGGGTTCTTCATCTCCGCGGTCATCTCGATCGTGCTGGTCGCGATCGCCGTGTTCGCCTACCTGCCGTCGTCCTACGCGGACCTCGACGGGGTCACCGACGGCGCCATCGCGGCCAAGAACGGCGACCCGCGGATCCTGGCGCTCGTCGCCGTCGGCATCGGCATCGTGCTCGCGGCCGTCATCCAGCAGTTGACCGGCTACTTCACCGAGACCAACCGGCGCCCCGTCCGGGACATCGGCAAGACCTCGCTGACCGGTCCGGCGACCGTCGTCCTCGCCGGTATCTCCGTCGGCCTGGAGTCCGCCGTCTACACCGCCCTGCTGATCGGCCTCGGTGTGTACGGGGCGTTCCTGCTCGGCGGCACGTCGATCATGCTGGCCCTGTTCGCGGTGGCGCTGGCCGGCACCGGCCTGCTCACCACGGTCGGTGTGATCGTCGCCATGGACACCTTCGGTCCGGTCTCCGACAACGCGCAGGGCATCGCCGAGATGTCCGGCGACGTCGAGGGCGCGGGCGCCCAGGTGCTCACCAACCTGGACGCGGTCGGCAACACCACCAAGGCCATCACCAAGGGCATCGCCATCGCCACCGCCGTCCTGGCGGCCGCGGCGCTCTTCGGGTCGTACCGCGACGCCATCACCACGGGTGCGGGGGACGTCGGCGAGAAGCTCAGCGGCGAGGGCGCGCCGATGAGCCTGATGATGGACATCTCGCAGCCCAACAACCTGGTCGGCCTCATCGCGGGCGCCGCGGTCGTCTTCCTCTTCTCCGGACTCGCCATCAACGCCGTGTCGCGGTCGGCGGGTTCCGTGGTCTACGAGGTGCGGCGGCAGTTCCGTGAGCGGCCCGGGATCATGGACTTCACGGAGAAGCCGGAGTACGGCAAGGTCGTGGACATCTGTACCCGGGACGCCCTGCGCGAGCTGGCCACGCCCGGTCTGCTCGCCGTGATGGCGCCGATCTTCATCGGGTTCACCCTCGGCGTCGGCGCCCTGGGTGCCTACCTCGCGGGCGCCATCGGCTGCGGCACGCTGATGGCGGTCTTCCTCGCCAACTCCGGAGGTGCCTGGGACAACGCCAAGAAGCTCGTCGAGGACGGCCACCACGGCGGCAAGGGCAGCGAGGCCCACGCCGCCACGGTGATCGGTGACACGGTCGGCGATCCCTTCAAGGACACCGCGGGACCGGCGATCAACCCGCTGCTGAAGGTGATGAACCTGGTCGCGCTGCTCATCGCGCCCGCGGTCATCCAGTTCAGCTATGGGGAGGACAAGAACGTCGCCGTGCGGGTCCTGATCGCCGTCGCCTCGCTGCTGGTGATCGTCGGCTCGGTCTACGTGTCGAAGCGCCGTGGCATCGCCATGGGTGACGACGGCAACGCCGAAAGGGCGTCCAAGCCGGCGGATTCCGCGGTGGTTTCGTAGGCGGTCTTACGGCAGCCCGGCTCCAGGGGCGGGCGGCCCGGCGCGCATCGACGTGCCGGCCGCCCGCTCCGCGCTTGTTCACACCCCACGCCGTGACCCTTGTCTCACATGGTGTAAACAGCGGTAAGGGGTAATAAAAGACGCAAATAGCATGCTGTCATCATCTGCCCGCCGTGTAGGGTCCCGTGGCCGAGAGCCACGAAGGGACCAGACCGGTGAACAAGAAGCTCGCGGCCGCGCTGTCCGGCGGTGCGGTACTGATACTGGCGCTGACGGGCTGCACGAGCGACGAGGGCAACAAGGAGCTCGACGCCTGGGCCAAGAAGGTCTGCGACCAGGTGCCGGCCCAGAACGCCAAGATCTCGGCCGCCTATGTCGCGATCACGAAGGCGGCCAAGGACACCTCCAGCACGCCCAAGGAACTGCAGACGGCCGACTCCAAGGCCTTCCAGGACCTCGCCGAGGGCTACAAGGCGCGCGCCACGCTCATCCGTGACGCCGGTACGCCTCCCGGCGTCGAGGGCGGCGCGAAGAACCAGCAGGACGTCGTCAAGAAGCTGACCGAACTCTCCACGGCCTACGGCGACCTGAAGAAGCAGGTCGACGGGCTGAACACCAAGGATCAGGGGGAGTTCGCGTCCGGCCTGAAGGACGTGTCGGCCGAGATGAAGCAGGTCGAGACCCAGCGCCAGAGCGCCATCGCCTCGCTGAAGAAGCTCGAGTCGGGTGATGTGAAGGAAGCCCTCACCTCGCAGGAGGGCTGCAAGCAGGCCGTCGAGTCCGGCTCCGCCGGCTGACCGCCCGATGAGGCGGCGCGGGTCACAATGAGGACGTGAGTGACTCCAGCCAGCCTGACCTGACCGTCCTGCCCGACCTCCCCGCGCTGCCCGGCTCCGGGCGGCCGGACGTCGCAGCCCGTCTGCGGGAGGCCCTGCTCGGGGCCTCCTTCACCGCCGACGGGTTGCTCGAGCTGCTCGGCGCGCCCGCGTACGCGGCGCTCGCCCGCAGCGAGACGGTGCCCGCGCTCCGGGCCACGCGCGGGGAGACACCGCTGGAGGCGCTCGTACGGCTGTTCCTGCTCCAGCAGCCGGTGCCGTACGCGCGCGTGGCGGACGTCCTGCCCGTCGACGTGTGCCTGGAGAGCGGCTGGCTGGCCCGGGCCGGCGCCGACGACGTCCGTGCCACGGTCGACGTCCGGCCGTACGGCGGTCCTCGGGGCGAGGACTGGTTCATCGTGTCCGACCTGGGGTGCGCGGTCGGCGGGGCCGGCGGCATCGGGAGCACGGCCGAGGAGGTCGTCCTCGGCGTCGGCGGCGCCTCCACGACGCTCGCCGGGATCACCGTGCGCACGCCGGTCGCCTCCGCGCTCGACCTCGGCACCGGCTCCGGGATCCAGGCCCTGCACGCCGCGCAGCACGCCACGCGCGTGACGGCGGCCGACCTCAACCCGCGCGCGCTGCACATCACCGCGCTCACCCTGGCGCTCTCCGGCGCCCCGGCGGCGGACCTGCGGGAAGGGTCGCTGTTCGAGCCGCTCGAGGACGGGGAGACGTACGACCTGATCGTGTCCAACCCGCCCTTCGTGATCTCGCCGGGCGCCCGGCTGACGTACCGCGACGGCGGGATGGGCGGCGACGACCTGTGCCGCTCGGTCGTCCAGGGGGCGGGCGACCGCCTGAACGAGGGCGGGTACGCCCAGTTCCTCGCCAACTGGCAGCACGTGGAGGGCGAGGACTGGCAGGACCGGGTCCGCGCGTGGGTGCCGCGCGGCTGCGACGCGTGGATCGTGCAGCGCGAGGTGCAGGACGTCACGCAGTACGCGGAGCTGTGGCTGCGGGACGCCGGTGACCACCGCGGGGACACGGCCGCGTACCAGGCGCGGTACGACGCGTGGCTGGACGAGTTCGAGGCCCGCAAGGTGAAGGCCGTCGGGTTCGGGTGGATCACCCTGCGCCGGACGTCGGCCGCCGTGCCGTCGATCACGGTCGAGGAGTGGCCGCACCCCGTCGAGCAGCCGCTCGGGGACACCGTACGCGCGCACTTCGAGCGTCTCGACTACCTGCGCGGCCGGGACGACGCCGCGCTGCTGGAGGACCGCTTCCGGCTGGCGTCCGAGGTCGTGCAGGAGCAGATCGGGCTGCCCGGCGCCGAGGACCCCGAGCACGTGGTGCTGCGGCAGCACCGGGGCATGCGGCGGGCCACCCAGGTCGACACGGTCGGCGCGGGCTTCGCCGGCGTGTGCGACGGCTCGCTGAGCGCGGGCCGGATCCTGGACGCCATCGCCCAGCTGATGAGCGAGGACCCGGTGGTGCTGCGCGACCGTACGCCCGCGCAGATCAGGCTGCTGGTCGAGCAGGGATTCCTCGAACCGGCCCGGTGACGGGAGGCCGGGCGCGGCCGGGAGGCGGGTGAAACAGGCCAACCTCCCGGAACCGGCCGGACACGCCGACGCGCGCCGTCCCGCCCTCGCCCCGCGCAGACCGCCGTTCATCCCGGGTTCGCCCGCCCTTCCCCCGCGCGTGACAGCCTCGCCGGGCCGAGGCACGCGTGTGGGGACGCGCGGGGGAAAGAGGGGCGAGCGGGATCATGGAAACCGGACCGGCGATCTTCGTGGGCGTCGTCTTCGCCCTGTTCGGCGGTAGCCTCTTGGTGTGGACGGGGGTCCGGGTACGGCAGCGCCGGCCCGTCGCGCAGGGTGTGAACCCCGTCGCATCGGCGGCGCTCGCGGGCCTGGTCTCGGCGCTCACGCTGATCGTGGGCGTCTGGGGCTTCTCCCGTCTCTGAGAACGGCTCGTGAGCTGCGCGGCCGATAATTGGGGGCCGATCTTCCGGAAAGGCTCGAAAAGGCCGCTGACCACTCCGGGCGGCAGGAATGGCGGAAGTCGGGTTACCGTTCGAGTGGCCGTTGCGGGCTTTTCCCGTTTGACAACAGGGCGGGATGTACCGTCACACTCCGCAGCGTCACCACCACCACCACCCGACCCCGGGCGCATCCGATCCTGGGGAGTCCCAGCGTCGACCGGAGAGAAGAGCGAAGTTGTCCCCGACCAGCGAGACCGCACAGGGCGGCCGCCGACTCGTCATCGTCGAGTCGCCTGCCAAGGCGAAGACGATCAAGGGCTATCTCGGCCCCGGCTACGTAGTCGAGGCGAGCGTCGGGCACATCCGCGACCTTCCCAACGGCGCCGCCGAGGTGCCGGAGAAGTACACGGGTGAGGTCCGCCGTCTCGGCGTGGACGTCGAACACGACTTTGAGCCGATCTATGTGGTCAACGCCGATAAGAAGGCTCAGGTCAAGAAGCTCAAGGACCTGCTGAAGGATTCCGACGAGCTCTTCCTCGCCACCGATGAGGACCGCGAGGGCGAGGCCATCGCCTGGCACCTCCAGGAGGTGCTGAAGCCGAAGGTCCCGGTCAAGCGGATGGTCTTCCACGAGATCACCAAGGCCGCGATCCAGGCCGCCGTCGCCAATCCGCGCGAGCTGAACCAGAAGCTCGTCGACGCCCAGGAGACCCGCCGCATCCTCGACCGCCTCTACGGCTACGAGGTCTCGCCGGTCCTGTGGAAGAAGGTCATGCCGCGTCTGTCGGCCGGCCGTGTCCAGTCCGTCGCCACGCGCCTCGTCGTGGAGCGGGAACGCGACCGCATCGCTTTTCGTTCTGCCGAGTACTGGGACCTGACGGGCACCTTCGCGACCGGCCGCGCGGGGGACCCCTCGGACCCGTCGACGCTGGTCGCCCGCCTCCAGACCGTCGACGGCAGGCGGGTCGCGCAGGGCCGCGACTTCGACTCCCTGGGACAGCTCAAGAGCGCGAACACCCTCCCCCTCGACGAGGCCAACGCCCGCGCGCTGGCCGCCGCCCTGGAGCAGACGCAGTTCGCCGTCCGCTCCGTCGAGTCCAAGCCGTACCGCCGCTCGCCGTACGCCCCGTTCCGTACGACGACGCTGCAGCAGGAGGCGAGCCGCAAGCTCGGCTTCGGCGCGAAGGCCACCATGCAGGTCGCGCAGAAGCTGTACGAGAACGGCTACATCACGTACATGCGTACGGACTCGACGACGCTGAGCGACACCGCGATCGCGGCCGCCCGCGCCCAGGTCACGCAGCTGTACGGCGCCGACTACCTGCCCCCGCAGCCCCGCACCTACGCGGGCAAGGTCAAGAACGCGCAGGAGGCGCACGAGGCGATCCGTCCCTCCGGCGACCGCTTCCGCACGCCTGCCGAGACCGGCCTGACCGGCGACCAGTTCAAGCTCTACGAGCTGATCTGGAAGCGGACCGTCGCCTCCCAGATGAAGGACGCGACCGGCAACAGCGTGACCGTCAAGATCGGCGGCACCGCCGCCGACGGCCGGGACGTCGAGTTCAGCGCGTCCGGCAAGACGATCACCTTCCACGGCTTCCTCAAGGCGTACGTCGAGGGCGCCGACGACCCGAACGCCGAGCTCGACGACCGCGAGCGCCGGCTGCCGCAGGTCGGCGAGGGCGACCGGCTCACCGCCGAGGAGATCACGGTCGACGGGCACGCCACCAAGCCCCCGGCCCGCTACACCGAGGCGTCCCTGGTCAAGGAGCTCGAGGAGCGCGAGATCGGCCGCCCGTCGACGTACGCGTCGATCATCGGCACGATCCTCGACCGCGGCTACGTGTTCAAGAAGGGCACGGCACTCGTCCCGTCCTTCCTGTCCTTCGCCGTGGTCAACCTCCTGGAGAAGCACTTCGGGCGGCTCGTCGACTACGACTTCACCGCCAGGATGGAGGACGACCTCGACCGCATCGCCCGCGGCGAGGCCCAGTCCGTGCCGTGGCTGAAGCGCTTCTACTTCGGCGAGGGCGACGGCCCGGGCATCGGCGGCGCGGCCGAGGCCGGCAACGGCGACGGGGACCACCTCGGCGGCCTCAAGGAACTGGTGACCGACCTGGGCGCGATCGACGCGCGCGAGGTCTCCTCGTTCCCCGTCGGCAACGGCATCGTGCTGCGCGTCGGCCGCTACGGCCCCTACATCGAGCGCGGCGAGAAGGACACCGAGCAGCACCAGCGCGCCGACATCCCGGACGACCTCGCGCCCGACGAGCTGTCCGTCGAGCTGGCCGAGGAACTGCTGGCCAAGCCCAGCGGCGACTTCGAGCTGGGCACCGACCCGGCCACCGGCCACACCATCGTCGCCAAGGACGGCCGCTACGGTCCGTACGTCACCGAGGTGCTCCCCGAGGGCACCCCGAAGACCGGCAAGAACGCGGTCAAGCCGCGCACCGCCTCCCTCTTCAAGTCGATGTCGCTCGACACGGTGACACTGGACGACGCCCTCAAACTGATGTCGCTGCCGCGTGTCGTCGGCAAGGACGCCGACGGCCAGGAGATCACCGCGCAGAACGGCCGCTACGGCCCGTATCTGAAGAAGGGCACGGACTCGCGGTCGCTGCAGTCCGAGGAGCAGCTCTTCACGATCACGCTGGAGGAGGCGCTGGCGATCTACGCCCAGCCCAAGCAGCGCGGTCGCGCGGCCGCCAAGCCGCCGCTGAAGGAGCTCGGCACCGACCCGGTGAGCGAGAAGCCCGTCGTCGTCAAGGACGGCCGCTTCGGCCCGTATGTGACGGACGGCGAGACGAACGCGACCCTGCGCTCCGGCGACAGCGTGGAGACGATCACCCCGGAGCGCGGCTTCGAGCTGCTCGCAGAGAAGCGGGCGAAGAGCCCCGCGAAGAAGACGGCGAAGAAGACGACCGCCAAGAAGGCCGCCCCGGCCAAGAAGACGGTCGCCAAGAAGACCGCGGCGAAGAAGACGACCACGGCCAAGAAGACGACGGCGAAGAAGACCGCAGCGAAGGCCACCGCCACGAACGGCGCGGGCGCCTCCGACACGCCGGCCTCGTCGAGCGACGACTGAGCCGGGAGCGCGGGCCGGATCAATGCCGCAATCCGGCGCTCACGGCGCCGGATTGAGGGGCCCGTACCGCGTTCCGGGTTCGCGAAACGAACGCCTCGGCATCAGTTTGGTGTCGGGGCGGGCGTACGTTCGGACGGGCGCGCCGGGCTGTCGGCGCGTGCCGATAGGCTGAACGCATGACGCGAGCCGAGCAGCCAACGGCCCACCCCGAAGCCCCCGACGACGCGCTGGTCGCGGACTCCCGAGAGCGTGCCATCCGCGCCCTGCTGCGCCGGCCGCAGCTGAAGCGGCTGTGGAGCGCGCAGCTCGTCGGCGGTGTCGGCGACTTCCTCGCGCTGCTGGTGCTGGTCCTGTTGGCCCTTCAGACGGCGATCGCCGAAGGGTCGTTCGGCGGCGGCTACCGCGGTGCGGCGTTCGCAGTGGCGACCGTCTTCGGGGTGCGCCTCCTGGCGACGCTCCTCTTCGGTGCCGTGCTCCTCGGCCCGCTGACCTCGCTGACCGGCCAGGACGGCCCGCTCGACCGGCGCTGGACCATGGTCGGCGCCGACGGACTGCGCGCCGCCCTGCTGATCGTCGCCCCGCTCTGGATCGACTGGACCCCGGACAACGCGCTGGCGCTCCTGCTGGTCACCGCCTTCGTGACCGGCGTCGCCGAGCGGTTCTGGACGGTGGCCCGCGAGAGCGCCGCCCCCGCGCTGCTGCCGCCCCCGCCGCCGGAGGGCGCGACCGTACGGCCGCTGCCGGACCACCTCGACGCGCTGCGCCGGCTGTCGCTGCGCACCGCCTTCGTCGCGGTCCCGCTGGCCGCCGTCGCCCTGATCGCCGCGTCCCTGCTGAACAACCTGCTCGGCACCGGGATCGACTGGTTCGCGCAGCACCAGGCGGCGCTCGGCTCGTACGTCGCGGCCGGCCTGTTCGCCGCGTCCCTGTCCGTCGTCACCTTCCTGGAGCTGCCCGACACGCGCACCCCGCGCGCGCGGTCGCCGCTGGAAGGGCTGCGCCGCCCCAAGACCGGCACCGGTGCCGACAAGGGCCGTACCGGCGCGATCGCCCTGCTCGTGACGGCGTGCGCGGCCGTCGCCGCCGCGGTGGCCGCCGCCGTCGCCGTGGCCGTCCTGCACGCCAAGGACCTGGGCGGCGGCCCCGTCCTGTACGGCCTGATGGTGCTCGCCCTGACCGGCGGCGTGGTGGCCGGCATCCGTACGGCGCCCTCCGTGCTGCCGGCCCTGTCGCGGCGCCGCCTGCTCGCGCTCGCCGTCGCCTTCACCGGCGTCGCCCTGCTCGCCGCGGGCCTGGTCCCGGACGTCACCACCGTGCTGCTGATCCTCGCCCTGGCCGGATTCGGCGCGGGCGTCTCCGCCAACACCGGGCACGGCCTGCTCGACCAGGAGGCCGAGGAGTTCCGCCGCCCCCGCACCACGGAGCACCTGCACGCGGTCGTACGGCTGTGTGTCGCGCTCGGCGCCGTCCTCGCGCCGCTGGTGGCCGCGCTCATCGGGCCGCACCGGCTGGAGAGCGGCAAGTTCGTCTTCGCGCACGGCGGGGCCGCCTTCACGCTGATGCTGGTCGGCGCGCTGCTGCTGCCCGTCGCCGTGCTGGTGCTGGCCAAGGTCGACGACCGGTCCGGGGTGCCGCTGCGCAAGGACCTGCGGGACGCCGTCCTCGGCGGGGACGACCCCGAGCAGGTACCGGCCACCGCCGGCTTCTTCATCGCCCTGGAGGGCGGCGACGGCTCCGGGAAGTCCACGCAGGCCGAGGCGCTGGCCGAGTGGATCCGGGGCAAGGGCCACGAGGTCGTCGTCACCCGCGAGCCCGGGGCCACGCCCGTCGGCAAGCGGCTGCGCTCGATCCTGCTGGACGTGTCGAGCGCGGGCCTGTCGCACCGCGCGGAGGCGCTGCTGTACGCGGCGGACCGTGCCGAGCACGTGGACACCGTCGTCCGGCCCGCGCTGGAGCGCGGCGCCGTCGTGATCTCCGACCGGTACGTCGACTCCTCGGTCGCCTACCAGGGCGCGGGCCGTGACCTGTCGCCGACGGAGATCGCCCGGATCAACCGCTGGGCCACCAACGGCCTGGCCCCCCATCTGACCGTGCTGCTGGACGTGGCGCCGGGGACCGCGCGCGAGCGGTTCACCGAGGCGCCGGACCGGCTGGAGTCGGAGCCGGCGGAGTTCCACGCGCGGGTGCGTTCCGGCTTCCTGACGCTGGCCGCCGCCGACCCCGGCCGCTACCTGGTCGTGGACGGCAGCCAGGAGCCCGAGGCGGTCACCATGGTGATCCGGCACCGGCTCGACCAGATGCTCCCGCTCTCCGAGGCCGAGATCCAGGCCCGGGAGGAAGCGCGCCGCAAGGCCGAGGAGGAGGCCCGCCGCAAGGCGGAGGAAGATGCCGCGCGCAAGGCCGAGGAGGAGCGCCTGGAGCGCGAGCGCCAGGAGCAGCTCGCCCGGCTGCGCGCCGAGGAGGAGGAGCGCAAGCGGCGCGAGCTGGAGGAGGCGCAGCGCCGCGAGGCCGAACGGCAGGCCGAGGAGGCCCGGCAGCGGGCCGAGGAGGCACAGCGCCGTGCCGAGGAGGAGCGCAAGCGGCTTCTCGCGGAGGAGAAGGCGCGCGCCGAGGAGGAGGCGCGCCGCAAGGCCGAGGAGGAGCGGCGCCGCAAGCAGGCCGAGGAGGAGGCGCGCATTCGCGCCGAGGCCGAGGCACGGCGCCTGGAGAAGCAGCGCGCGGCGGAGGAGGCCCTGCTGCGGGCCGAGGAGGCCCGGCGGCTCGCCGAGCAGGCCGCGGCCGCCGCAGAGGCCGGCCCCCGGCCGACGGCCCCCCCGGCCCCGGCCGCACCGGACGACGCGATGACCGTCCCGACGCCCGTGGTGACCCCGGAGCAGGCGGCCGCGGGCAGGGCGGCCGACGAGACGGCTGTCCTGCGCCCGGTGCGCGACGAGGAGCGCCCGCCGGCCGAGGAGTCCGCTGCGGAGTCCACCTCGAAGCTGCCACGGCTGTCGGAGCCGTCCGGCGCGACCGACGAGACGGCGGTGCTGCCTCCGGTCCCGCCGGGCGCGACGGACGAGACGGCCGTGCTGCCGCCTGTGCCGCCCGTGCCGCCGGGTGCCGCCGACGAGACGGCGGTCCTGCCGCCGGTGCCGGCGGACGGGCCCGGCGACCGGGTCCCGCCGGGGTACTTCCGCGAGGAGGAGCGCACGCGCGAGATGCCCCAGGTCGACGAGACCGGCACACCGCGCCGCCGGACCCGCTCCGACTGGGCCGAGGAGACCCCGCTGGACGACCTGCCGTCCCTGGCGGACGAGCTGCTGGGCCCGCACGAGGACGCGTACGGCGACGAGGACGGCGGCGGCCGGGGCAGGGGCCGACGGCGCTGACCCCTGCCGGGCCTGGCCGGCCCGGTTGTCAGTGCCGACCCGCACAATGGACGCGGTGACCCGAAGCGTGACGAAAGGCGGGCGGCGCCCATGACCGTGTGGGACGACCTGGTGGGGCAGGAGCGGATCAGCGAGCAGCTGGACGCCGCCGCCAGGGACGCCGACGCCCTCGTCACGGCCGTGGCCACGGACGCCCCGCCGCCCGAGGCGTCCAAGATGACGCACGCCTGGCTGTTCACCGGCCCGCCCGGAGCGGGCCGGAACCAGGCGGCGCGGGCCTTCGCCGCCGCCCTCCAGTGCGTCAGCCCCGACCGCGCCCTGGGCGGCTCACCCGGTTGCGGGTTCTGCGACGGCTGCCACACGGCACTGCTGGGCACGCACGCCGACGTGACCACCGTCGCCGCCGTGGGCGCCCAGATCCTCGCCGACGACATGCGGGACACCGTCCGCAAGTCCTTCACGTCACCGGCGAACGGCCGCTGGCAGGTCATCCTCGTCGAGGACGCCGAGCGGCTGAACGAGAAGTCCGCCAACGCCGTGCTCAAGGCAGTCGAGGAGCCCGCCCCTCGGACCGTGTGGCTGCTGTGCGCACCCTCCGTCGAGGACGTCCTGCCCACGATCCGCTCCCGCTGCCGCCACCTGAACCTGAGCACGCCCTCGGTCGACGCCATCGCCGACATGCTCGTCCGGCGCGAAGGCGTCGAGCCGGAGGTCGCCGCCGCCGCGGCCCGCGCCACGCAGGGGCACGTCGACCGCGCCCGCCGGCTGGCCACGGACCCGGCCGCGCGGCAGCGCCGGGCCGCCGTCCTCAAGCTGCCCCTGCGGCTCGACGAGATCGGCGCCTGCCTCAAGGCAGCCCAGGAACTGGTGGACGCCGCCGCCGAGGACGCCAAGCAGCTCGCGGAGGAGACCGACGCCAAGGAGACCGACGAGCTGAAGACGGCGCTGGGCGCGACCCAGGGCGGCAGGATGCCGCGCGGCACCGCCGGTGTCATGAAGGACCTGGAGGACAAGCAGAAGCGCCGCCGTACGCGGACGCAGCGCGACAGCCTGGACGTCGCGCTGACCGACCTCACGGCGTTCTACCGCGACGTCCTCGCCCTCCAGCTCGGCTCCCGGGTGGCCCTCGCCAACACCGATGTCGAGGACGCGCTGGAGCGCCTCGCCCGGGAGAGCTCGCCCGAGTCCACGCTCCGCCGGATCGAGGCGATCGCCGCCTGCCGGTCCGCCCTGGACAGCAATGTGGCGCCGCTGCTGGCGGTGGAGGCGATGACGATGGCGCTCAGAGCGGGCTGACAGCCGGGCGCCTCACTCCAAATGACGGTGCGTGTAACACGTACGAGCGGAGACATGTACGGAGGGCGTTTAAGCGACTCCATAGAGTTACGCTCGCCAGATGCACACCTGGCGCAGCACCTCAGCTCACCCCGGCCCGGCCCCGAGCACACCGGGCGCACGCGATCGCCGTCGCCGCTCCCGGCGGGCGGGCACCCTCGGTGCCCTGCTCGGCGTCGCCGCGCTGCTCGTCTCCGCCTGCTCCTCCGGCGGATCCGCGGAACCGGCCGGCCACCCGGCGGCCGGGGCGGCCCTGGCCGCGCTGCCGCGGTCGACACCGGCGGCACTGAGGCCGTACTACGACCAGAAGCTGACCTGGCGGGCGTGCGGGGTGTCCGGGTTCCAGTGCGCCACGCTGAAGGCGCCGCTCGACTACGCCGAGCCGGACGCCGGTCAGACCCGGCTCGCCGTGGCCCGCAAGAAGGCGACGGGCCGCGGCGAACGGCTCGGATCACTCATGGTGAACCCGGGCGGACCGGGCGGCTCGGCCGTCGCGTACCTCCAGCAGTACGCCGGGATCGGCTACCCGGTCGACGTGCGGGCCCACTACGACATGGTGGCCGTCGACCCGCGCGGGGTCGCCCGCAGCGAGCCCGTCGAATGCCTCGACGGACGGCAGATGGACCGGTACACGCAGACGGACTTCACGCCGGACGACGAGAAGGAGGTCGGCGAGCTCGTCGACGCCTACAAGAGGTTCGCGGAGGGCTGCGGGACGGATGCCCCGGCTCTGCTGCGCCACGTCTCGACCACCGAGGCGGCGCGCGACATGGACCTCCTGCGCGCGGTGCTCGGCGACGAGAAGCTGGCCTACGTGGGTGCCTCGTACGGCACGTTCCTCGGGGCGACGTACGCCGGCCTGTTCCCCGACCGGGTGGGGCGGATGGTCCTGGACGGCGCGATGGACCCGTCCCTGCCCGCCCGTCGGATGAACCTCGACCAGACGGCGGGCTTCGAGACGGCGTTCCGCGCGTTCGCCCGGGACTGCGTCCGGCGTTCGGACTGCCCGCTGGGCGACGAGGCGAAGAAGGTGGGCACCAACCTCAAGGCGTTCTTCAGGAAGCTCGACGCACGGCCCGTCGCGACCGGCGACCCGGACGGCCGCAAGCTCGGCGAGTCCCTGGCCACCACGGGCGTGATCGCGGCGATGTACGACGAGGGCGCCTGGCCGGCCCTGCGGGACGCGCTGAACTCGGCGATGGAGGAGAACGACGGCTCCGGACTGCTCGCCCTGTCCGACAGCTACTACGAGCGGGACGCCGACGGCCGGTACACGAACCTGATGTTCGCCAACGCCGCCGTGAACTGCCTGGACCTGCCCTCGGCCTTCGCCACCCCGGACGAGGTCCGCAAGGCCCTGCCGGCCTTCGAGAAGGCGTCCCCGGTGTTCGGCGAGGGCCTGGCCTGGGCCACCCTGAACTGCGCGTACTGGCCGGTGGCCCCCACCGGGCAGCCGCAGCGCATCGAGGCCAGGGGAGCGGCCCCGATCCTCGTGGTCGGCACGACCCGCGACCCGGCGACCCCGTACCGCTGGTCCCAGGCCCTCGCCCGCCAGCTCTCCTCGGCCCGCCTCCTCACCTACGACGGCGACGGGCACACGGCGTACGGGCGGGGCAGCACATGCATCGACCGCACGATCAACCGATACCTCGTCCGGGGGACGGCCCCGGCCCAGGACAAGCGCTGCTGACGACCACGCGGAGCCGGCGGCCCCGCTCCCGTGCCGCCCCGTGCCCGCCCCGGAAGCGGGGCTCCGGGGCGGTGCGGGGGCTGGTTCGGAGCATCACAGAAACTGTGTAGACTTACCGACGTTGCTGATCGCACCATAGTGCGGGCAGCGTGCCGCCTTAGCTCAGATGGCCAGAGCAACGCACTCGTAATGCGTAGGTCTCGGGTTCGAATCCCGAAGGCGGCTCTTCTTCAAGCCCAGCCCAGACATCGTCTGAGCTGGGCTTTTCCGTTCAGCGGATGCGACGACGACGCCGGGCGCGCTCTGCACGGGTGTCGGCGGTCTCGCTTCCGGTCTCAGTGGGGCCCGGAATCGGGCCGACCGCGGCGGTACGAAGAACTCGCCCATGCGCCGCATGGCGTCCTTGGACAGGTGGGACCGACCCTTGAGGTACCGCCGGGTCTGACTGATCTGCGTGTGCCGAAGAATCTCCATGATCGTGGGCATGTCGACGCCCAGCTCCTTCAGGATCGTGCCGGCGGTGTGGCGGCTCCCGTCGTACAGACGCCGGTCATCGATCCCGGCCTTGAGCAGGTCCTTGAACTCCTCGTAGTCGACCCGTGGGTCCCGGGTCAGGCCGGCGGGTCATCTACCGGGACAGCGAGCCGTCGTCGAGTCGGATGCTGGTGGTGGCCGTTGTCGAAGGCTGCCCGTCCTGCGATCCGGAAGTCGTGAGGCGTGAGTGAACCGGTGACAGCAGACAGTGTCCGTACCGGCTCGCCGCGTCTTGGGTAAGTAGGCGCGGAGGCTGAGGAGTTGGGCGGGGGTGTGTGCGGCTCGCGCCGGCCGGGGCCGTCGTGTGACGATCTGACGGTTACCGCCAATAACCGGCTCCGCCCTTTGGCGGTCCACTGCCCTGCGGTGCGGCGTCCGCCGTCGCTAGCGTCCCCGTATGACGCGACGTAGGCGCATCGGGGCGCGGCGTATCAAGGGCTTACAGCGGGTGCGGGACAAGGCGCTCAGCCGGCGGGAGAGCCGTGGGTCGGGGGGATGGGGCGGACGGCTGGGGCGGCGGGCGGAGCGTGCCCGGCCCTGGCTCCAGTTCCTCGCCGACGTGGCCTCGCTCCTGGCGAAGGTGGTGCGCTAGGGCGTCTTTCGGGAGTCTGGTCGCGTCGCACCCGGAAGCGCAGGTGCCGCGCGCGGTCGCCCTGGATCACCGTGTGCGGGTCGTCGCGCAGGTGCCGGGTGTCAACGGAGCCGAAGTACCGCTTCCCGTCGAAGCCTTCGGCACCCTGGCGTAGTCGTTCAGGGCGACGTCCCCGTCGGTGTGCCAGTCGACGAGCGGGCCGGACCGGTCCTGGTCGTCGGCGAGCCGTCCACAGACACGACGTTGTGCATCACCACGGTGGTCAGGTGTGCATCACCACGGTGGTCATCTGTCTCCCCTGTCCGCCGGAAGGCTGCCGCGTCCGGCCGGTGTCCGGCCCTCGGTCCCAGCCGTCGCCGTCGGGTGCCCAGCCGTCGCACGGAGAGGTGGACACTGTCGGCCCCGGCCCCAACCCCGGCCCCGGAATTCAGCGGCCGCCAAGTTCTTCCTACGACACGGGCGTTGACCCGGCCAGGAGCCGCCAGCAGAATGAGCGCGCATCCCTGAGAGCGCTCTCAAAATGCTGTCCGAGGCCCGCTCTCACCCGTGCTTCCAGCTCCGGCCCGAGGGAGATCCATGACCGACTTCAGCGACAGACAGGGCCCGGCGCTCCGCCGCCGCTCGCTCCTCGGGGCCGGCATCGGTGCCGCCGTGCTCACCGCGGCCGGCGTGGGCACCGCACACGCGGGTGTCTCCTCCGGCGGGAGCGGCGCCGGATCGGCCGGGCGGCGGGCGGTGGCCTTCCTCGCCGCCGCCATGGACGCCTATCCCGAGCAGGGCGGCATCCGGCTCGCCCAGAGCTACACCGACCAGGCCGGCCTCTTCAGCACCGCCTTCACCTACGACAACGGGCTCGCGATCCTCGCCCTGCTCGCCGCGCGGACGCCGGACGCGCACGCCCGCGCGGTCGCGCTCGGGGACGCGCTGCTGTACGCCCAGTCGCACGACCCCGTCCATGACGACGGGCGGTTGCGGCAGGCGTACAACGTGGGGCCGTACACCTTCTACGACGGCTCGCTCCAGCCCGACGGGTTCGTGCGGGCGGACGGCACGGCCAACGTGGGGACGCAGTTCGGGTTCACGGGGACGGCCGTCGGTGACATGGCCTGGGCCGGGATCGCGCTGGCCGCGCTGGCCGGGCGGACCGGGAAGCGCCGCTTCCGCGACGGTGCCGTGCGGATCGGGGAGTGGATCGAGCGCAACGGGCGTACGGACGACGAACCCCTCGGCGGCTACAAGTTCGGGGTCGACGGGGCCGGGGCGAAGCTGCCGTTCTCCTCCACCGAGCACAACACCGACCTCGTCGGTCTCTTCGGCCGGCTCGCCCTGCTCACGGGGGACCGCGTCTGGCGGGAGCGGCGGGCCCACGCCCGGGCCTTCGTGGAGCGGATGTGGGAGGCGGACGGCGGCTTCTTCTACACCGGCACCAACGACGGGGTGACCGTCAACCGCTCGCCGATCCCCGAGGACACCCAGACCTGGACGTACCTCGCCCTCGACGCGCGGTCCCGGGCCCGCTCCCTGGACTGGGCGGCGCGCCACCTGGCCGTCCTCGACCACGCGGGCCGGCCCAACAGCACGGTCCCGGCAGGGCAGTCGTACGAGGGCGTCACCTTCAGCTCGGCCAGTCTCCTCGCCGACGAGGGCGCCCCGATCGCCGACGGGCAGCCCAGGCCGGACCGCAACGGCGTGTGGTTCGAGGGCACCGCCCACCTCGCGCTCTCCCTGCGGGAACGGTACGGCCGGGGTGACGAGGCCCGGGCGCGGCGGCTGCTCGACTCGATCGAGCGGGCCCAGGACCGGCTCGGCGACGGCCAGACGGTCGGCGGGCGGGCTCTTCCCGCGCGGGCCGGTGTGGTGTCGGCCAGCAGCCCGATCGACACCGGGTTCGGGTTCGGGTACTACCCGTACCGGCATCTCGGGGCCACGGCCTGGTACGTGATGGCGGCCGAGCGCTTCAATCCGCTGCGGGCCTGAACGGGGCGGTGGGCGAACGCGGCACGTCGTCCCGGTGAACCACTAGCATCACGCCGATGATGGTGGCAGCCGGACGAGACGGACGAGGGACGGGCATGACGGAACCGAGGATCGCCGTGGCCGTGGTGACCATGGGCAACCGGCCCGTGGAGGTCGACGCGCTGCTGGAGTCCGTCGCCAAGCAGGACCTCGCCCCCCACCGCATCGTGGTCGTCGGCAACGGCTGCCCGCTGCCCGAGTTCGCCGAACGCCTCTCGCTGCCCGGCGAGTTCACCGGCATCGAACTCGACGAGAATCTCGGCTGCCCCGGCGGGCGCAACGCCGCTCTGGAGCGGCTGCGCGCGTTCGGGGACGTCGACGTCGTGGTCGAGCTGGACGACGACGGCCTGCTCGTCGACGCCGATGTGCTGCGCCGGGTACGGGATCTGTACGCCGCCGACGACCGGCTCGGCATCGTCGGGTTCCGTATCGCCGACGAGCACGGCGAGACCCAGCAGCGGCATGTGCCGAGGATCGGCAAGTCCGATCCGCTGCGGGGCGGTTACGTCACGGGCTTCCTCGGCGGCGGGCACGCGCTGAGCATGGCGATGCTGGCGCAGACCGGGGACTGGCCCGCGGAGTTCTTCTTCGCGCACGAGGAGACCGACCTGGCGTGGCGGGCGGTCGACGCCGGCTGGCGCATTCTCTACGCGCCCGAACTCCTCCTCCAGCACCCGAAGACCTCGCCGGCCCGGCACGCCATCTACTACCGCGTGAACGCCCGCAACCGGGTCTGGCTGACCCGCCGCCGTCTGCCGTTCCCGCTCATCCCGGTCCACCTGGGGATCTGGATGCTGCTCACGCTCGCCCGCACCCGGTCGGCGGCCGGTCTGCGGGCCTGGTTCGGCGGCTTCCTGGAGGGCGTCAGGGAACCCGCGGGCGAACGGCGGCCCATGCGCTGGCGCACGGTGGGACGACTCACCCGCCTGGGCCGGCCGCCGGTCATCTGAGACGCGGGACGAGGGGACCGTACGGTCGTCCGAGAGCGCGCCGGAGCGGTCCGGCCGTCCCTCACTTCGCGTCCGCGTAGCACTCCACCACCGCCGTGGTGAACGGGAACCGCACCGGCGTGTCCCCGAACGTGAGCCGTCCGGCGAGCGCGGACGCCTCGCGGATAGCGGCCACGACGGCCTCGGCCTCCTCCTCGGGACAGTGCACGATCACCTCGTCGTGCTGGAAGAAGACCAGTTCGGCCGCCATGTCCGCACAGGACTGGCGCAGCGCGGCGAGCAGCAGCAGGGCCCAGTCGGCCGCGCTGCCCTGGACGACGAAGTTACGGGCGAAGCGGCCGCGGGCGCGGGCGTTGGCGGAGGCGTAGCCGGGCACCCAGTCCTGGGGCGCGGACCCGTCGGCCGGCCCGTCCGGCCCGGACGGGGTGTCCGGGACGGGGATGCCCGCCTCCTCGGCGGCCTCGTCCGACGTCCCGGCGGCCGGGGGTGAGGTCCGTCCCAGCCAGGTCCGCACGAGCCGCCCCTCCTCACCGGCCCGCGCCGCCTCGTCGACGTACGCGACCGCCCGGGGGAAGCGGCGGCGGAGCGCGGCGAGGTTCTTCAGCCCGTCGCCGGACGTCTGGCCGTAGACGGCGCCCAGCACGGCGAGCTTGGCCTGGGCGCGGTCGCCGGAGAAGGCGCGGTCGGAGACGGCCTGGTAGAGGTCGCTCTCCCGCGCGGCGACCTCCATCAGCCCGGGGTCCCGGGAGATCGCGGCGAGCACGCGGGGCTCCATCTGGTCGGCGTCGGCGACGACGAGCCGCCAGCCCGGGTCGGCGACGACCGCGCGCCGGATCACCTTGGGGATCTGCAGGGCGCCCCCGCCGTTGGTCACCCAGCGCCCGGTGACGGTGCCGCCCGCGAGGAACTCGGGCCGGAACCGCCCGTCGCGCACCCAGTCCTGCAGCCAGGACCAGCCGTGCGCGACCCAGATCCGGTACAGCTTCTTGTACTCGAGGAGGGGTTTCACCGCCGGATAGTCGACGGACTCGATCTCCCACCGCCGGGTCGACCGGACCTTGATGCCGGCCTGGGCGAACGCCTTGATCACATCGGCGGGCAGATCGGGCCGCACCCGGCGCCCGAACGCGGCCGACACCTCGTCCACCAGCTCGGCCAGCCGGCGTGGCTCCCCGCCGCCGGCGTACCGCTCGCCGAGCAGGTCGGTGAGCATCCGGCGGTGGACGTCGGCGCTCCAGGGCAGCCCGGACCGGTTCATCTCGGCGGCGACGAGCATGCCCGCCGACTCGGCGGCGGTCAGCAGCCGCATGCGGTCGGGGTGGGCGGTCCGGTCGTGCCGCCGCTGCTGGTCGGCATGGACCTCGGCCAGGTCGGCGAGCGGCACGGGGATCGTCTGCGGGTCGAAGAGGGAGGACTGGGCGCCCGGCTCGGCGGCGCGCTGCGGCGGGTCGGGCGGCACGGGGCCACCCCGCAGCCGCGCGAGGGCGGCGGCGGCCGACCGGGGCGCGCCGTGCCGCCCCTCGTGGCCGAGGAGGAGGGTCTCGGCGTCCTCGATGTCGTAGCACCGCTCCACGCGGACGCCCGCCGCGAGCAGGCGCGGATAGACCTCGGCGGTGGAGCGCCACACCCAGCGGGTGACCCCGGGCCGTCCGCGCACCGCCTCCGCGAGGTCGGGTGCGCGCAGCGCCGGTCCCGCGAGCAGCCCGTCCGGGCCGAGGGGGGCGATCTGCGCGCCGCCGTCCTCGGCCGGGGCGAGCGCCCACCGGTCGGTCATGCCGCGAGTGTGGCACCCGGGTCTGACATCGGCCTCAGCCCTGCGCCGTGCCGTCCTCGCCGGCCGCCTCCCGGGCGGTCTGCTCACCGCTGCGGAGGTACTGCGAGAGGGCTTCGGCGACGAACGCCTCGGCGGCCTCCTTGGTGATGCCGAGGCCGGACAGGACGCCGGAGCCGTGCTCGAACTCCAGCAGGGCCAGCAGGATGTGCTCGGTGCCGATGTAGTTGTGACCGAGACGCAGGGCCTCGCGGAAGGTGAGCTCCAGGACCTTCTTGGCGTCGGAGCCGTAGGGAATGAGCTCGGGGACCTCGTCGGCGGGGGACGGCAGGGCGGCGGTGGCGGCCTGGCGCACGGAGTCCAGGAGGACGCCCCGGTCCAGGATGGCCTTCGCGGCGATGCCGTCCGGCTCGGCCAGCAGGCCGAGGACCAGGTGCTCGGGGCGCCCTTCGGGGTTGCGGGCCGCGACGGCCTCGTTGTGGGCGGCCACCACCACGTTGCGGGCGCGCGGGGTGTAGCGGCCGAAGCCCTGCTGGGGGTCGAGGTCGTTGCCCTCCTTGGGCACGAACCGCTTCTGGGCGGCCTGCCGGGTGACGCCCATGCTCCGGCCGATGTCGGTCCAGGAGGCGCCGGACCGCCGTGCCTGGTCCACGAAGTGGCCGATCAGGTGGTCCGCCACCTCGCCGAGGTGGTCGGCGGCGATCACGGCGTCCTGGAGCTGGTCCAGGGGTTCCTCGTGGACCTTCTTGATGGCCGCGATGAGTTCGTCGAGACGGACGGATGACGTGATGCTCGGGTTCGTCGACATGTGTCAACCGTAGGTTGACAGTGAGGGGGTGTCAACCGGTGGTTGACGGTTCGATTCCGTCGTCCGGTATGGCCCGGTACAGCCCAGGGGCGGAAGGGGTCCTGAACAGACTTACGATCGCCTGGTGAGCACGCCCAGCACCGTCGACCGCGCCTTCGAGGCCGCCCTCTACGACACCGAGCACGCGACACTCGACACGGGCGCCTCGCTGCTCGCCGCCGACCCCTCGTCCGACGCCGAACTGGCCCGGCGCGGCGAGGAGTTCGTGGCGGCGGCCTGGCGGCGCGGCTGGCAGCCCGCCGACGTCGAACGGCTGGTGCGGCGGGACCTGGACGACGTGCACATACGCCTGCTCGCGGCGCTGGTCCGGGCCCAGGCGCCCCGGGACCGGGCGCGCGGACCCCGCTGGCGGGCCCAGCTCGACGCGCTGCCCGGCGAGGACCCGGCCCGCGCCGACCGCTTCTCGCACGCGACCGCCGTCCTGGAGCTGTACCGCCTGCTGTTGCGCCTGCCCGCGCTGGAGCCCCTGGAGGAGACGGCCGCCCCGTCCGGCGGGGCCGCCCGCCCGGAGTCCCGCATGCTCACCCGGGTGCGCGCGCTGCTCGCCAAGGCCGAGGCGACCGGGTTCCCGCAGGAGGCCGAGGCGCTGACCGCCAAGGCGCAGGAGCTGATGGCCCGGCACAGCATCGACGAGGCGCTCGTCGCCTCCCGTGCGCCGGCCGCGTCCGCCGCCGCGCCGGGCGCCTGCCGGGTCGGAGTGGAGCCGCCGTACGAGCAGGCCAAGGCCGTGCTGCTGGACGCGGTGGCGCGGGCCAACCACTGCCGCGCCGTGTGGAACGAGCCGTTCGGCTTCTCCACCGTCGTCGGGTTCGAGGCCGACCTGGAGGTGGTGGAGCTGCTGTACACGTCACTGCTCGTGCAGGCCCAGACCGCGATGACCAGGGCGGAGGCCGCGCAGCGGGCGGGCGGCCGCAAGCGGACCAAGACCTTCCGGCAGTCGTTCCTGGCGGCCTACGCCCATCGGGTGAGCACCCGCCTCACCGCCGCCGCGCGGACGCAGGTGACCGATGACCTGCTGCCGGTCCTGGCGTCCCGCGAGGTGGCGGTCACCGATCGCCTGGACAGCATGTTCCCGCGGACCACGACGACCCGGCTGCGCGGGGTGAGCGACGACGCGGGCTGGACGCAGGGCGCGGAAGCGGCCGACCGGGCCCGCGTGGACCCGCGCCGGCCGCTGACCTGAGCGTCGTCAGTCGGTCGACTGCTGGAAACCGGTCACCGAGGCGTCCGGCGTGTGCCCGTCGCTCTTCAGGGCCACGGCGCCGTACGCCCACTTGAAGCTCCGCGTCTTGGCGGCCCCGGGCAGCCGTACCGTCGCCGTCCGCGCCGCGAGGGAGGTGTCGCCGCCCTCCTCGCCGCGGACGTAGGTGAGCGTGAAGGCGAGCGAGGCACCCTTCGCGAAGGTCGCCTTCCCGGCCGAGGCGGCGTCCGCGGCCGGGACCGCGGCGGTCGTGTCCCCGGCGACCAGCTCCACGCCGGGCAGGCCCTCCACGGTGCACGGGGCGTCCCCGCGGTTGGTGACGGTGACGGGGACGTTGCCGGTGTCCCCGGCGGCGGGCGCGGCGTTGGCGGGCCCGAACCGCACGGCGAGATCGCCGACGCAACCGGAAGCGGCCCGGGTGCCCTGGGTGTTCTTCCCGTTCCCGGCGTCGTCGCAGGACGTCAGGAGGAGCGCCGCGGCGAGGGCGGCGACGGTGGCGGTGACGGTGATGGTGCGCATGGGAGTCCTCGGGGAGTCGCGTCGGTGAGCCGGTCACCGATCGGGCATCACGATCCCAGACCGGCCGTGGGCAGGCCCGTGGGCAGTTTGCCACCCTCCGCCTTGGTGTACGTCTCCACGCCGAGGCCGCCCTTCCAGGTCACCTTCAGCTCGCCCTTGCCGACGGAGTCGACGGTCCCGGCCGCCCGGTCCTTGTTGCCGTCCGTGCACTTCAGGCGGATCGTCCGCTTCCCGCCCTGCTCGGCGGCGGTTCCGCTGCACACGGAGCCGCCGGTCGCGAACAGCCCGGCCTTGTCGCCGGTGACCACCAGCGCCACGGCCTTGCCGTCGGTGGTCGCCAGCCAGCTTCCCTCCAGATCGCCGGCGGGCGCGGCCGAACCGCCTCCGGAACCGTCTCCCGTGGCGTCGGTGCCGGCGTCGGCGCCGGTCGAGGCGCCACTGGGAGCGGAGCCGCCGTCGGAGTCGCCGCCTCCGCTGCACGCGGTGAGCGCGAGCACCCCTGCCAGGGACGCGGCCGCGGCCACGCTCCTGGCCCACCGGCCCGACGTGGTGCGCGTGCGCGAGAAAGTCGCCGAGGTCACTGAGAGCCCCCAAGCTGTAGCGGTCGGCATGGCCGGATCGGCCGGGCGTGGCCGAAACGACCGCAGCAAGTTACCAGGGAGTCGGTTCCCGGTCCCCGAGAAGGACGGGACTTCCGTACGGCGGGGCAGGCAGGCGGAGCGCGGCTGACGCGTAGGAAGTCTCCTACGATTGACGCGTAGGCAATCACCTACCTATTCTCGTGCCATGACCGTCACCCACGCCTCTTTCGTCACGCTCCCCGTCGCCGACCAGGACCGTGCCCTGCGCTTCTACACCGACGTCCTCGGCTTCCGCGTCGTCGCCGATCTCGCCACGCCCCAGGGCCGATGGCTCCAGGTCGCGCCCGACGGCGCGCAGACGGTCTTCACGCTCTCCGGTCCCGGGATGGGCGGCTTCGAGCCGGGCACGACGCGGGGGATCATGTTGGTCACCACCGACGTCGACGCGGACTGCGCACGGCTCGCGGAGGCCGGGGTCGCCGTACAGGGCCCGGGTGATGTGCCCTGGGGCCGCATGGCAGGCTTCCAGGACCCCGACGGCAACGGCCTGATGCTGCTGACGGAGGCCGCTCACTGACCGGAGAGGGACGGGTATGACCACGACCGGGGTCCAGGAGGCGCCGCAGGACCGCGTCTTCGCCGCGCTGGCCAACGGCACCCGCCGCGAGGTGCTGCGACTGCTCCGCGACGGCGGGCCCCAGGCGGTCCAGGACCTGGCCGCGCACTTCGCCATGCGCCGGCCCAGCCTGTCGGAGCATCTGCGGGTGCTCCGCGAGGCCGGACTGGTCTCCGAGCAGCGGTCCGGCCGGCAGCGCATCTACCGGCTGGAGGCGGCCCCGCTCGCCGATGTGCAGGACTGGCTCCATCCGTACGAGCGGTTCTGGCGCGAGCGTCTGAAGGACCTCGGCGATCTGCTCGACCGTATGCCCGACGATGACCCGACATGAGCACAGACCCGGGCCGCAGCCCCGAACCGGCCTCAGAGCCCCCCGAGGACGACCTCACCGTCATCCGGGTGGACCAGTACTTCCCGCACCCGCCCGCCAAGGTCTGGCGCGCCCTGACCGAGCCCGAGCTGCTCGTGCAGTGGCAGATGCAGGGGGCCGAGGCGTTTCGGCTGGAGGTCGGGCACCGATACACGATGACCTCCGTGCCGCGGCCGAACACCGACTTCTCCGGCACGGTCGAGGCGGAGGTCCTCGCCTACGCGCCCGAGCGGATGCTGAGCGTCCGGTGGCGCGACCCCTCTTCCTCCAACTCCGCTGACTGGACGGTTACTTGGAGTTTGGAACAAGAAGGGCGAGGAATGCGTCTTTTTCTAGTGCACGAGGGGTTCGATCCGGACGACCCCGCTCAGCTCATGGCGCGGAAGATCATGAGCGGGGGCTGGCGCACTCATGTGATGCGCTCCCTGGGGCACGCGCTGGAACGCATGGGGGGCCCGCGCACGTCTCAGGAGTAACCACGGGAACACCGCGCGTGCACGTGCATCTGCTCATGCATTTGCACGTGAAACCGGGCTATGATCCGAAAGCAGTTGTCCGGCACACGCACCACTGCATCACCTCATGCCTCATGGCGAAGAGCCACCGCACCATCGGGGAGCGACCTGTGGACCACGACGTGTACAACGGCATGGCGGCCACGGAGCTGGACGGGGTGGCCTGGCAGAAGAGCAGGCACAGCAACTCCCAGGGCTCCTGCGTGGAGTTCGCGCGGCTGCCCGGCGGCGACGTCGCCGTGCGCAACTCGCGCTTCCCCGACGGCCCGGCCCTCGTCTACACCCGTGCCGAGATCGAGGCGATGCTCCTCGGCGTCAAGGACGGCGAGTTCGACCACCTGGTCGTCGGCTGACGCCACCGGCCGTACCGCGGCCCCGGAAGGGCGCGTCCGGCGCCCCGGCCGCGATGACGCGCGTAGAACCGTGGCATCGCGGCACCCGGCATCTCCTCAGTCCGTGCGGCCGGGCTGGAGGCGGAAGAGCGCCCAGACCACCTTGCCGCTCAGGGTGCCCGCCATCGGGTGCCAGCCCCAGCCGTCGCTGAAGGCGTCGACGAGGAACAGCCCCCGGCCGGACTCCGCCGAGAAGTCGTCCGAGTCGCCCGCGACCGGGCTGTCGTGACTGGGGTCGCGCACCGCGCACACCAGCCGCTCGGTCCACCGCATCAGGTGCAGCCGCACCGGCGGGGGCTGCTCGGGGACACGGGGGGCGTTCGACGGCAGGGCGTGCCGCAGGGCGTTGGTCACCAGCTCGGAGACCACGAGGCAGACGTCGTCGAAGCGGTCGCCCAGCTCCCACTGGTCCAGAGTGCGGTGCGTGAAGCCGCGGGCTTCCCGGACGGCCTCGTACCGGGCCGGCAGGGCGCAGGAGGCGGCGTTGGAGACGGCTGCGGGGTCCAGCGGCGGAAGGCCCTGCCGTAACGGCTCGAGCATGGTCGATCCATTCGTCCCCATGCGAGGCACTCCCGGGGTTCGCGGTCGTGGCGATGCAGCGGTTGCGCGGAACCATGGTTTCGGAAGCCAGGAGCAGATGCAAGGGCAGATGCACGTGCACGTGACCGAATTAGACGTTCCCGTACCGCTTGTTGGCCATTTTTTCCGCCAACTTCACCCCCTCTTCTTGTCTTCCGCCGCTGCTTCACGAGTGGAATCCTTGACTTCTTGCCGTCTCTGTAATCGGGCGAGTACTGCTCGAAGTGTTTTAGTGGCAGACTGCGGGCCGGGAAGACGGGTTGGGGAGGCTGGCGAACGTGAGCGCGGGAGAGCCCGGATCGGTGGTGCGACGCATGCTGCTCGGCTCGCAACTGAGGCGACTGCGGGAAGCGCGCGGAATCACCCGTGAGGCGGCTGGATATTCGATCCGCGCGTCCGAGTCGAAGATCAGCCGGATGGAGCTGGGCCGGGTGAGCTTCAAGACGCGTGACGTGGAAGACCTGTTGACGCTGTACGGCATCACGGACGAGCAGGAGCGCGCCTCCCTGCTCTCTCTGGCCCGCGAGGCCAATGTGGCCGGCTGGTGGCACAGCTACTCGGACGTCCTGCCCAGCTGGTTCCCCACCTACGTCGGCCTGGAGGGCGCCGCCAGCTCGATCCGCGCCTACGAGGTGCAGTTCGTGCACGGCCTGCTGCAGACCGAGGCATACGCCCACGCGGTGGTGAAGCGCGGCATGAAGGGCGCGAGCCCGTCCGACGTCGACAAGCGCGTCGCGCTGCGCCTGGAGCGGCAGAAGTACCTCGTCTCGGAGAACGCCCCCGAGGTCCACATCGTCCTCGACGAGGCCGCCCTGCGCCGGCCGTACGGCGACCGCGAGGTGATGCGCGGCCAGCTCCAGCACCTCATCGAGGTCTCCGAGCGGCCCAACGTCCGGCTGCAGATCATGCCGTTCGGCTTCGGCGGGCACTCCGGCGAGTCCGGCGCCTTCACCATCCTCAGCTTCCCCGAGTCCGACCTCTCCGACGTCGTCTACCTGGAGCAGCTCACGAGCGCGCTCTACCTCGACAAGCGCGAGGACGTCGCCCAGTACGAGCTCGCCCTCAAGGAGCTCCAGCAGGACAGTCTGGGGCCGGACGAGAGCCGGGATCTTCTCCGGGGACTCCGCCAACTCCTTTGAAACGCACGTACGATGACGTGTGATCAGACCGTGAGGACGATCACGACGGCGACCGCGCCGATCGGATGTCTGCAAGGGATCGAGGGATCACATGTCGTCCTGTTTCACCGACCTGGCTCAGCAGTACATCGACGGTGAGTGGCGCCCGGGCACAGGCTCCTGGGACATCATCGACTTCAACCCGTACGACGGCGAGAAGCTGGCGTCGATCACGATAGCCACGGTCGACGAGGTGGACGAGGCGTACCGGGCGGCGGCCCGCGCCCAGGAGCGGTGGGCCGCGACCAACCCCTATACCCGCCGCGCGGTCTTCGAGAAGGCGCTGCGCGTGGTCGAGGAGCGCGAGCAGGAGATCGGCGAGGCGATCGTCGCCGAGCTCGGCGGCACCCGGCTGAAGGCCGCGTTCGAACTGCACCTGGCCAAGGAGTTCCTGCGCGAGGCGGTCCATCTGGCGCTGCGGCCCGAGGGCCGGATCATCCCGTCGCCGGTGGACGGCAAGGAGAACCGCGTCTACCGGGTGCCGGTCGGTGTCGTCGGTGTCATCAGCCCCTTCAACTTTCCCCTGCTGCTCTCCCTGAAGTCGGTCGCCCCGGCCCTCGCGCTCGGCAACGCCGTGGTGCTCAAGCCGCACCAGAACACCCCGATCGTCGGTGGCGCGCTGGTCGCGAAGATCTTCGAGGAGGCGGGTCTGCCGGCCGGTCTGCTCAACGTCGTCATCACCGACATCGCCGAGATAGGCGACGCGTTCATCGAGCACCCGGTCCCCAAGGTCATCTCCTTCACCGGCTCGGACAAGGTCGGCCGGCACGTCGCCACCGTCTGCGCCTCGCACTTCAAGCGCTCCGTGCTCGAACTCGGCGGCAACAGCGCGCTGGTGGTCCTGGACGACGCCGACCTCGACTACGCCGTCGACGCGGCCGTCTTCAGCCGGTTCGTCCACCAGGGTCAGGTCTGCATGGCGGCGAACCGCGTCCTCGTGGACCGTACGGTCGCCGACGCGTTCACCGAGAAGTTCGTCGCCAAGGTGAAGTCGCTCAAGGTGGGCGACCCGCGCGACCCCGAGACCGTCATCGGTCCGGTCATCAACTCCTCGCAGGCCGAGGCGCTCACCGGCACGGTCGCCCAGGCCCTCGCCGAGGGCGCGACGGCCCTGGTGCACGGCACGGCCACGGACAACCTGGTCGAGCCGTCCGTCCTGACCGACCTCCCGGCGGACTCCGCGCTGCTGCGGCAGGAGGTCTTCGGCCCGGTCGTCTTCCTCGTGCCGTTCGACGGCGAGGACGAGGCCGTACGGCTGGTCAACGACACCCCGTACGGCCTGAGCGGCGCCGTGCACACGGCCGACGTCGAGCGCGGGGTCGCCTTCGCCAAGCGGATCGACTCCGGCATGTTCCACGTGAACGACGGCACCGTCCACGACGAGCCGATCGTCCCCTTCGGCGGCGAGAAGCACTCCGGTCTCGGCCGGCTGAACGGCGAGACGATGCTGGACGCCTTCACCACCATGAAGTGGATCTCCGTGCAGCACGGCCGCAGCGGATTCCCGTTCTAACCTGGACGGCATGTCAGCCATCCGTCTCCTCGTGCTGGGCGCGGTCCGTATGCACGGCCGCGCCCACGGCTACCAGGTGCGCAACGACCTGGAGTACTGGGGCGCGCACGAGTGGTCCAACGCCAAACCGGGCTCGATCTACCACGCGCTCAAGCAGATGGCGAAGCAGGGACTGCTGCACGCGCACGAGATCGCCCCGTCCACGGCGGGCGGTCCGCCGCGCACCGAGTACGAGGTGACCGGCGAGGGCACCGAGGAGTACTTCCGGCTGCTGCGCGAGGCGCTGGTCACCTACGACCAGCGCGGGGACATGAAGACGGCCGCCGTGGGCTTCCTGGTCGACCTGCCGCGCGCGGAGGCGGTGGAACTGCTGCGCGAGCGCGTCCGGCGGATCGAGGAGTGGCGGGCGGCGGTCCTGAAGCACTACGTGCCCGAGGAAGGCCCCGAACAGCTCGGTCACATCGGCGAGATCATGAACATGTGGGTCCATACCGCCGACTCCGAGGGCGAGTGGACCCGCGGCCTCATCGACCGTGTCGAGGGCGGCGCCTACACCTTCGCGGACGAGGGCGAGCCGTTCGTCGGCATCTTGGCCGAGGGTGAGGAGAACCCGTACGCCACAGGGGAGCCGCACCCCGGGGACAGTCACTAATCAAGTTTGACCAACCCTCCCGCGGTCAGTAGTTTCGCGGGGTAGTCAAGTTTGACTAGCGAGGGAGTTCCCTGTGACCGAAGCGGCGATCACCGTCGAAGAGGTACGCAAGAGGTACGGCGGCACCACCGGCAGGAACGCACTGGACGGGCTCGATCTCACGGTCGCCCACGGCACCGTCCACGCCGTGCTCGGCCCCAACGGGGCCGGCAAGACCACCCTGGTCCGCATCCTGTCCACCCTGCTGCGGCCGGACGCCGGCCGCGTCGAGGTGGCCGGTCACGACGTCGTGCGCCAGGCCTACCAGGTACGCCGGCGCATCGGCCTGCTCGGCCAGCACGCCGCCGTGGACGAGGAGCTGGGCGGCCACCAGAACCTGGAGATGTTCGGCCGGCTCCACCACCTCGGCGCCCGCCGGGCGCGGCTGCGCGCCGACGCGCTGCTGGAGCGCTTCGGTCTCGCCGACACCGGCCGCAAACCCGTCCGGCGCTACAGCGGCGGGATGCGGCGCCGTCTCGACCTGGCCGCGTCCCTGATCACCGAACCGGACGTGCTCTTCCTGGACGAGCCCACCACCGGGCTCGACCCCCGCGGCCGCGCCGAGGTCTGGTCCGCGGTCCGCTCCCTGGTCGGCGGCGGTACCACGGTCCTGCTCACCACCCAGTACCTGGAGGAGGCCGACCAGTTGGCCGACCGCATCTCGGTCGTCGACGGCGGCCGGGTCGTCGCCGACGGCACGGCCGACCGGCTCAAGGCGCTCACCGGCGGCGACCGCATCGACGTCGTCCTGCGCGACGCCGGAGCCCTCGGCGCCGCGGTCGCCCTGCTGCCCGTACCGAAGGACGAGGTGAGCGTCGACCCCGACCGGCGGCTGCTCAGCGCCCCGGTCACCGACCGGATGGCCGCTCTCGCCGGGGTCGTACGGGCCCTGGAGGAGGCCGGGATCGAGGCCGAGGACATCGTGCTGCGCAGGCCCACGCTCGACGAGGTGTTCCTGCACCTCACCGGCGGCCCCGAGCGAGTGAAGGAGACCGTGTGACCACCCCCGCCCACGCCCTGACCGACTCCTGGACCATGACCCGCAGGGAACTCGCCCACTGGGCGCGCCAGCCCGTGCCGGTCGCGGTCGGCCTGCTGTTCCCCGTGATGCTGCTGCTGATGTTCGGCTACCTCGTCGGCGGCGGCCGGGGCGTCGGCGGCGCCTACCTCGACTACCTCATGCCGGGGATGCTGGCGCTCACCATGGCCTTCGGGCTCGAGGGCACGATGATCGCGGTCACCCGGGACCTCGACAAGGGCGTCATCGACCGCTTCCGGTCCATGCCGATGGCCAACGGGGCGGTGCTGGTGGGCCGTTCGGTCGCCGACATGATCCAGTCGACGCTCGGCGTGCTCGTCCTCACGGCGGTCGGCCTCGCCCTCGGCTGGCGCCCGGCCGGCGGTCCGGCGGGCTTCCTCGGCGCCCTCGGACTGCTGCTGCTGTTCCGGTTCGCCATGCTGTGGATCGGCATCCACCTCGCCCTCGTCGCCGGGAAGCCGGAGATGGTGCAGGCGGTGCAGATCCTCGTCTGGCCGGTGGGCTTCCTGTCCAACGCCATCGCGGCACCCGCGTCCATGCCCGGCTGGCTGGCCACGGTCGTCGAGTGGAATCCGCTGTCCCGGACGGCGACCGCGGTCCGCGACCTGTTCGCCGGCACCGGCACCGACCACGTCCTCGCGGCCGTCCTCTGGTCCCTCGCGCTCCTCGCCGTGTTCTTCCCCCTCGCGGTACGCCGCTTCGCCCGGCTGAGCCGCTGACCCACGCCGAATCAAGCTAGTGGTGGAACCCGGTGGCCGCCCCCTT
Organism: Streptomyces sp. NPDC056628; assembly: GCF_042792555.1. Taxonomy (NCBI): domain Bacteria; kingdom Bacillati; phylum Actinomycetota; class Actinomycetes; order Kitasatosporales; family Streptomycetaceae; genus Streptomyces; species Streptomyces sp. NPDC056628. Next base: position 91,728 of record NZ_JBHTWG010000017.1, read on the forward strand.
GTCCTGGGTCAGGGGGTGCGGCTGCCGGCGCAGGTCCACCAGGGAGCGGTGCAGATCGTCCACGAACAGGTCCGCCAGGTCCTCCGAGAAGCCGTTGCGGCACACCACCCGCAGCACGGACAGGTCCTCGCGGTTCGGCGGGAACGTGTACGCCGGCACCAGCCAGCCCGCCTCCCGCAGCCGCCGGGACACGTCGAACACGTCGAAGCGGGTCACGTCCGCCGCCGTCGTGAAGGTGAACACCGGCAGCTCGTCGCCCCGGGTCAGCAGCCGGAAGTCGTCCAGCCTCTCCACGGCGCCGGCGACCCGGCCCGCCACGTCCCGCGCCGCCTGCTGCACCGCCCGGTACCCGTCCCGGCCCAGCCGCAGGAACGAGTAGTACTGCGCCACCACTTGGGCGCCCGGCCGCGAGAAGTTCAGCGCGAACGTCGGCATGTCGCCGCCCAGGTAGTTCACCCGGAACACCAGCTCCTCCGGCAGCGCCTCCTTGTCCCGCCACAGTGCCCAGCCGACGCCCGGGTACACCAGGCCGTACTTGTGCCCCGAGGTGTTGATCGAGGCGACCCTCGGCAACCGGAAGTCCCACACCAGGTCCGTGTCGAGGAAGGACGCCACCATGGCGCCGGACGCTCCGTCCACGTGCACCGGGACGTCCAGGCCCGTCCGCTCCTGGAGGGCGTCCAGCGCGGCGCACAGGTCCGCGATCGGCTCGTAGGACCCGTCGAAGGTGGAGCCGAGGATGCCGACGACCCCGATGGTGTTCTCGTCGCACAGCTCGGCCGCCGCCTGGGGATCGAGGTGGAAGCGCTCGCCCTCCATCGGGACCATCCGGGCCTCCACCTCCCAGAAGTTGCAGAACTTCTCCCAGCACACCTGGACGTTGATGCCCATGACCAGGTTGGGGCGGGCCTCCCGGGACGGGTACCGGTCGGCGTTGCGGATCGCCCAGCGCCGCTTCAGCGCCAGCCCCGCGAGCATGCACGCCTCGCTGGACCCCGTCGTGGAGCAGCCCATGGCCGCCGACGGGTCGGGCGCGTTCCACAGATCCGCGAGCATCGCCACACACCGCCGCTCCAGTTCGGCGGTGCGCGGGTACTCGTCCTTGTCGATCATGTTCTTGTCCCGGCACTCCGCCATCAGCACCCCCGCCTGGGGCTCCATCCAGGTGGTGACGAAGGTGGCGAGATTCAGCCGTGAGTTGCCGTCCAGCATCAGCTCGTCGTGCACCAGTTGGTACGCCGTGGACGGCGACATGGGGGCGTCCGGGAGGCGATGGGTGGGCGGGGCCTCGGTCATGCCGGCGACCGGGTTCGCCTCGCCGTAGAAGGGATTGACGGCCAGCCTGCGCCCGCCGCCGCGTGCGTCCGGTGATTCGCTGTTCCCTCGGTGCAGTGCCATATCTCGACGGTAGGCCCGGGCGTGGGGACTTGCACCTCACGCGGCGTGAGGGCGCACCGTGGAGCACGTACCGGGAAGGGAGCGGAAGTGGGCTACTCCGTGGGACAGGTCGCCGGGTTCGCCGGAGTGACGGTGCGCACCCTGCACCACTACGACGACATCGGCCTGCTCGTGCCCAGCGAGCGCAGCCACGCGGGCCACCGCCGCTACAGCGACGCCGACCTCGACCGGCTGCAGCAGATCCTGTTCTACCGCGAGCTCGGCTTCCCCCTCGACGAGGTCGCCGCCCTGCTCGACGACCCGGACGCGGACCCGCGCGAGCACCTGCGCCGGCAGCACGAGCTGCTGACCGCCCGGATCGAGAAGCTGCAGAAGATGGCGGCGGCAGTGGAACACGCCATGGAGGCACGCACGATGGGAATCAACCTCACGCCCGAGGAGCGCTTCGAGGTCTTCGGCGAGAACGACCCGGAGCAGTACGCCGAAGAGACCCAGCGGCGCTGGGGCGACACCGAGGCGTATGCCGAGTCGCAGCGCCGCGCCGCGACCTACACCAAGGAGGACTGGAAGCGGATCCAGGCGGAGGCGGCCGAGTGGAGCGAGCGCTACATCGCCCTGATGGACGCCGGCGAGCCCGCCACCGGGCAGGCCGCCATGGACCTGGCCGAGGAGCACCGCCGGCACATCGGCGCCTGGTACTACGAGTGCGGCCACCCGATGCACCGGTGCCTCGCCGAGATGTACGTCTCCGACGCACGCTTCACCGCGTTCTACGACACCATGCGGCCCGGCTTCGCCCGGCACCTGCACGACGCCATTCTCGCCAACGCGGACCGGCACTCCGCCTGAGGTCCTGGTGCTGGCCCGCTACTGCTCGCGGGCCAGCACCACCGCGGTCCCGTAGGCGCACACCTCGGTGCCCACGTCGGCCGCCTCCGTCACGTCGAAGCGGAAGGCCAGCACTCCGTTGGCGCCCCGCGCGCGTGCCTGCTCCACGAGACGCTCCATGGCCTGGTGGCGGGTCTCCACCAACGTCTTGGTGAGGCCCTTCAACTCCCCGCCGACCAGCGACTTCAGCCCGGCCCCGATCTGGCTGCCGACGTGCCGGGAGCGTACGGTCAGTCCGAAGACCTCCCCGATGACCTCCGTCACGCGGTGCCCGGGAACGTCGTTCGTGGTCACGACAAGAACGTCGGGGCGCGGCCCCTGCCCGCCGCCGTACTCTTCGATGCCCATGCCCCACAGCTTGGTCGCCGGGGTGGCACAGTGCATCCTGAACGGGTCCATGGAACCTGGGACACCGGTCGCACGTTGATATTTTTGACCCGCTCGTGACCGATGCCCGCCCCTTCCCCCCAGGAGCCACAATCCCGTGACCACGCTTGCGCTCGGCCCCGAGTGGCTCAGCCCGGACTACCTCATCGAGACGTTCAGCCTCCCCGGCATCCTGCTGATCGTCTTCGCGGAGTCCGGCCTCTTCGCGTTCCTGCCCGGGGACTCCCTGCTCTTCACGGCGGGTCTGTTCGTCGCCGAGGGCAACTACATCAGCCAGCCCCTGTGGCTGGTCTGCACGCTCATCGTGCTGGCCGCCGTCATCGGCGACCAGGTCGGCTACATGATCGGCAAGTTCTTCGGCCCGAGGCTCTTCAGCCGCCCCAACTCCAAGCTCTTCAAACAGGAGAACCTGGACAAGGCGCACGAGTTCATGGAGAAGTACGGCCCCAAGGCCATCGTGCTGGCGCGCTTCGTGCCGATCGTGCGGACCTTCGCCCCCATCGTGGCGGGCGCCGGCCGGATGAAGTACCGCACCTTCCTCACGTACAACGTCATCGGCGGCGTCGCCTGGGGCACCGGTGTCACCCTCGCGGGCTACTGGCTCGGCCAGATCCCGTTCATCAAGAGCAACGTCGAGGCGATCCTGGTCCTGATCGTCCTCGTCTCCGTGGTCCCGATCCTCATCGAGTACCTGCGCGAGCGCGGCAAGAAGAAGCGCGCCGCAGCCCAGGCCCCGGCGGCCCAGGACGGGCAGTACGACCAGCAGTACCAGCCGATGGACGACGCGACGACGCAGCTGCGCCGCATCCCGTCCCACGACCAGCCCCAGCAGCCGTACGGCGGCCAGGGCGGTCACCGGCCGTACGGCTACGGGCAGCAGCAGGACCAGGGCGGACAGCAGGACCACGGCCGGCAGCAGAGCTACGACGACCAGGGCTACGACCAGCGGTATCACGGCCAGCAGCACCCGCAGCAGCAGCCCCAGCAGCCGTACGCCCAGCAGCACCCGCAGGGCTACGGCCGGCAGAACCAGCAGTACCCGCCGGACCAGGGCTACTGAGGCCGCCGACCGGCCCGCTCGCCACGGACGCCCTCCTCGGAGGGCGTCCGTCGCCGTTTCAGAAGCCGCGCGTCCGCTTGGCGGAGCGGCGCTTCTCCGGCGAGCTGATCCGCAGGAAGAGCCGGGAGATCTCGGACCCGAGGTTCACGCCGATCGCGATGGCCATGGCCAGCGAGGCCGCCGTGGCCAGCGAGACCAGCCCCGCGTCCACCTTGTTCTGCGCGATCGACAGCAGCCCGAAGTACGTGGCCGAACCGGGCAGCAGCGGCCCGATCGCGGCCGTCGTGTACGGCAGCGCGGACGCGAAGCGGTAGCGGGCCATCAGCTGCCCGAACAGACCGACCAGGCCGGCGGCGACCGCCGTCGAGGCGACCGGCGACAGATCGCCCGCGTAGTACATCGCCCCGTACACCACCCAGGCGACACCCCCGTTGAGGGTCACGGCGAGCACAGTGGACCGCTCCTGCTGGAGCAGCACCGCGAAGGTCAGCGACAGCAGCATCGACGCGGCGATCTGCCAGTACGGTCGCTCGGAGACGAGCAGCGCCGCGTCCGGGTTGAGGCTGGCGCCCAGGTTCACCCCGAAGTACAGGACCACCAGCACGCCGACCACGATGCCGACGAAGAAGTACATGACCTCCAGCAGCCGCGCCGCCGCGGTGATGTAGAAGCCGGTCAGCCCGTCCTGCACGCCCGCCACCAGCGCCCGCCCGGGCAGCAGCGCGAACAGCCCACCGGTGATCACCGCGGACGCCTTCACATCGGCGTGCGACAGCGTCAGCGCGACCCCGACCGCGGCCGGCGGCATCGCCGCGAGCGTGAACTGGTAGAACTCCGGCAGCCCTCGCCCCGCGGCCAGCCACGCCAGCCGGTCGCCGAGCATCGCGCCGACGGCCGCCGCGACGAACACCAGCAGCCCGCCGCCGACCAGCACGGACGCCGCGCCCGCGAGCAGCCCGCTGGCCGTCGTCAGGACCCAGGTCGGGTACGGGTGCCGGTTGCGCCGGATCTCCGCGAGCCGCCGGTAGGCCTCCTCCAGGGAGATGTGGCTCTCGGGGTCGCTGAGGTCGTCGACCAGCTGGTACACGGCCGCCAGCCGTGTGTAGTCGGTGCCGCGCCGGCGCACCGTGCGCGACGCCGACACCGGGTCGTCCACCAGCGACGGCTGGTACGAGATCGACAGCAGGGTGAAGGTCACGCTCGGCTCGCAGCGGTCGAGGCCGTAGGACCGGCAGACCGCGAACATCGCGGCCTCCACGTCCTCGGCGCCCTCGCCGCCCGCCAGCAGCAGCTCACCGATACGCAGGGTCAGGTCGAGCACGCGCGGGACGGCCGGACCCTCCTCCTCCGTCTTCGGGGTCCGCTCCGGCGCCGGCCGCTCGGCCACCGGCATCCGCAGCATCGTGCGCATCCGGTCCTGCCAGGGCACGTCCTTGGTGAGGCTGACCTGCGGGATGCCGCCCGGCGGCGTGAACCCGGGGAGGGTGTCCTCGGCGGCGTACCCTCTCGGCCTGCTGAAGGCCGAGCCCTCCCGCTCCTGGGGAGGCAGCTGGGGGGCGTCGAGACCCTTGGGGAGCGCGAACTCCGACGTGGTCTCCGACTCGCTGTCTGCCACCTCCACCCCGGCGGGTGGCGTGAACGCCATCCTCGCCTCGTCCGAATGCGGCTTGCGGTCCTCCGCGTCCGTCACCTACGCAACTCTCCTTGAACGACACCTTCCGCCGTATTCAGTATGCGCACATGCGCACAGACGCACGGACGGGCCGCACGCCCGGCGTGCGGCCCGTCCGTGGAACGGCAGGGGACGGCTCAGTGGCCGCCCTGGTCCTCGAAGCGCTTGTAGGAACGCTCGATCTCGGCCTCGGCCTCGGTACGGCCCACCCAGTCGGCTCCCTCGACGGACTTGCCCGGCTCCAGGTCCTTGTAGACCTCGAAGAAGTGCTGGATCTCCAGGCGGTCGAACTCCGACACGTGGTGGATGTCGCGCAGGTGCTCCACGCGCGGGTCGGTGGCCGGGACACACAGCAGCTTGTCGTCGCCGCCGGCCTCGTCCGTCATCCGGAACATGCCGATCGCGCGGCACTTGATGAGGCAGCCCGGGAAGGTCGGCTCGTCCAGGATGACGAGCGCGTCCAGCGGGTCGCCGTCCTCGCCGAGGGTGTTCTCGACGAAGCCGTAGTCGGTCGGGTAGGCGGTCGAAGTGAAGAGTCGACGGTCCAGGCGGATACGACCGGTCTCGTGGTCCACCTCGTACTTGTTCCGCGAACCCTTCGGAATCTCGATCGTGACGTCGAACTCCACCGGTGGCTCCTCCATGATCAACACATAGTTCTGGTGATTAAGTGTCCCTCACGCAGGTGTGTGATCGCGAAAGGGGCTGGTGGTCGTGCCAGAGCTGAGACCTTGGCGAGCCGCGAGACCGCGGGTGACGCGGCTCGCGAACGCCGTGGGACCGCGACTGACGCGGGCCGCGGACGCCCTGCGGCCACGTCTCGCACGCGCCACGAGGCCGAAGACCTGGCAGTACACCGCCGGCGCCGCCACCGCCGGACTGGCGCTGGCCGCCACGGTGGTGACCGCCGCGGGCCCCTGGGACTCCACCGGTCAGCGTACGGCCGAGCGGGACCGGGCGGCCGCCCAGGAGCGCACGGGTGGCACAGATCACGGCCGGGACGCCGACCCCTCCGGCGCGCGGGCCAGGGGCCCGCGCCCCGCACCCAGCGCGGGCGCCGTGCTCACCGCCCTGGGCGCCGGCACCGGCCACGCCGGGTCCGTCCCCGACGGCAAGGCGCTCGCCACCGTCCTCGGTCCCCTCCTGGACGCCCCCGAGCTCGGCCGCCGCACCGGCGCCGCCGTCGTGGACGTGGCCACCGGCCGGCGCCTCTACGGCGACGGCGCTTCCGAGGCCCTCACCCCCGCCTCCACCACCAAGATCGCCACCGCCGTCGCCGCCCTCACCGCGATGGGCCCCGACCACCGCCTCACCACCCGCACCGCCCTGGAACCCGACACGAGGGAACTGGTCCTCGTCGGCGGCGGCGACCCCACCCTCACCGCCCGCGAGAAGACCGGCGGCTGGGCCGGGCTGCGCGACCTCGCCGCGAAGACCGCCGACGCCCTGAAGAAGCGCGGCCTGCGCAAGGTCACCCTGTCCTACGACACGACGCTCTACGCCGGACCCGCACGCCACCCCATCGGCAAGAACACCAACCTCGCCCCCGTCAGCGCCCTGATGGCCGACGAGGGCCGCCTCGACGACTCGAGCAGCGGCACCGCGGACCGCAGCGACGACCCCGCCGGGGACGCGGCGAAACGCTTCGCCGACCTCCTCGCCGACCACGGTGTGCGCACCAGTGCGCCCGGCCCCTCCAAGGCCACCAACCGCGCCGAGTCCCTCGCCCGGGTCACCTCGCCCCCGCTCACCGCCCTGGTCGAACGCATGCTGACCAACAGCGACAACGACATCGCCGAGGCCCTGGCCCGCCACACCGCCCTCGCGAGCGGCGAACGTCCCGACTTCGCGGGCGCCGGCAAGGCCATCGAGGCCCGGCTCGGCAAGCTCGGACTGCCCGTCTCCGGCGCCACGTTCATGGACGGCAGCGGCCTCGACCGGCGCGACGCCCTCACCGCCGACCTCCTCACCGCCCTGCTCGCCCACGCCGCCGACCCCGCCCGCCCCGAACTGCGCCCCGCCCTCACCGGCCTGCCCGTCGCGGGCTTCACGGGCACCCTCACCACCCGCTACACCGACGGCGCCGCGGGCGTCGTCCGCGCCAAGACCGGCACCCTCACCGGCGTCAACACCCTGGCCGGCACCGTCGTCGACCAGGACGGACGCCTGCTCGCCTTCGCGTTCCTCGCCTCCGACACCAGCGACCGGGACGCGGCCCAGACCGCCCTCGACCGGGCCGCCACGGCCCTCGCCGCCTGCGGGTGCCGGTGACGGTCCCGTGGGCACCGGCCCGGGGGCGGTCCGCTCGCACGCCCTGCCCCGACCGGGAAGGCTCACGTACGGTTGACGCATGACGAGCATCGGTGGTGCTGCTTCTTCTCAGATGGTCGACTGGAACCTCGCGGTGGCGACCGCGACCCGGTTCGTAAGGCCGGGCCCCGAGGTGAGCCGCGACGAGGCCAGGGCCGTCGTGGCGGAACTGCGCCGGCACGCGAAGTCCTCCGAGGAACACGTCCGCGGGTTCACCCGCATGGGCACCGAGGAGGTCCACGACACCCCGGTCCTCGTGGTCGACCGGCCCGGCTGGATCCGGGCCAACGTCGCCGGGTTCCGCGAGATCCTCAAGCCCCTGCTGGAGAAGATGCAGGAGCGCCGCGGCACAGGCACCGGCCAGGCCGTCCTCGGCGCCGTCGGCGGCAAGGTCACCGGCGTCGAGCTCGGGATGCTGCTGTCGTTCCTGGCCTCCCGCGTCCTCGGGCAGTACGAGACCTTCGCCCCGGCCACCCGTGACCTCCCCGCCGGGCAGAACGGCGGCGGCCGGCTGCTGCTCGTCGCCCCCAACATCGTCCACCTCGAACGCGAACTCGACGTCCACCCGCACGACTTCCGTCTGTGGGTGTGCCTCCACGAGGAGACCCACCGCACCCAGTTCAGCGCCGTCCCCTGGCTGCGGGACCACCTCGAGGGCGAAATCCAGTCTTTCCTCAGCGAGACCGACGTCGACCCCATGACCATCCTGGAACGCGTCCGCGAGGCCGCCCAGTCCCTCGTCGGCGGCCGGTCCGAGGCCGAGGAGGACGACGGCGGACGCTCCTTCGTCGAACTCGTCCAGACCCCCGGCCAGCGGGAGGTCCTCGGCCGCCTCACCGCCGTGATGTCCCTCCTGGAGGGCCACGCCGACTTCGTCATGGACGGCGTCGGCCCCGCCGTCGTCCCGTCCGTCGCCGAGATCCGCGAGAAGTTCCAGCAGCGCCGTGCCAAGGGCGCCTCCCGGCTCGACACGGCCCTGCGCAAGCTGCTCGGCCTGGACGCCAAGCTCCGCCAGTACCGCGACGGCGAGCGCTTCGTCCGCGCCGTCGTCGACCAGGTCGGCGTGGACGGCTTCAACCGCGTCTGGACGTCCCCGAACACCCTCCCCACCAAGGCGGAGATCGCCGCACCGGCGGACTGGATCGCCCGCGTGCACCGCAAGGCCGACGGATGACACCCCCGGCTCGCCGCGCATCTCATACGACGGGCGTGAACGGAAATCGGCCGACGGCAGACGAACGCCCCTCCAATCACCCGTCCGAGGGACCGTGAGCCATGGGTAGGCGTGCAATGCTCGGGGAACGGCCCGCCTCTGTCACCATCTACACACTCTGAGTGACCGAGCTCGGCCACATCCCCGGACAACTTCATGAAGGGAACCGGACATGGGTCCCCATCCTGCGGTCGCGGCGATACGCCTGGCGGTTCGCCGCGTACTCCACGACCTCCTCACCGAACACGACCGAACCACCGACGTCCCCGCCCCCGGCAACCGCGCCCCCCGGCCGCAGGCACCGGCCGTGACGCCGGTCGCCGCCGCGCGGGTCGCCCACGACACCGCGCGTGACACGGCGTACGACCTCCCCGGCCCGGCCCAGCGCGCGCCCCGGCGCGCCACCCCGCACGAGCGAACCCCCTCCCCGCTCGTCCTCGTGGCCTGCTCCGGCGGCGCCGACTCCATGGCCCTCGCCTCCGCCCTCGCCTTCGAGGCCCCCAAACTCGGCATCCGCGCCGGCGGCATCACCGTCGACCACGGTCTGCAGCCCGGCTCCGACCTGCGCGCCGAGGAAGTCGTCCTGCGCCTGCGCGAACTCGGCCTCGACCCGGTCGAGTCGATCGCCGTCACCGTCGGCCGCGGCGGTGGGCCCGAAGCCGCCGCCCGCGACGCCCGCTACGCCGCCCTCGACGGCGCGGCCGAACGCCACGGCGCCGCCGCCGTCCTGCTCGGCCACACCCGCGACGACCAGGCCGAGACCGTCCTGCTCGGCCTCGCCCGCGGCTCCGGAATCCGCTCCCTGTCCGGGATGGCCGCGGTCTCGGGGGCCGGCGGCCGTTACCGCCGCCCCTTCCTCGGCCTCGACCGGCAGACCGCCCGCAAGGCCTGCATGGTCCAGGCCCTGCCCGTCTGGGACGACCCCCACAACTCCGACCCCGCCTACACCCGCTCCCGGCTGCGCCAGGAGGGCCTGCCCGCCCTGGAGAAGGCGCTCGGCAAAGGTGTCGTCGAAGCCCTCGCCCGCACCGCCCAGCTCTCCCGCGACGACGCCGACGCCCTCGACGCCTGGGCCGGCCAGGCCGAGACCGCCGTCCGTGACGCCGCCGGACTCCTCGACTGCGCCAAGCTCTACACGCTGCCGCCCGCGGTGCGCCGCCGGATCCTGCGCCGGGCCGCCATCGAGGCGGGCGCACCCGCCGGTTCGCTCTTCGCCCGGCACGTCGAGGAAGTCGACCGCCTGATCACCGGCTGGCGCGGCCAGGGGGCCATCAACCTCCCCGGCAAAGTCGTCGCCCGCCGCCAGGGTGGCAGACTGGTGATTCGGCAAGGCTGAAAAAAAGACCCCCCAGGGAGAGACCGGGCCTCCGGACCCGGAAGGCCCCGGACTCCCGCGGGGGACGTCAGCCGTAGGGCCGTGCAGAAGCGGGACGACCTACCGAAAGTGATGCGGGTGGACGCGAAAGACATGGGTGCCGACCTCAAGAAGGTGCTCATCACCAAGGAAGAGATCGACGCGAAGCTGGCAGAGCTGGCCGCGAAGATCGACGCTGAGTACGCGGGCAAGGACCTGCTCATCGTCGGTGTGCTCAAGGGCGCGGTGATGGTCATGGCCGACCTCGCCAGGGCGCTGTCCACCCCCGTCACCATGGACTGGATGGCCGTCTCCTCGTACGGCGCCGGCACCCAGTCCTCCGGGGTCGTGCGGATCCTCAAGGACCTCGACACCGACATCAAGGGCCGGCACGTCCTGATCGTCGAGGACATCATCGACTCCGGCCTGACCCTGTCGTGGCTGCTGTCCAACCTCGGCTCCCGCGAGCCCGCGAGCCTCAAGGTGTGCACGCTGCTGCGCAAGCCCGACGCGGCCAAGGTGGCCATCGACGTCGAGTGGGTCGGCTTCGACATCCCCAACGAGTTCGTCGTGGGCTACGGCCTCGACTACGCCGAGAAGTACCGCAACCTCCCGTTCGTCGGTACCCTCGCGCCCCACGTCTACGGCGGCTGACCCCGCTCCGTAGGAAGATCGGGAACCCCAGCGGGCATCGCGCCGTTGGAGCAAGCAGACGGGCTTGACGGCCGTCCCGTGCGGCTACGGGCGTCGAAGCTGGGGTACCGTCAGAAGAACTGTCTTATCAAACTCACTATGGCAGGAGGGACGGGGCGGCACCGCTCCGTATGGATGGACGTGAAGCGATACTTCCGTGGGCCGGTCATGTGGATCGTGCTGGCCGTCCTTGCCGTGGTCGTGTTGATGCAGGTCGTCGGCTCGTCCGGCGGCTACAAGACGGTGGACACCGGCCAGGTCGTCCAGGCGATCAATGAGAACAAGGTCGAGTCGGCCAAGATCACCACTGGCGACGAGCAGAACATCAAGGTCCAGCTCAAAGACGGTGTGAAGGTCGAGGGATCCACCAAGATCCAGGCCAGCTACATCGGCGACCAGGGCGTGGGCATCGCCAACACCCTGCAGAACAAGTACCAGCAGAAGCAGATCCCCGACGGCTACACGGTGTCGCCGTCCAAGCAGAACCCGTTCGTCGGCATCCTGCTGTCCCTGCTTCCCTTCGTCCTCATCGTCGTCGTCTTCCTGTTCCTGATGAATCAGATGCAGGGCGGCGGCTCCCGGGTCATGAACTTCGGGAAGTCGAAGGCGAAGCTCATCACCAAGGACACCCCGAAGACGACGTTCTCGGACGTCGCCGGCTCGGACGAGGCCGTCGAGGAGCTCCAGGAGATCAAGGAGTTCCTCCAGGAGCCCGCCAAGTTCCAGGCCGTCGGCGCGAAGATCCCCAAGGGCGTCCTGCTCTACGGCCCTCCCGGCACCGGTAAGACGCTCCTCGCGCGCGCCGTCGCCGGCGAGGCGGGCGTGCCCTTCTACTCGATCTCCGGTTCCGACTTCGTCGAGATGTTCGTCGGTGTCGGTGCCTCCCGGGTCCGTGACCTGTTCGAGCAGGCCAAGGCGAACGCCCCGGCGATCGTCTTCGTCGACGAGATCGACGCGGTCGGCCGCCACCGCGGCGCCGGCCTCGGCGGCGGGCACGACGAGCGCGAGCAGACGCTGAACCAGCTGCTCGTCGAGATGGACGGCTTCGACGTCAAGGGCGGTGTGATCCTCATCGCCGCCACGAACCGGCCCGACATCCTCGACCCGGCCCTCCTGCGCCCGGGCCGCTTCGACCGGCAGATCGCCGTCGACCGCCCCGACATGCAGGGCCGTCTGGAGATCCTGAAGGTCCACCAGAAGGGCAAGCCGGTCGCCCCGGACGTCGACCTGTCGGCGGTCGCCCGCCGTACGCCGGGCTTCACCGGTGCCGACCTGAGCAACGTCCTCAACGAGGCCGCCCTGCTCACGGCCCGCTCCGACAAGAAGCTCATCGACAACCACATGCTGGACGAGGCCATCGACCGCGTCGTGGCGGGCCCGCAGAAGCGGACCCGGATCATGTCGGACAAGGAGAAGAAGATCACCGCGTACCACGAGGGCGGACACGCCCTGGTCGCGGCGGCCTCCCCGAACTCCGACCCGGTCCACAAGATCACGATCCTGTCGAGAGGCCGTGCCCTCGGTTACACGATGGTGCTCCCGGACGAGGACAAGTACTCGACCACCCGCAACGAGATGCTGGACCAGCTGGCCTACATGCTGGGCGGCCGCGCGGCCGAGGAACTGGTCTTCCACGACCCGACCACGGGCGCCGCGAACGACATCGAGAAGGCCACGGCCACGGCTCGCGCGATGGTCACGCAGTACGGCATGACCGAGCGTCTCGGCGCCATCAAGTTCGGCGGCGACAACACCGAGCCGTTCCTCGGGCGTGAGATGGCTCACCAGCGCGACTACTCGGAAGAGGTCGCCGCCCTGGTGGACGAGGAAGTCAAGAAGCTCATCGAGAACGCGCACAACGAAGCCTGGGAAATCCTGGTGGAGAACCGCGACGTCCTCGACAACCTCGTCCTGGCCCTGCTGGAGAAGGAGACGCTGAACAAGGAGCAGATCGCCGAGATCTTCGCTCCCATCGTCAAGCGTCCCCCGCGGCCGGCCTGGACCGGCTCCTCCCGCCGCACCCCGTCCACCCGTCCGCCGGTGCTCTCCCCCAAGGAGCTCGCACTGACGAACGGCGCCAACGGCACGACCCCGGCGATCAGCACCGCCAAGTCGACGGTGACGGACCCCGCCCCCGCGGCCGAGCCGGCCCCCGAGGAGCGCCCCGAGAGCTGACGCTCCCACCCGGTCGATGACCGGGACCGGAATGGATGCCGTGTCCCCCAGGGTTCTAGCCTGGGGGGCGCGGTATTTCCGTATGACCGCAGTTCAGACGCGTGACCCATACGCGCCACCCGCGAAGGAACGAGGCAGCAGATGACCGACCCGGTGACGCTGGACGGCGAAGGCCGCATAGGCGAGTTCGACGAGAAGCGCGCCGAGGCCGCCATACGGGAGCTGCTGATCGCGGTGGGCGAGGACCCGGACCGCGAGGGCCTGAAGGAGACGCCGGCGCGGGTGGCACGGGCGTACCGGGAGCTGCTGGCGGGGCTGCGTCAGGACCCCGAGGACGTGCTGACGACGACCTTCGACCTCGGGCACGACGAGATGGTGCTCGTGAAGGACATCGAGATCGTCAGCCTCTGTGAGCACCACATGCTGCCGTTCCACGGCGTGGCGCACGTGGGCTACATCCCGGCGGAGAGCGGCAAGATCACCGGCCTGTCGAAGCTCGCCCGGCTGGTCGAGGTGTTCGCCCGCCGGCTGCAGGTGCAGGAACGTCTCACCACGCAGATCGCCGACTCCCTGATGCGGATCCTGGAGGCCCGGGGCGTGATCGTGGTCATCGAGGCCGAGCACATGTGCATGTCGGTGCGCGGCATCCGCAAGCCCGGCGCCAAGACCACGACGTCGGCGGTGCGCGGTCAGCTCCGCGACGCCACGACCCGCGCCGAGGCGATGAGCCTCATCCTGGCCCGCTGAGCCGGCGCTAGGTGGTCGGGGCCGCCCCCGTGCCGTTGTGGTCGTCTTCGTCCTCCGGGAGCTTGCAGACGCGCTCCAGGAACAGGGCGGCCGCGACGACGCCGACGGCGGCCACCACCGAGAAGCCGGCGTAGATGGCCTGGTCGCGGCGGGCGGGGATGTCCAGGAGCTCCAGCAGGAAGACGCCCGTGCCGCCGTACATGCCGGCGACCAGGGCGGCCACCAGGGCGCTGGCCTGGCCGAAGACGACGGCGCGGGCGGCCATCAGGGGGTCGACGCCCTTGGCCTCGGGGTCACGCTCGCGCTGCGCCTTGAGGCGGGAGCGGATGGACAGCGCCGTGGACAGCAGGATCACGGCGATGATCGTCAGCACGATGGGGGCGGCCAGGGGGACGCTGGGCAGGGTCCCCACCGAGTTCCACAGGCGGGCGCCCGCCCAGGACAGGACTCCGGCCACTACGAACACGCCGACCAGCATCCTGATGCGCAGCTCTCTCACGGTGTCCCTTCAGCTCCCCCCGGGGCCCCACGGAGTGTGGGCCGGCTCTTGACCTTAACGACTACTCGGGCAGCCGGAGTTCCAGGTCCTGGCGGGGGACGACGCCGCGGCGGGTGAGGGTGCCGAGCAGGTCGGCGACCGCGCCGTGGCCGGGCAGCAGGGCCTCCGGGTCCAGGTCGAGCCAGGGCGCGAGGACGAACGCCCGCTCGTGGGCGCGCGGGTGGGGGAGGGTGAGCACCGGGTCGTCGGAGACGACGTCGGCGTAGGCGACGATGTCGACGTCGAGGGTGCGGGCGCCCCAGCGTTCGTCCCGGACGCGGTGGAAGGCCTCCTCGACGGCGTGGGCCCGCTCCAGCAGCGAGGACGGCGGCAGGGTGGTCTTCAGGACCACGACCGCGTTGAAGTACGACGGCTGGCTGCCGGGCTCGACACCCCAGGGCTCCGTCTCGTAGACGGGGGAGACGCCCTTGACGCGCAGACCCGGTGTGTCCGCCAGGGCGTCCACGGCGCCCTGCAGGGTCTCCAGGCGGTTGCCGAGGTTGGACCCGAGGGAGATCACGGCCCGTTTCGGGTTGTGGAGGGTGGTGTCGGCGGCGTCGACCTTGTCGACGACGGAGGCGGGTACCGGCTGGACGGTCGGGTCGCTGGGGCCCTTGATGAAGGGTGCGGTCATACTCGGCTCCGGGTGATGGTGACGGTCACGTCGTCGAAGGGCACGGTGATCGGCGCGTCCGGCTTGTGGACGGTGACCTCGACCTCCCGGACGCCTTCGTGCTTCAGGCAGGCCTGGGCGACGCGCTCGGCGAGCGTCTCGATGAGATTGACCGGTTCGCCCTGGACGACGCCCACGACCTCCTCCGCCACGACGCCGTAGTGCACGGTCTTCGCCAGGTCGTCGTCGGCGGCGGCGGGCCGGGTGTCCAGGCCGAGGACGAGGTCCACGACGAAGGTCTGGCCCTCCCTGCGTTCCTCGGGGAACACACCGTGGTACCCGCGGGCCTTCAGGCCGCGCAGCGCGACACGATCCACGCGAATCACTCCTGCAGTCGTCGGTGACGGCCGGTCGGTGCCGTGTGCGGGCGGCACACCGGCCTCGACCGAATCTACCCGCGGGCACCGACAGGGCCGGGCCGCGGGGGCGCGGCCCGATCCGTCACCCCAGAAGGCGCGAGGCGTGTGTCCTCTGGGACCGCGGCGGCTCACGGGTCGGTAGCCGCCCCTACCCGCGGCCGCGTGATTCCAACCACCTCTTGGTCCCTGTGGCCCGCGTACCCACTCAGCCGGGGGTCTCGTCGCCCTCTTCCCCGTCGGTCTCGGCGAGGACGGGGGAGGCGTGGTGGGTCCACATCTTCCAGCCGTCGGATGTGCGCCGGTACACGTTCGTGGCGACGACGAGCTGTCCGACGAGAGGCCCGAGCTCGTCGTCGTGTCCCTCGGGGGCGGGGCCGCCGCTGAGGATGTTCTCGGTGCAGGTGACGATCGCGGTGTCACCGGTGACGGAGGTGTGCACGTCGGTCAGGAAGAACTGGATGTAGTCGGTGTTCGCCATGATCAGCGCGTACGACCGCAGGACCTCGCCACGGCCGGTGAGCACGGGCCAGCCGGGGTGCACGCAGGAGACCACGCCGACGTCGGCCGGGTCGTGGTAGCTCTCGTCGACGCCCAGGTCGGACGGGGTGAGCCAGAGCGAGGACAGCGTCTCGAAGTCGCCGCGCTCCAGCGCCTCGTAGAAGGCCGTGTTGGCGGCTTCCACCTGCTCGACGTCGGTGTGGGGGGCGCTCACCGGGCTCCTTCGCGACCCGCTGCGCCGCCGCGCGCTTCCTCGATGGCGTGCACGACGCGTACGGCGTCGGCGGTGGCGCGCACCTCGTGGACGCGTACGGCCCAGGCGCCGGCGTGCGCGGCGAGCGCCGAGACGGCGGCGGTGGCGGCGTCGCGTTCCCGGGCGGGCGGCGGCTCGCCCTCCGGGCCGGCGAGGACGCGGCCGAGGAACCGCTTGCGGGAGGCGGCGACCAGGACCGGGTGCCCGAGGGCGTGCAGCCGGTCGAGGTGGGCGAGCAGGACGAGGTCGTGCTCGCCGTCCTTGGAGAAGCCGAGGCCGGGGTCGACGACGATGCGGTCGGGGGCGATGCCGCCGGCCAGGACGGCGTCCACGCGCGCGCGGATCTCGTCGACGACCTCGGTGACGACGTCGGCGTACACGCCCTTGACGTTCCCGCCCTGGAGGAAGCCGCGCCAGTGCATGACGACGAAGGGGGCGCCCGCGGCGGCGACGGCCGGGATCATCGCGGGGTCGGCCTGGCCGCCGCTGACGTCGTTGACGAGGGCGGCGCCGGCGGCGAGGGCCCGCTCGGCGACGGAGGCGCGCATGGTGTCGACGGAGATCGTGACGCCCTCGGCGGCGAGGCCGCGGACGACGGGGATGACGCGGCGCAGCTCCTCGTCCTCGTCGACCCGGGTGGCGCCGGGGCGGGTGGACTCGCCGCCGACGTCGACGAGGTCGGCGCCCTGCTCGACCAGCGCGAGGCCGTGCTTGACGGCGGACGTGGTGTCGAACCAGCGGCCGCCGTCGGAGAAGGAGTCGGGGGTCACGTTGACGACTCCCATGACCGCGCACCGGCCCCACTGCGGAAGGCCCGCGACCCGCCCGCGTCCGCTCTGCTTGCTCATACGTTCAGCGTAGGCCCAAGCCGGGTCGGTGACGTGCCGCGGCCCGGTCCCGCCCTGGTCGGAGCCTCAGGCGGCCCGGACGTCCCCTTCCGTGACGCGGTGCGGGCAGGGGCGCGGGGCGGCGCCGCGGCGGCGCAGGAAACGCGGCAGGGCCAGGTTGACGAAGCCCTCGGCCTGCATGGCGGCGATGCCGAGGCGGGGGAGGTCGGCGGAGGCGCGGTAGACGACGAAGCGGGGCTCCCAGCGGGGCTGGAACTTGGCGTTGAACTTGTACAGGGACTCGATCTGGAACCAGCGCGAGAGGAAGACGAGCAGGCCGCGCCAGGCCCGCAGGACGGGTCCCGCGCCGATCTTCTCGCCGCGGGCGAGGGCCGAGCGGAACATGGCGAAGTTGAGCGACACGCGCGCGATGCCGAACCTGGGGGCGGCCTGGAGGGCGGCCACGATCAGCAGTTCGTTCATGCCGGGGTCGGCGGAGCGGTCACGGCGCATCAGGTCCAGGGAGACGCCGTCGGTGCCCCAGGGCACGAAGTGCAGTACGGCCTTGAGGTCGCCGTAGGGGCCGGGCTCCGCGTCGCTCTTGTGGGCGGTGGCGATGAGGCAGTCGCCGTCGGCGGGGTCGCCGACGCGCCCGAGGGCCATGGAGAAGCCGCGCTCGGTGTCGGTGCCGCGCCAGTCCTCGGCGGCCCGGCGGACGCGCTCCAGTTCGGTGTCGCCGAGGTCACGGACACGGCGTACCCGGGTCTCGTAACCGGCGCGCTCGATGCGCTTGACCATCTGGCGCACGTTGCGCATCGCGCGGCCGGTGAGCGAGAAATCCGGGACGTCCACCACCGCCTCGTCGCCCAGCTCGAGGGCGTCGAGCCCGGTCTCGCGGGTCCAGACCTCGGCGCCGGTCTCGGAGCAGCCCATGACGGCCGGGGTCCAGGAGTGGGCCTTGGCCTCGTCCATGAAGCGCTCGATGGCGCCGGGCCACGCCTCGACGTCGCCGATGGGGTCGCCGCTGGCGAGCATGACGCCGGAGACGACGCGGTAGGTCACCGCGGCCTTGCCGCTGGGGGAGAAGACGACGGCCTTGTCGCGGCGCAGGCTGAAGTGGCCGAGGGAGTCCCGGCCGCCGTGCCGGGCGAGCAGGGCGCGCAGGCGTGCCTCGTCGTCCTCGGTGAGGCGCGCGGCCGGGTGCTCGGGCCGGAAGGCGAGGTAGATGGTGGTGACGGCGGTGATCCAGCCGAGGGCGCCGAGGGAGAAGGCGACGGTCCAGGAGGTGCTGCCCTGGTAGTCGACGGGACCCTCGAAGCCGGCCATGCCGTACAGGACGTGGCTGATGCGGTCGGCCAGGCTCGGGTCACCGAGGAGCGTGCCCGGGTGGGCGCTGACGATGACGAGTCCGAGGGCGAGCGAGCCGGCGCCCATGAGGATCAGGTTGGCCAGGGCCCGCCAGCGGCTGCGCGGGTCGGGCAGGGCCACGAACTGGTCGCGGTGACGCAGCAGGGTGACGAGGAGCCAGACGGAGATGAGGACGCCGATGACGGAGTGGCGGTAGGTGAACTGGGCCATCGCTCCGGCGGGCAGCAGGACGACGGCCGCGCGCCACGCCCGCCGCTTGCCGCGCCTGAGCCCGTGGGCGAGCAGCAGCAGGAGCACACCGGCGCTGAGCGACAGCGCGGCCGCGAACGGGCCGAAGGCGCCGGGCAGTACCTCGGCGAGGGCGTGCATCCGGCTGTGCCGGAAGCGTGGGAAGACGCCCGCGGCGACGTTCAGCAGGCCGACCAGGGCGCAGGCCCGTCCGACCAGGAGGGGGGCGGACTCGGGGCGCGGGCCCAGCAGAAGCGGCCGCAGCCGGTCCGACAGATGCCGTATCCGGCTCGCCCGTTGCGGAACCCCGCCCGACATTTCCACATCTGTCCTGACAGACATCGCATCCCATGAGTTCCGCGAGAGATTTGGATCCGGTGCCTATTCGGGCATCCGGCGACATTGCGCCCTCTAGGACGGTGTCGTGGGGGAAGAGGTTCACTCGGCTTCCCTAAACCGTTTTCAAAGGCCAAGGAAAGCGCGGACGGGTAACCATCGATGGGTCTCACGAGCGACAAGGTGCTGGCGCTGGCGGTCCTGACGGCCGTGGGGCTGTTCGCCGGCACGGTGTGGCTGTGGCCACGGCTGGCACGGCGGAGCGTACGGGCCGTGGCGGGGCGGGTCGGGCTGCTGCTGGGCACACAGCTGGCGCTGTTCGCGTCGGTCGGTCTCACCGCGAACCAGGCTTTCGGGTTCTACGCCGACTGGGCCGACCTGTTCGGGCAGGAGAAGCGCATGGGGGTGGTGGTCGACCACACCCCGCCGGGCGGTCCGCTGCGCGTCGTGGAGACGCGGCGGGTGCCGGGGTCGGCGAGCCGGGACCCGGCGGTGAGCGGACAGGTCCAGAAGGTCGAGATCGTGGGCCGTACGACCCGTATCGCCACGCCCGCGTACGTCTATCTGCCACCGGAGTATTTCCGGCCGGGATTTCGCACCCGGGCGTTTCCCGCGGCCGTCGTCCTGACCGGCTATCCGGGGACGGCCCGGGCGCTGGTGGACAAGCTCGACTATCCGCGGACGGCGGCGCGGCTCGCCGATCAGGGCCGTATGCCTCCGATGGTGCTGGTGATGATGCGCCCGACCGTGGCGCCGCCCCGGGACACGGAATGCGTGGACATCCCCGGCGGGCCGCAGACCGAGAGCTTCTTCGCCGAGGATCTGCCCGACGCCGTCGGCGGCCACTACCGGGTGGGCGGACAGCCCGGCGGCTGGGGGGTGATCGGTGATTCCACCGGCGGATACTGCGCGTTGAAGCTCGCCCTGCACCACCCCGCGGTGTTCGGCGCGGGGGCCGGGCTCTCCGCCTACTACAAGGCGCCCGTCGACGCGACGACCGGTGACCTCTTCCACGGCGACCGGGCCCTGCGCGACCGCGCCGACCTGCGGTGGTGCCTGGAGCACCTGCCCGCCCCGGACACCTCGCTCCTCGTCAGCAGCAGCAAGGCCGGCGAATCGAACTACAAGGACACACGGAAGTTCATCGAGCGAGTGAAAGCGACGAAGCGGACGCGGATCTCCTCGATCATCCTCGAAAGCGGCGGGCACAACTTCAACACCTGGCGGCGCGAGATTCCGGCGACGCTGGAGTGGATGGGCGAGCGGCTGGGTACCCCGGGAAGGGCCGAAGCACCGCTCCGATCTTGATTCTTGGTCAATTCGGCGGTGAATGTGATTCCTGATGCCGTGTGAACGGCGCGGGATGGCCGTCTTTTTACGGGGCGGGGCTCCAAGAATCGCCTACGCGCGGTAAGTTTCTGGCCATGCCACGTGGACGTCACCGTCATTCCCCGCCCCTGCACAGGGTGCTGCCCCCGTCGGCGATCGCAGGCGTGTCCGTCGTCTGGGCACTGGCACCCTGGGTGTTCACCGAACCCGTCGTGCTGCGCGGCCTGGCCGCGGCCGCCGCGGTCACCGCGGTCGTCGGCGCGGTCGTCATGCGCCGCTGGGACGCCCAGGCGGGCAAACAGGTCGCCGACCTCACGCGCGCGCGGGCGAGCGACGAGTGGCGGCACGAGGAACGGGTCGCCGAACTGGAGACCGACCTCGACGAGTCCCGCGAACTGCGCCAGAAGCTGGAGCAGCGGCTGCGCGCCAAGCGGGCCGAGCTCGCGAAGCTGCGCAACGAGCACGCGGCCCTGCTGCGCCGCTACGCCACCGCGGAGACCGAGCGGGCGAGTGTCCTGGAGGAGCGCCGGGTCCTAGAGATAGAGGCGACAACGCCCGCGCGCGCTCTGCCGCCGGGCGCGGCCCCCGCCGACGGGGCCGTGGCCGCACCGGCCGGCGAGGACAGCGCCGCGGCCGAGGCGCCGGCGGACGCTCAGGCGCTGGACCGGGCCGGAGCCGTGGAACCGGACGAGGCCGCGGCGGCCGAGGACACGGAGTCCGGCGAGGAGGCCCCGGCGGTCTTCTCCCCCGAGGGCTCCCGTCTGTTTCTGCGGGCCAAGGCGGCCCTGTCGCGGTTCGACGAGGACGACAAGGACGCGCGGGACGGCAAGGCCGAGGAGAGCGCGGACGAGGACGCGGAGGCCGCCGGGGAACCGGCGGACGACTCCGCCCCCCACGCCGTCGCCCCTCAGGACACCGCCGCAGCCAAGGACGCCGACGCGACGCCGGCCGGCGGCTCCCCGAAGGACGAGCCCCCGCAGCACGTCCCGCCGCAGGGTCCCTCCGGCCGGAGGGCCGTGAAGGCCGGCGCGGGCGCGCCCGAGACGGCGCGCACCGCGGCTTCCGAGACGGAGCGCGCGCCGGAGGACGACCCGCAGGGGAAGTCCGGGGCGGCCGACGGGCACGAGCGCGCGGCCGCCACCACCCAGGCCGGCGCGTCCGCCCCGGTCCAGCCCACGCTGCCGCCGGCCCGCCGGCCCTCGGGCCACTTCATAGAGCCGACCGCGGTGGCCGTCGTCCCCGCGACACCCGCGCGGCGTCCCGCCGTCGAGGGCGGCTTCGACTTCTTCGGCACCCAGAAGCAGACCGGGCCCGCCGCGCTGGAGTCCGTGCAGAACGAGGACCTGGCAGACGTGGTCGGCGAGGAGGCGCTCGCCCTGCACAAGGCCGAGGCCGAGGCGGAGTTCAAGCCCGCCGACGAGCGGTCCCGCGGCATCGGCCAGGTCATCGACCTGACGGCCCACGACGAGACCGAGCACATCGACCTCCAGGGACTGCGCAGCGCGGTCTCCTGACCCGTGCGAGGGGGGCGCCGGGGGCGGCGGGGCCCCGCGCCCCCCCCCGGGGTGTCACACCAAACCGCGGGGCCGCCGGGCGTCCCGGCGGCCCGGGCGGGCCCCCGCGGCCAGCGG